>CALGPL010000056.1 GCA_937960595.1 uncultured Anaerolineales bacterium | reverse complement strand
CATGGATTGATTGAACCAATTCATGGCCATCCAGATTCCGATCGCCAGGGCCAAGACCAGGATGACCGTCAGGATCGTCTTGACAGGGGAAGAGCCGGAAGGGGACATGCCCCGATTATACCGGAAAACCGGGCCGCTGGTTTTTACGGAATTGTCTATTGCGGCGAGGGATTCTTTTTTAACGCTGAATCCGCGCCGACCCGCCCGAGGCAAGGGCGCGCACCTGCTCCAGGGTGGCCATGCTGGTGTCGCCGGGGAAGGTGGTCAGCAGGGCGCCGTGCGCCCAGCCCAGGTTGACGGCTTCCTGTTCGGCTTCGCCGGTCAGCAGGCCGTAGAAGAAGCCGGCAGCGAAACCATCCCCGCCGCCGACGCGGTCATAGACCTCCAGTTCGCAGGTGGGGGAAACGAAGGCCCGACCGTCTATCCAGGCCACCGCGCCCCAGACGTGGCGGTTGGTCGAGCGGACTTCACGCAGGGTGGTGGCGAGGATCTTGACGTTCGGGAATTGCTCCACCACGTTCTCGATCATTCCCAGAAAGAGGCTTGAATCGAGTTTGGAGGCGACCACTTCAGGGCCGGGGATGCCGAGGCCGAGTTGAAGGTCTTCCTCGTTGCCGACCAGGACGTCCACATGAGCGACGATGCGGCGCAGGATGGCGCCCGCTCGTTCCGGCCCGCCCCAAACGTTCCATAGTTTGGCGCGGTAGTTCAAATCGAAGGAGGTTACGGCCCCGGCGGCTTTGGCGGCCTGCATGGCTTCGAGAATCAGTTCGCCGGTCGTCTCGGACAGGGAAGCAAAGATACCGCCGCTGTGGAACCAGCGCACGCCCTGACCGAAGATGGCCGCCCAGTCGAAGTCGCCGGGCTTGAGCAGGGCAGCGGCTTCGTTGGCGCGGTTGTAGAACACGACCGGGGCGCGTACGCCGAAACCGCGGTCGCTATAGACAGTGGCCATGTTTGGCCCGCTGACGCCGTTGTGGGTGAAATGTTTATAGAACGGTCGGACGCCCATCGCCCGGACGCGCTCGGCAATCAGATCGCCGATCGGGTAGTTCACCATAGCGGTGGCCAGGCCGGTTTTGAGGCCAAAGCAATCTGAGAGGTTGGCGGCGACATTGAACTCCCCGCCGCTGACGTGGATGGCACATTCGGTCGCTTTGCGGAAAGGGACAACGCCGGGATCGAGGCGATGCACCAGCGCGCCGAGAGCGAGCAGGTCGAGGGCGCCGGTGGAAGGCAGGTTGAGTCCGTATTTCATGCTGGCTCCTTTCGTGGGTCTAGATTTCTGCAGGTGGGTCGAATGGGGCTGGGTCGTTGGAGGCGGGTGGGCAATCTGACTTACCAATCGGTGTGAAATACGCCGTGGCGGTCGAGGCGGCGGTAGGTATGGGCGCCAAAGTAGTCACGCTGGGCCTGGGTCAGGTTGGCGGGCAGACGGGCGCTGCGATAGGCGTCGTAGTAGGCCAGCGCAGAAGCAAAGGCCAGGGCCGGGATGCCGCTTTCGGCGGCGAGGGCCGTCACCTTGCGCAAGGCGGCTTGCCGTTCGTTGAGGGCGCGGGCGAAATCGGGGTCGAGCATCAGGTTGGGCAGGTCGGGGGTGCGCTCAAAGGCCAGGCGGATGTCCTCCAGGAAGCGGGCGCGGATGATGCAGCCGCCGCGCCAGATGCGGGCAAGGTCGCTGTAGATCAGTTCGTAGGCGTATTCCCGGCTGGCCAGGCGCAGCAGGGCAAAGCCCTGGGCGTAAGAGCAAATCTTGGCGGCGTAGAGGGCGTCGCGGACGAGGGCAATGACCGTTTTGGGCGCGGCAGAG
The DNA here is from genome assembly GCA_937960595.1 of uncultured Anaerolineales bacterium. Lineage (GTDB taxonomy): Bacteria > Chloroflexota > Anaerolineae > Anaerolineales > Villigracilaceae > JAFGSI01. Next base: position 37,902 of record CALGPL010000056.1, on the reverse strand, counting down.
AGGAGCGGCGAGGGCCCGGCCAGGACCTGAGAAGCGGCGAGGCGCTCCTCCCGCAGGGCCGACAAGATGCGGCTTTCGACTGCCGCGTTGATGGTCGGGGTAGGGGCGCCGAGATCGAGGGCGTTCTGGCTGGCCCATTTGCCGGTGCCTTTCTGCTGGGCCTCGTCCAGAATCAAGTCGAGCACGGCTGAGCCGGTCTCGGGGTCAATTTTGGTGAAGATGTTGGCGGTGATTTCGATCAGGTAGGATGCGAGTTCGCCGCGGTTCCATTCGGAAAAGACTTCGTGTAGTTGAGAGTTGTTCAGTCCTAGGCCGCGGTGGAGCAGGTCGTAGGACTCGGCGATCAACTGCATGTCGCCGTATTCGATGCCGTTGTGTACCATCTTGACGTAATGCCCGGCGCCGCGCGGCCCCAGGTAGGCTACGCAGGGTTCGTCGCCGACCCGCGCCGCGATGGCCTCCAAGACCGGCCGGGCGAGTTCCCAGGCTGCCGGCGTCCCGCCGGGCATGATGGCCGGCCCCCAAAGCGCTCCCTGCTCCCCGCCGCTAATGCCCGCACCGAGGAAGAGCAGGCCGGCTGCTTCGAGTTTGCCAGCGCGGCGCTCGGTATCGAGGAAGAAGGAGTTGCCGCCATCAATGATCAAATCGCCGCGTCCCAGGCGCGGCTGGAGGGAGGCAATCGCCGCCTCCACCGGCTGGCCGGCCGGGACCATCAGCAGGATGCGGCGCGGACGTTCCAGGGCGGCGAGAAAGGCCTCCAGCTTCGCGCAGGCGATCAGGTTTTTTCCGGACGATTCTGATTTGAAGCGGCGCACTTTTTCCGGATCCAGGTCGTAGCCTGCCACGCAGAAGCCATGACGTTCGATGTTCAGGGCGAGGTGGTAGCCCATCACGCCCAGGCCGATGATGCCGAAATTGGCTCTTTCCATAACAGGTCTCCTTTTCGAGGGAGGTAGCCACGAATTTCACGAATGGTACGAAGTTTGCGGAAATGATTGCGGAGTAGAGGATGTTCAAAAATCACAAAAACCTTGCCAGATGATCCGATAGGCCGGGCAGTAGAGGCGCTTGTATTCGGGCGAGTGGTGAACAGCCGGGAAATTTTGGGCGCGCAGGGATTGGATAAACGTTTCCATTTCAGCAGGCGGAAAGCGGCTCAGGTGGGCGGCTGCCTGCCAGTATCGCTCGAGGGTTTGCGGGTCGCCGTGCCATTCGCTGGCGGTGCGGAGGAAGGCTTGCAGCAGGAGTTCCGGGTCCTTGCCGGAAGCGAGGTAGGGGCGCAGATGGACGCGCAGGATGCCGGTCTCCTCGTGGAGCGGGTCGAAGAGCGGTTCGGCCGGGCCTGCGCCCAGTGCAGCCAGTTCGCCGGTCAGGCGGTGGCGGGCAGCCTGGACGTCGCCGACGGCGTGTTCGCTGCCCAGGGCAGCCTGATGGACGAGTTTGTACAGGTCGGCCAGTTGCATGGCCGGGTAACGGGCAAAATGGGAGAGGAGCACGGATTCGAGGGACATGGTTGCCTGTTCGCCTGCTCAAGGACAGGCTTGGAAGCCTGTCCTAGCGGGTGCGATATAAAATTTCACCCGCCTTGGGGACGTAGAGCCAGCCTTCAGGCTCGCGGTTTTTCCATTCGTCCACCTTGACGGAAGCCGGGTCTAGGTAGCCCAGGTTCAGGCGGGCACAGTCTTCGGGCGGGAGGCGGCTGGCGAGGGTGACGCGCACGTTCGGCTGCTCTTGCCCGTTTTCCATGCGCCCCGAGCCGCGCAGATGGGTGCTGTGCGCCAGTACGCCAAGCGGGATGTGCTTGAAGCGCTCCCAATCGGCCAGGAAGTAATCCAAGATGTGGTAGCCGATTTGGTAGATGTATTTGCCGTGGACGCGGCTGACCTCTGCCAGATGCGGCGCGTAGATGATGACCTCGCCGCCGACGGCCACGGCCGGTTCCAGTTTGTACATCGCCTTGGCAGCCGTCCAGAGTTCATCGTACATGGCCGGAGCGCAAGAGAGGACTCGCCGGTAAGGGCGCTCGCACCAGCGGATGTGACGCTGAGCCGAAAGGTCGGCGGCGGCGCTCCAGGCCGAGAGGTAGTCGCCGATGAACAGGCCGGAGAGCGCCTCGCCCTCGACCGTCAGCGCAAGGAGGGTGATCGGCGTGGAGAGCCGTTCGGCGGCAGCGTGAATCATGGCGCGGACGGGGGTCTCTTTGATGCCAATCGTCCCGACCACGCCGGCCAGGGCGCCGAGCCAGTGGGTGGCGTTGATCATCTCCGGGCCGGAGATGCCCGGGAAGAGGTACTTGGCCCCGCCTGAAAAGCCGACCACTTCGTGCGGGAACGTCGGGCCGAGGATGAGGAGGTGATCGTGCTCCAGGGCGGCGCGGTTCAAGCGAATCTCAACGCGCGCCGGCATGGAGGGGTGCCAGCACGCCCCGGCCAGGGCGCGGATTTCATCCTGTTCCATCGTCCCCAGCGCCACCAGGGCGGAGGGGTCATCCCAGGCGTGGTTGAGCAGTTTGACATGTTTGTACGTGGAAGCCCGTTCTTTGGCCGAGATGCCGACCAGTTCGTTCAGGCTTTCTGCGCTCAATGGCGGGTGAGTCCCCAGGGCGACCATGAAATCTACTTGCCGGGCGTCGTGCAAAATCTCGACCAGCAGGCGGAAGAGCAGGGGCAGCGGCAGGGTGCGGGTGTGGTCGGGAATCAGGACGAGCAGGCGCTGGTTGCTAAAACGCCGCTCCAGGGCGGTGCCTAAGGTGCGCTGGATGGCGCCTTGCGTAAGCGCCTGACCCGGCGGAGCGATGGCCTGGGCGAGCAACATGTCCTGCTCCTAGACGCCACTGAAAGCCGAGAATCCCCCATCTACCGGCACGACCGCGCCGGTGACGAACGCCGAGGCAGGCGAGACCAGCCAGAGCATAGCGCCGAGCAGGTCTTCGGGGACTCCGAAGCGGTTCATCGGGGTGTGGGCGAGGATTTGCCGGCCGCGCGCGGTCAGGTCGCCGGTTTGGGGGTCAACGAGCAGGTAGCGGTTTTGCTCGGTCAGGAAGAAACCGGGGGCAAGGGCGTTGACGCGGATGTCTGGGCTGTATTCCTGCGCCATGTGGACGGCCAGCCACCGGGTGAAGTTGTTTACTGCGGCTTTGGCGGCTGAGTAGGCCGGGATGCGCGTCAGCGGGCGGAAGGCGTTCATCGAGGCGATGTTCAGGATGACGCCGTGTTCCTGCTCCGCCATGATCTTGCCGAAGACCTGAGAGGGCAGAATCGTTCCCAGCAGATTCAGGTCGAAGACCCAACGGAGGGCCTCCGGAGGTAGGTCGAAGAAGGGGCGTTGCGGCGAGGTGGTGGCTTGGGGATGATTGCCGCCGGCTCCGTTGATGAGGATGTCAATACGGCCAAAGGCAGAGAGAACTTGCCGCGCCGCGGCTTCGACGCTCGGGCGGTCGAGTACGTCACAGGCCAGGCCGAGCGCCCGGTGGCCGAGTTCGGCGGCCAGGGCCTGGGCGGCGGCTTCGTTTAGGTCCAGAACGGCTACCTGTGCTCCCCTGGCGGCCAGTTCCCGGCACATGGCGGAGCACAGCACGCCGGCTCCACCGGTGACAACGGCGACTTTGTCGGTCATGTCGAAATCGGGCATGGGGGGCCTCCAACGTAGATTTTAACCGCTGACGGCCAAACGATCGCCCGAAGAGGCAGATTTGGCCGGTTGATTGCCGGACAACAAGTTTACTTCAATAAGTCCAGATGTTTGCAAAAGTGTCTTTGCACATTCATCCGGTAGGCTTCGGCGTGTTGGGTCAGCGAGGCTTTGATTTGGGGGCCAAAGACGGCCAGCGCCGAGCCATAGGTGACGTGTAAAATCTGACGGGCGTGGAAGTCATCCAGCAGGGCAGGCAGGGGCAGGTCGGGCGGGACCTGGCGCGGGTCTGCCGAGACGTGATAGGTGGCGCGGTCAATCGGGTAACGTTCCAGGGCCAGCGCCCAGATTCGTTCGAAGAGCGCCGGGGAGACCTGGGCCAGGGTGCGCAACGCTTCCAGATATGAGGTGCCTGCCGTCTTCACATGGATGCGCCTGCCAAAATGCCGGACCAGCAGAGGGTAGAGGCTGAATTTGTCCGAGCCGGAGTGCAGGCTGATTTTGTAGGTGCCGAAATGGTCGGCGACGGCGGCATGGCGTGCCAATTCACCGTCCAGGGCGGTCAAATCGCCGAGGTAGTCCACGCCCTTTTCGAAGCGGCCGGGGAAGCGCAGCGCCAGGCCGGTGAAGCGGACGCCGGCGCGGATCAATTCACTGGCGATGAAAAAGTGCTCCCATGGCGTGGTGGGGACGGCTGTCTCATCCACTGAGACCTCGAAATCGAAGTCTGTAGGCAGGAGTTGGCGCAGGCGGCGGTACATGGCTGCCACATGCTGGACCGCGCGGCCGTATTTGACCAGCGCCCGCAGGAGCGTTGCTTCGTCGAACGGTTCGGCAGCCGGATAGGGTTGGGTGTGGAGGTAGAGGGCTTTCGCTTCCTCCACATTCAGGGAAGACGCTTTCTCTTGCAGGATCGGCAGTGGATCGGCGTCGGCGGCGGGGTCAACGTAGTCGCCGGGGTCAACGGTGTAGCAGGTGTACCCAGCCTGGACGAAGGGCGGCAGGTCGTCGAGCGACTTGAGATGGTCGGCGTCGGCGCCCCAGGGGCCATCCCAGCCGGCGGCTTCGACAGCACGGCGGGCGTCGTCTAGCACCTGCTGCGGGGTTCGGCCGGTGCGGGTGTTCTCGCGGACGGATTGCTGGGCGAAGACGGGCAAGAACGCGAGGGACGAAGCGCGGAGGGCGGCGATATGGCCGGGGGTGGCCAGGCCGAGCCGGTCGCCGAAACCGAAGGAGGGGTAGAGACCGAGGGGAGTGAGCATGAATCGTGAGGCGTAGTTTCTGGCTATAGTTTATAAGCCCGCCTGGCCAGACCAACGGCCAGTTCGATCATCATCTCGTGGGCTTCATCCACGTCCACGATGTGACGGGCGACCAGGCCGGCCAGCCAGTCGGCGCAGGCGCGCCGCCAGAGGTCGTGCCGCGCTGGAATGGAGCAGAAAGCGCGCGTGTCGTCGTTGAAGCCGGCGGTGTTGTAGAGGCCGGCGGTTTCCATCACCTGGTCGAAGTAACGCTGCATGCCGTTCCAACTGTCGTGGAACCACCAGGGCGGGCCGAGTTTGAGCGCCGGATAATGCCCGGCCAGGGGCGCCAGTTCGCGGGCGTAGGTGGACTCGTCCAGGGTGAAGATGATCAACGTCAGACGCGGGTCGTTGCCGTACTTGTTCAGGAGGGGCCTCAGGCTGTGGGTGTATTCGGTTTGGATGGGGATGTCGGCGCCGCGGTCGGGGCCGAAGCGCTCGAAGAGCAGACGGTTGTGGTTACGGAACGAACCCGGGTGCAGTTGCATGACCAGGCCGTCCTCGATGCTCATGCGTGCCATTTCCATCAGCATGTGGGCGGTGAAGCGGGCGGCGTCAGCAGCATCGGCTTGGCCGCGCAGGGCGCGCTGAAAGATGGTGTTTGCTTCCTGGGGGGAGAGTTCGGCGGTGACGGGGGTCAGGGCGGCGTGGTCGGTGGCGGTGGCGCCCATCGCCTTGAAGAAGGCCCGCCGCGCTTCCAGGGCGCGCAGGAAGGAGGCGTAGTCCGTGACCTCCACGCCGCTGACGGCGCTCAGGGCTTCGAGGTTCTTGCGCCAGCCGGGCGTGTCCAGGTTGACGAGGCCGTCGGGGCGGAAGGTGGGGAGGACGCGCCCGCCCCAGCCGGAGGCGCGGATGGCCCGATGATGTTCGAGCGTATCGGTCGCCGCATCGGTGGTCGCCAGGACTTCGATATTGAAGCGCGCGAACAGGGCGCGCGGGGAGAATTCGGGGCGGGCGAGTTTTTCGGCGATCTCGTCATAGAGTCGGTCGGCGTTGGCAGCGGAGGGGGTGTCGTCAATTCCGAAGACCTGGCTCAATTCGTGCCGCAGCCAGAGGCCGGAGGGGGTGGCGCGGAAGAGGTGGAAGTTGGTGCAGAAGAGACGCCAGATGGCGCGAGGGTCCCTTTCCACGCTTCCGCCGTCGGCCGGCGCAATGCCCAGGCTTTCGAGCGGGACGCCCTGCGAATAGAGCATGCGGGTCACATAGTGGTCGGGGAAGATGAACAGGTCGGCAGGCGAGCCGAAGGCGGCTTGCGGGTCGGCGAACAGGCGCGGGTCGACGTGTCCGTGCGGGGAGACGATGGGCAGGTCTTTGGCGCTCTCGTAGAGTCGGCGCGCCAGGGCGCGGCGGGTTCGGTCGGGGGCGAAGAGGCGGTCGGGGTGGAGCATGGGAGTCGGATAGTCGGATGGTCGAGGAGTCGGGCAGAGAGGTCAGAAGTCTTTGAGGATGGAGAGGGCTTTCAGGTCGCCGCCGACCTTGATGCGTCCGGCGATGACGGCGGCCATCGGGTTGAGTTTGCCGCTGAAGATTTTCAGGGCGGTCTCGGCTTGCATCGTCACCCAGGCGACCGCTTCGCCGTCGCCCTCGGCCAGGGTCACCCGCCCGTCCACAATCACAAAGCGGTAGATGCCCTCTGGGCTGAAGTCGAACTTGAGGGTAGTCGTCAGGCCGGGTCTTGTCCCGTCCAGGCGGCGGGCGACGCCCTCCAGCAAGGCGCGCAGTTCACTGGCGGGCGCTGCGTCCGGCGCGGGGGGCCGCGGTGCAGCCAACGCGGCCTGTTCGGCAGCGAGGGACGGGGCACCCTGCGTTGTTGCAGTTCCTTCGCCGCGCCACAGTTGGCGCAAGACATGCGCCGCCAATTTAGGCTTCCGGTCGCGGCTGAAAACGCCTTTCTGATTGATGCCGCCCACCCGCCGCGTGGACTGCACCGACTGGAAATCGGCGAAGTTCCAGACGTGCGCGCCAATGACGAAATCTTTGCGACCGGCGACCTCCAAGTAGCCGCGAATCAACTCAGCCTGGTATTCTTCCGACCACATCAGAGCAGGCTGGCTGTGCAGGCCGGCGGGCGCATCGGCGCCGAACTCGCTCAGGAGAATCGGCTTGTTGAAGGTTTCATAGAGCAGGTCGAGTTCCTGGTCGAGGATGGCTAGAGCGCGCTCCAGACGCCCGCCCTGCTCGTGCCAGCCCCAGTAGCGGTTGACGCAGATGACATCGGCAAACGTCTGCCATTCGAGCGGCGCGCCCATCCGCCCGACCAGCGTCACGGGGCGGGTGGGGTCAAGCGCACGCGCACGGCTCATCAGATCGCGGAAAAAGTCTAGCGAATACTGCGGCAGGGGACTGGTGTCCTGGCCTGTCAAGCGGCCGATCAGGTTGGGCGTCAACGGCTCATTGCCGACCGACCACATCACCACCGCGGCGTGGTTTTTGTCGCGGGCGATCAGTTCCTCGATCATGCGCAGGCAGATGGCCTTGCGCTGGGCCACGTTGGCCTCGTCTTCGAACAGCAGGCTGACGGCCGGAATCTCATCAATGATGAGCAAGCCCCGCCGGTCGGCCATCATCATTTCTTCTTCGGAGTAGGGGTAGTGCGAGGTGCGGTACGAGTTGGCGCCCACCCAGCGCAGCAGGTCGTAATCCTTGACCAGCAGGGGCAGGTTGAGGCCGCGCCCGCTGGCGTAGAAATCCTCGTGGCGGCCGAAGCCCTTGAATTGGACCGGCTTGCCGTTCAGCAGGAATTCCTTGCCGCGCACCTCGACCGTCCGCAGGCCGACCGGCAGGGTGTAGACATCCTCGCCCGCCGAGACGGTCAGATCGTAGAGGAACGGATCGTCGGGAGACCACAGGCGGGCGGAGGCAAGGTTCCATTCGACCGTCCCGACCCCGTCGCGGAATTGCAGCCCGGCCTCGTTGCGGCTCCCGCCGCCCGCCAGGACGACCCGCCCCCGCGCCGGTTTGCCGTTCACCTGCACGGTCACCTTCACCCGGACGGAGTCGCCGTCCCGCCGTGTGACAACGGTCACATCCTCGATAAAATCCTTCGGGACGGTATAAAGGACGACCGGACGGTGCAGGCCGGCATAGGGGTAGAAGTCGAAACTGGTGTCGGGATAGCCCTGAGTAATCTCGATATCTACCGCATTCATCCCACCCGAGGGAACGCGGTCGGGGCGCAGATGATTCTCGACCAGGATGGCAAAGGTGTTCTCCTCGCCGAAGCGCGCCAGGGAGGTGATTTCGAAGGCGAAGGGCAGATGTCCGCCCTCGTGTTCGCCGACCTTTTGGCCGTTGACCCAGACGACGGCTCGATAGTTGGCCGAGCCGACCCGCAGGAAGATGCGCTGACCTTTCCAGGCGGCAGGGAGGACAACCCGCCGCAGGTACCAGCCGGCCTTGAAGTAGTCGAACAAGTCGGCGTATTGTTCGTTCCACGAGCCGGGCACGGCCAGGGGACGCGGCTGCGGCAGGGCGTTCATGAAGCCGCGCCCTTCGCCGGTCTCGTCCGGGTCGGGCTGGAAGTCCCACAGGCCGGAGAGGTCGAGGAGGTTGCGGGAAGGGGTCGGATACGGGTAGAGCATGGCAATCTCCTTTCTTATAAATGCAACTATACGACATTTTTTTCGCGGTTTCGTCTGCCCACCGCACCGATGGCGGCCACGCCGTACAGGATGAGCGCCAGGCTGAGCAGGATCAGCCAGGTCAAGCGGTAATCTGGCAGAAGAATCCGTTGCCAGAACACCGGCAGGCTGATAAAGGCGGCGTTGTAGGCCGGCACGAGCAGGCTGACGCGTACTTTTTTGACAAAGGCAATCTGGGTCAACACGAAAGCCAAAAAACCGATCACAAACGAAGCGCCAAAGATGACGCCTCCAATGACGCTGGACGGCAGGAGGCCGGAGGCCCCGCCGTAATTCTGTCCGATGCCTTTGAGAAAGGGATCGAGACTGCCCAGGCTTCCGGCCAGGATCCCGAAAGCCACCGCCATCAGACGCAGGTTACGCGAACGATTGCCGGCGAAAACGAAGGTCAAGCCGAATGCCAGCCAGATGCCCAGGGCCAAGAAAAAAGTCGTCAGGTTCATGGTGAAGCGGTCGAGCGTCTCGGCGCGGATGAGGTTGTCGTAGCCGATTCCCAGCGTGCCCAGCAGGATGGCCGCCGCTCCCGCCACCTCGCGGCGGTGGATGGGTTCCTTCAGCACCACTGCGGCATAGGTCATCAGGAAGACCAGTCCGACCCCGAACATGCTGCTGAACAGCGCCGGCGGGCCATAGGGCTGCGCCAGGATGGGCCAGATGAAGAGCGTGTTGTTGAGCACGATGCCAATCGTATAGATAATCGGCTTCTTCAGACCTGCCTCGACCGGCTGACTGCTCTTTTGCAGCCTGGCTTTGATTTGGTCGAAGACCTCGATGCCCTGGCGTTCGAGCGCCTTGGCCAGGTGGGTCTGGAGGGTCGAGAGGATGCCGAGCAGGAGAACGAGAGGGATGTTGGTCATGGCGTTCTCCGGCAAGACATGTCGGCCAGGATGACCTCCAGGGCGGCCGGGTTGGCGCGGTGCAGGAACTCGCCGCGTGACCAGTGGACCGCGAAATGTCCGCCCAGTGACTCGACCACCTGACAGATGGCGGGCGCGTAGATGCGGTAACGCGGCTCGTTGTAACAGCACAGATCGAACTCGTTCAATACCTGAATCTGTGATCTGCCTGCTGCGCCAAGAATGGACAGGTCTTCGAATCCGGCGATTCGCTGTAACGCCGGCAGATTCTCCTCCCAATCGCCCCAGTTCCTGCGCTCGCGATCGAAACGCAGACCAAGCGGCACCCCTGCGGCCACCGGGTAACTGGCACGAATGCGGACGTCCACGGCTGCCGCCACTTGGACCGTCCAGCCGCCGCCGGAGAGGCCGACAGCAAAAATGTCGCGATAGCCCTGCAACTGCGCCTGATTGACCAGCGCCACGACCGGCTCAATAAAGTAACGCAGCGGCGAGCCTGGCGTCAGTTCGTCGAGATAGGCAAACTGGCGATGCTGGCGAATGAACACTTTGCCGGCCTCTGCCAGGGTCACGCCGACCTCGCTACGGTTGGCCCCCAGGAGAGGCATATCCAGCCGCCAGACAAGATAACCGGCGCGCAGGAACGTGCGGATGGCGGCCAGGTCGCGGCCGGTATAGCCTTCGTGGCCGGTATGGTAGATGACCAGCGCCTTGTTTGGCTTGGCAGGGGGATAGACCGTAGCCAGCGAATCGAATCCGTTCTTGAGTTGGATTTTCAGGCCGTCCGGTGTGATTTCGGGAAATATGTCAGGGAGGAAGGGCGAGTCGAACAGGAAAGAAATCAGCCGGGCGCGTACAGCCTCGGCTTCGGCTGGCGTGTGAATATGGAGGATGGGCGAGTAGTCGGTTCGCCCCTTCCTTCGTTGGAACGCATGGGTCAGGTGCAGGGTCAGCCCCACACCGACCAAGACCGTTGCCAGAACCCCCAGGAAGAACCAAAGAAGAGGGGAGTCTATCCAGGTGGCGAGTCTCATTCGGCTCTCAACGTTGCACTCTCAGGCGATACTGGCGCCGATTTCCTTGAGGGTCTTGACCGCTTCCTCGGGGAGCAGAGGCGGCTCGACGCCCAGCAGACGGCAGGTGATCAGTTTGTGGGCGGTGACCTCGATGATTTCCGTCATGTCTGCCGCCCGGCGCAGACTGGAACCGGCCACCACCAGGCCGTGATTCTGCATCAGGACGGCAATCCCGTGCTGCTGCATGGCGGCGGCCACCGCCTCACCCAGTTCGTCGGTGCCCGGCATGATGAACGGCACGACCGGAATCTCCCCAAAGAAAGCCGCCTCGGTCGAGATGGGGCGAAATTTCAGGCCGGTCAGGGCCATCAGGGTGGCATACGGAGCGTGGCTGTGGATGACGGCCTGCACCTCGGGCATGGTCCGGTAAATGGCGCAGTGGACGCGGCGCTCGCTGGAGGCGCTGTAGGCTGTCTCGCGCACGATGCGTCCGTCCAGGTCAATCCGCACCATCATGTCGGGGCGCAGATCGCCCTTGAAGATGGCGCTGGGGGTGATCCAGATTTCGTTCGGATTGTCGTCGCAGCGGGCGCTGACGTTGCCGCCGGTGGAGGTGATCATTCCCCTGGCGTAGAGTTCGTTGGTGACCATCAGAATTTCGTCGCGTACGTCGCCGACCTTGTGGATGAGAGGAGCAGCGTACCCAGGTGTCTCCTTGCGTTCGGACGGAGGAGGCATGGCAGGGACGGGAGCCGGTGTTGAGACAGGGGCGGCGTTCAGGCGGGTCAGGTCACCCGGGTCGCCCATCCTCTGACGCGCCTCGCTATAGAGCCGCGACATCTGTCCCTGGATGCGAATGAAGGCCATTGCCTTGCCGGTATCGCCGCTGAAGGACAGTTTGCCGCTGGTGGCGGCTTTGGTGGCATTGACGCGTCCGGTGAACATGCCATCCAGGATGTCGGCGGCCATCTTCAGTTTCACGTCCGGCTCGCGCGGCGGCGCATCCAGCCCGGCGGCCACCTGCCCGTTGACGAAGGCCAGGTAGAAAGATTGGTCGAGATCTTTGACCGTGAAGGAAAAGACGACATTTTTGCCTTTGGCAAACTCAGCCATCTCGGGGTCGGCGGCGACGCGGGCGGTGAATTCCTTGAGGATGGCAATCATTTTCTGGCGGGTGTCGTTCGTGTCCATGTTTTGCACCTCTTCAGAGAGAGCAGGAGTCGGTTGAGAGGCGGTCGGAGGGGGAGCGGCCTTTTCCTGCTGAGCGGCGACTTCCAGGTCGGTGACGCCCGGGCCGGGAGCGGCGCGGCGCCGGCGTAGTCCGGTTTCGTCCTGCTGACGCGGGCCGCTCCAGCGGAAGGCGTCCATCGCAGACGGGTTGAGCAGGTATCGCGGTCGGCGCCCGGCCAGCAGGCAGGACAATTCATCCAGGATGATTTCGCCCTGATGGGCGGCGACCTGGAGGGTGTTGCCGCCGATATGCGGCGTGGCGATCACGTTCGGGAAGGCCAGCAGCGGGTCATCGGCGGCAGGCGGTTCGACCGCGAAGACATCCGCAGCATAACCGCCCAGTTTTCCAGAGCGGAGCGCCTCGAGCAAGGCGGCTTCGTCCACCAGGGCGGCGCGGGCGGTGTTGACCAGAAAGGCGCCGGGCTTCATGCGGGCGAAGGCCGCCGCGTTCATCATCCCGCGCGTCTCCTCGGTGACCGGGGCGTGCAGGCTGATGAAGTCGCTCTCGGCCAGCAGGCGTTCCAGGCTGACCTTTTCGGCGCCCAAGCGCGCTGCCTGGTCTTCGCTCAGGAAGGGGTCATAGAGGAGCAGCCGCGCCCCGAAGGGCAGCAGGCGGGCGGCGACCTTGCGCCCAATCGCCCCGCCGCCGACCAGACCGATCGTCTTGCGCCAGAGTTCCAGGCCGAGGAATTCCTCGTGCGCCTGGCCCATGCGTCCCAGGTCGCCAGCCTCCCCGCCGGGCTGACGCAGGAAGGCCGAGGCCGGCTGTAGTTTACGCGCCAGCATGAGCAGGAAGGCGATTGTCAAATCGGCCACCGCGTCAGCGTTGCGGGCGGGGGTGTTGACGACCGGCACCCTAGCCAGGGTGCAGGCTTCCAGGTCAATGTTGACCGGATTGCCGCGGCAGACCACAATCAGGCGCAGGTCGGGCAGGTCGAGCAGCGCCGCGGCGTCCACGATGTCCACCTCGGTGACGAAGACCTGATAGCCTTTCAGGGTCTGCACCAGGTCATCGCCGGTGAGCAGGATGCCTTCGGTGCGGTAGGGCTTGTAGGTCACCTCGCCGATTTGACGCAGGCGCTGCAGGGCAGTTTCATCCACTTCGGCGCTGATGTAGATGCGGGGCCGGAAGGACACGGGCGGAACATTTCCCGATTGCTCGCCGCTTGGCAGGGTTTCCAGCATGGCCTCGATCATTTGACCGGCGGCGGCGGTGTCCGCTGGTCGGCGGGCTTTGGTCAGTTCCAGCCAGTCGGCATAGAAGCGCTGATAGGCGGACGAATCGGGCCCTGGCTGGTGCTGCCGGGCGTTGCGTTCCAACTTCCTCGCCCCAGAGACCAGGTCGCGGAACAAGCCGGCGCCCACGCCTGCACAGATGGCCGCGCCCAGGGCAGTCGCCTCGACCGAGTTGCTGACCTGCACCGGCAGGCCAAGCACGTCGCTCAGCAGGCGCGTCCAGAGGGCGCTGCGGCTGATGCCGCCGGTCACGTGTACCCGTTCGACCTGCACGCTGCTGGCGGCGAGAATCTGTTCGAGATTGGCACGCACCGCGTAGGCCATGCCTTCCAGGACGGCACGCGCCAGGTCGGCGCGGGATTCGGCCGCCGGGCGGGCAGCCACGGTGGAGAAGGTCAGGGTATCTACCGGCAGGCTCATGGCGGCGGCGTTGAAGATGGCCGCCCCGATGGTCGAGACCATGCCGTGCGCTCCGGGTTGCGAGGCCTCCGCCTCGGCGACCAGCCGGGCGACCGGGTTGGGGGCGTCGGGAAAGACCAGCCGCGCCAGCCATTCCAGCGTGGCGCCCATCTGCCCGGCGTTGCTCTCCAGCACGTACAGGCCGGGGATGACGTGCAGGCCGGTCCACAAGTTCATCTCAGGGACGAAAATCGGCTGGGCGGTCACCAGTTGGATGGGGGTGGTGGTGCCGGTAATGACGCCGACTGCGCCGCCGGCGAGGACGCCCGCGCCAAGCAGGCCGCATTGCGTATCCGGCCCGCCGACTGCCACCGGTAGGCCGGGCGGCAGTCCCAGGTCGGCGGCGGCTTGTTTGGTCAGTTTGCCGAGTCTCGAGCCGGCGGCCTTCAGCGGGGGCAAGATCTTCTCGGGCAAGCCGAGCGACTTCAGCAGGGGAGCCGACCACTTGCGCGTCTTCAGATCGAGCAGCAGGCTCTCGCCTGCTTGGGCGTATTCGCTGACCGCCTCGCCGGTCATGCGGTAGCCGGCCCAGTCGCTCAGGCTCATCGCCCATGCCGTTGCGCGAAAAGCCTCCGGTTCATTTTCCTTGAGCCACAGCAGGCGGGCACCCAGGAAGATCGGGGTGGGGAAGTGACCGTTGAGGCGGTAAATTTCCTCGCCGCGCTCGGCGGCCAACTGCATGCCCTGGGCAGAAGCGCGGGCGTCGCGGTTGGGCGCCATCAACAGGACACCTCCGTTCCGGTCGAGAACGACCGTCGAATGGCGCATGCTGGCGGTAGCAATTCCAACCACCTGGGATGGCTGGACGCCGGCCTGTTGCAGGACTTCACGAGTCGTCTCGCACAGGACAGCCCACAGCGCGTCGGGGTCCATTCGGTAGGCAAAGCCGCCAACCTCGGGGTCTGGCGTCGTCGCCCAGGGGCGGAAGACGCCACACGTCTCGCCGGTATCGGCGTTGACGATGAGGCAACGCCCTCCGCCGCCGCCCACATCTAGTCCCATCAAATATTTTGCCATTTATCCCTTTCTTTCACGGCTTCTAAAGAGGCTGAGCCGTTCCTGCCAATTGCCGAACAGAACCTTGATCAATGTGCGCACCAAGTTTACTTTCTTTGCCGAATAGGGGAAACCCATCAGTTGACCGCCCAGGCGCGGCCAGGAGATATGTTGCCAGATGACCATCTCGCGCAGACCCTCTTCGCCGCGCGTCTTGCCGTAGCCGCTGGCCTTGCAGCCGCCCCAGCCGATCTCGGCGTGACCGCTGGACGTGCCGTGGTCGTTGAGGGCGGCGTCGCCGACCTCCAGGCGGGTCAGCAGTTGACGGCCGCGGCGCAGGTCGCGCGTCCAGAGGCTGGCCGTCAGGCCGTAGGGGCTGGCATTGGTAAGCCGGATGGCTTCCTCGGCGTCCCGCACCACACGGACGGGGAGGATCGGACCGAAGGTTTCCTCGCGCATGACACTCATTTCATCATTAACGTTTACCAGGATAGTCGGCGGGAAGAAGCGTCCCGGACCGGGAAGCGGGTCGCCGCCGAGCAGTACCTGCGCGCCTTTGGCTCTGGCCTCCATCACTTGCTGCTTGAGGATGTTTTGTTGCGCCTCGGTCGTGATGGCGCAGACATCGTGGTTGGGGTCGGTGGAAGGCCCAACCCGCAGGCGGGCGGCCTTTTCGGTCAGTTTCTGGATGAAGGCCTCGGCTACGGCTTGCTCAACATAGATCCGCTCGACTGCCAGGCAGGCCTGTCCGGCGTTGAGCAGCGCGCCCCACAGGATGCCCTCGGCGGCCTGCTCCAGGTCGGCATCTGCCAGGACAATGGCGGCGTCCTTCCCGCCCAGTTCGAGTGTCAGCGGGACGAGATATTCTCCGGCCAGGGCAGCCACCTTGCGTCCGTTAGCGACGCTGCCGGTAAAGACCAGTTTATCAATTCCGGCGGCAATCAGCGCCTGCCCGGTGGAGGCGTCGCCGGTCACCACTTGCACCAATCCGTCGGGCAATTCGGCCCGACGCGCCAGTTCACCGATCTTCAGGCCAATCAGTGAGGTATATTCCGAAGGCTTGAGCACGACCGCATTGCCCGCCACGAGCGCAGCAATCAACGGTTCCATGCTCAGCGTCACCGGATAGTTCCAGGGCGAGATGACGCCCACCACGCCGCGCGGCCGGGGGATGATGCGGTGCGAACGCAAAGCCCCCAGTCGCGGCGAAACGGACCGGGGGCGCAGGATCCGGGCGGCGTTGCGCTGATAGAAATGCAGCAATTCCAGGACGGTCATCACCTCGCCGTAGGCCTCGATCTGGTTCTTGCCCTGTTCGACGGCAATCAGCCGGGCGATGGCATCGGCCTGTTCGACCAAGACACGGCTCAGGCGCTTCAATTCTTGGAGGCGTTGCCGGAGGCTCGCTTGCCCCCAGCCGGTTTGCGCGCCGCGCGCCGCTTGCACGGCGGCCCGCACCTGTTCGGGAGTGTAGATGGGCGCTCTACCCAATTCTTCTCCGTTTGCCGGATTGCGTGAGATGAGTTCAGACATCTGAAAACCTGCGAGAGTCGAACAAGAAAGTTTATGAGGAATGGGAGCGGTGCAGAACGGCGCGGAATCGGTCGCCGCGGTGGACGATGTGGTTGACCAGCAGAGGAATATCATCGGCCAAGTAGTTCACGCTGTGGACAAGCGCCACCGGCGCTCCTTCGCCAATTTGCAACAAACCGGCCTCGTATGGGCCGGCAATCGAGATTTCCAATTCGTCAATTGCATAGGCCAGATGCAGACCGTAGCGTTGCTCCAGAACGCTGCGCAGGCTGAGATTGGTCAGGTCGAGCCTTTCCAGGCCGGGGGCGCGCTGGGCAGGAAGATGGGACGTCTCAATTGCCATCTTCTCTCCGCCAGCCAGACGCAGACGGACCAAGCGCACGATTGTGTTGCCGGGAGGTATGCGCAGCGCGGAAGCCAGTTCCGGCGAGGCGGCAACCAATTCCTGCTGCAAGATACGCGTCTCTGCTGTGATGCCGACCTGCTGGAGGAATTGGCTGTAATTCATGCCCAGGCTGTGGAGACCCGGCAACTTGACTTTGGGTACAGCAACAAACGTCCCGCGGCCGCGCTGGCGCACCACCAGGCCTTCGCTGGCCAGTTGGGAAAGCGCCTGGCGGGCAGTCATGCGCGAGACGCCTGTCTCGGCGCAGATGTCTGCCTCGCCGGGCAGCGGGTCGCCCGGGCGCATTTCGCCGGAGAGGATGCGGGCGCGCAGTTGCTCGCGGATCTGATAGTAGAGAGGCAGGGGACTGGAAGAATCGAGAGTCAGTTTCATGTATATATATTATAACATTTTTTGAGCAAATGCGGCGCGGATTGCCTATCCCCTCTACCCAAAAATGAAAGATACGGTCATAATTTCACAGGTTCTGTGTTTTGGCCCGGCAACTTTTCTGGCCATGGCTTGGCGGGCCAGGGCGTTCCCTTTTATGCCAAGCAATCCGAGGAGGCAGCATGGACTACAAAGTGTACGTCACTCTTGGCTTTCACATCAACTTCTACCACTCGTGGCGCGGCGACACGCCCGATGAGGCCGGCTTCGGCACGGATATGCGCGTCATCCGCGGCGTGCTGGACATCCTCGACCGCGCCAACGCCGCCGGAAAGCAGGCGCGCGGCTACTGGGATACCGAGGTGTACTGGACCTTTCAGGAAATCCTGCCGAAACACTGCCCCGACATCCTGGAGCGGATACGCGCCCGCGTCGAAGCCGGGCAAGATGAGATCGTGCTCGGTCCATTCAACAACGGCGCCAACCATGCCGCCACCCGCGACGAGTTCCGCGCCGCGGTAGCCTGGGCCATCGAAAACCCCTGGGGCAGCGGCCTGCGGCAACTCTTCGGCCAGGTTGCCCCCTTCTATCGCCCGCAGGAGTGTATGTTCACCACCGGCCAGGAGCAGGTTCTCAAAGAGTGCGGCGTGGACGGTCTGCTGCTCTACTACGCTCTCGTTCCGTTTAACACCCTGGCAGCGTTTGTCCCTGCCCTGCCGATGGCGCAGCGTTTCAATCCGTTCTGGTATCACTCGCGTGAAGACCAGCCGCTGCTGCTCGTCTTTCCCTGTCTGGGGGCGGCCGACGTGTTCGAGTTCGCCTCGCTGGAAAACCTGATGCTCGACCTGCACGCGCGTCAACTGCGCGGCGAAATCCAATCCGATGTGCTGATTCACCTCAACGAAGACGCCGACCTGGAGACTTGGCTGCCGGTCAAACTGCCTCGCGCCTTTTCCTGGTTCCCGAATACCGGCGGACTGGAGGAATACATTGCTCTGGTGAACAAATATCCCTGGGCCGCGTTCACTGTCCCGTCTGAGTACTTGGCGGCGCATTCCCCGCAGGGGCAAGTGCTCGTCCGCCAGGACCTGGCCGACGGCGCATTCGATGGCAACTATTCCTGGGCCGAGAAATATGCCAGTCTGACCACCTGGACGCTGCTCGAACGTTCGCGCCTGGCCTCGCTACGCGCCGATACTCTGGCTGCCCGCGCCGGCCTAGACCTGCGCGCGGCTCTCTGGGAGGGGAGGGAGTCGTCCTTCTTCCGGCGGCTGATTGGGTTGAGCACAACGCATTTCGGCATGTCTACGCCGGTCATCAACGAGGAGCGCCAGGCGCGGGCCGTCGCCATCCTAGGCGGGGCGGCCGAGCGCGCCGAACAGGCCGAACGGCAGGCTGTCCGCGCCTGGAAAGCGGTTGCCCCGCCGCCTGCCGATGATGTTCTGTATGAATTCGAACTGGTCGCTGCGCCGCCGGGGCGCGACTTGCCCGTCCCGGCCGGGCGGTGTGCCTTGCGCCTGCCGGTCATCTTGCCGCCGGGGGTCGAAGCCGTGCGCCTGGAGGTCGCAGACGGGACGCCCCGGCGGGCGTCTTTGACCGGGACGGCCTCCCTGCCCGATGGACGGCGGCGCGGCGAGGTGCGCTTCGTGGCTGCACTCGGCCCGGGCGCGCCGACCCGCTTGCGGCTCCGTCCCGCCCCGCCTGCTGTTCTCCAATCTCTGCAGCCGGCGACGCGTCTTGCAAACCGGTGGCTGGATATTTCCTTCTCTCCGCAACACGGCCTCGAATCGTTCAAGTATCTGGGGACCGAACTCGGCGGTCCGGATTTCCTGCGTCCGTTCATTTCATACAGGACCCGCAAACGCCCGACAGTTTACCCGGCGAGACATTTC
This sequence comes from uncultured Anaerolineales bacterium, assembly GCA_937960595.1. Classification (GTDB taxonomy): domain Bacteria; phylum Chloroflexota; class Anaerolineae; order Anaerolineales; family Villigracilaceae; genus JAFGSI01. The sequence continues at coordinate 19,336 of CALGPL010000056.1, read as the reverse complement.
ACATTCCTTCCCCTGGAAGGCGAACATTGGGATGGCCTGCAGCGTGTCCGGATGAAAACCTCTATCCCGATGCAGACCCCGCACGGCGAATATACCAGCGATTTGACTTTCACCTTCACGCTGTTCGACGATCTGCCATACCTGTACGTGGACGCCGAGGTCGCGTATGCCTACACCCCGCCGACCGATCTGATTCACAATATGGTGCAAAAACTGCGCCGTCTGATGGATCTGCGCTGGGTGGAGGTGGCCCCCTTCCAACTGACGCCCTGCCTGCAGCCTTTGCCCGGCCAACCGTTGCGGGTCTGGAAGCACAACTACCTAGGCATCACGGCCTTCTACGACCTGAACTATGGGCAGATCAACCCGCGCAACCGCAATCTGGACGCTTTCAACCATCAGGTGACAGCCGGCTGGGTGGCGGTCTCGGACCGCAGCCGTGGCCTGCTTCTGGGCGAAAACGCCGAGGCTCTGGCCTCGATGGCATTCTGTCCGATGCGCCTGCGCGAACGCGGCGGGCGGCAAGTCCTTTCGCTCAACCCGTTCGGCTCGTATCACGGGCGGATGTTTGACTATTCTCATTTGGGCGGCAACGGGGTCGGGGCGGCGTTGCAGCAGGCGTTGGGCGGGCAATTCCACCCGAACGGGCCGTCCTACAACGGGCAGACGATGCGCTTCTCGCTTCTGCTGGCCCCCTACTTAGGCGACGAGCCGCCCGCCGACCTGCAAGCGGAGGCTGCCCTGCATTTCTATCCGCCAGGAATCGTCTTCCATGCCGTGCCTGAGGGAGTGCGGGCCGACACTGCTGGCGACCTCCGCTGTCTGATCGAAGCGGAGGAGAAGAGGGCGCGCCAGGCGGTTCAGGCCCGGCTTGATCCGCCCACGGCTTTCCTGGTGAATCCGGTGCCGGGCGGGGCTGTCTTGGTCTGGGACGCGCCGCGCGGGCAAATCGTCACCGGCTACGAGGCTGCCTGGCGCGCCGCCGAAGGCGGCGAATGGAGGACGGTCGCAGGCGAGGCGGCAACGCGCCTGCACATAGATGGCTTGGTGGACGGGAAGGAATACCTCTTCAAGGTGCGTGCTGTTTGCGCCGACCCGGCCGGCGGCGAAGCGCGGCGCTCGGCCTGGACGGAGGCACACCCCTGCATAGCGGGCTCGGTCGCGGCCGCGCCGATAACAGCGATGCTTTCCCGTCTGCCCTTGGGGGCGCTGGTACGCATGGCCTTTGCCAGCCTGGCGGCGTACTTCAGAGCCATATTGCAATAATTCTTAGTACAGAGATCACCCTTAACTTGCCTGCTTTTTCAAATGGCGTTAATCGTTTTTTAACTTGCCTAAATTTTGAAATGGCGTTATTATCTTTAAGCGCGTTTCGAAACGCGCTGTCCCTTAATCCATTCACAAGAGGAGAAGATTATGAAAAAGTTGTTCCTGTTTGTATCCCTTTTGGTGGTAGCGGCAATGATGTTGACTGCCTGCAAGCCGGCTGCGACCGAGGCACCTACCCAGGCGGCGACTGAAGCCCCCACTGAGGTTGTGACCGAAGCGCCGCAACCGACCGAACCGCCCGCCCCCGCACTGGGTACGCCGGAGAACCCCATCATTATGGCTTTGGCTCCGTCTGCCAATACCCAGGAACTGATCGCTGGCGGCGAGGCGATCGCTGCCCGCATGTCGGAGATCACCGGCTACACGATCAATGTCATCGTCCCGACCAACTACGCAGCCCTGATCGAGGCCATGGGCTCCGGCAATGCCCATATCGGCTGGCTGCCGACCGTCCCGTACATCGTGGCGTATGAGAAAGGCTATGCGACGGTTGGGCTGGTGACGCTGCGCTCGGGCGCCGATCACTATGGCTTCCAGTTCGTTGTCAACCGGGCGCGCATTGAAGACGGCACCTTCACCTCGTACTATGATCCGGTGACGGGGACGAATACGGCCGATGCTGCTACCGCGCTGGCCCAGTTCAACGGGAAGCGCCCCTGCTACACCGACCCGCTGTCCTCGTCTGGCTATCTGGTGCCTGCCGGCTTGCTGGCCACGCTCGAGATTCCGACCCGCGCCGGCGCCTGGGTGCAGGGACATCCGACCGTCATCAAGTCCATCTACCTCAGCCCGCGCGGCGAGATCTGCGACTTTGGCGCGACCTACATCGACGCCCGCAACGCAGTCACCAACGACTTCCCGGATGTCAATGACGTGGTTGTCGTGGTCTACGTTTCGGATCCGATCATCCCGAACGATACGGTTTCCTTTGCCGCCGATCTGGACCCCCAAATTCGCCAGAATCTGATTGACGCCCTGCTCGAGATCGCCTCGACCGAGGACGGCATCCAGTTGCTGCGCGACGGCGGCTACAGCGTCGGCGGGTTGGCGCCGGTTGACGACTCCTTCTATGACGAATACCGCGTCTACCTGGAGTCGATTGATTTCGATATCAACAGTTACCGTTAGTCTGAGTGGTTGAAAGAGGGAGGGCTTTGCCCTCCCTCTTTCCTTTGTGGGATGAAATGCAGGCTTGAGTCCGCCGCTTTCAGACGACTGACGCCTGCATTTCATTGCTAAAAATTCATCCAACAGGTGAAGCATGCTTAGCGTTCAGAACCTCACCAAAGTGTATCCCAATGGAACCCAGGCGCTCAAAGAGGTCAGTTTCGATGTCCAGGACGGTGAGTTTTTGGTGGTGATCGGCCTTTCGGGGTCGGGAAAATCCACCTTGCTGCGTTGTATCAATCGGTTGATCGACCCGACCAGCGGCAAGATTTTTTGGGATGATCTCGACATCACCGCTGCCTCCCCGTCCGAATTGCGCCACATCCGCCGTCACATCGGGATGGTTTTTCAGCAATTCAATCTGGTCAAACGTTCGAGCGTCATGACGAACGTACTCAGCGGCCGGTTGGGATATGCCAATCCCTGGCTCTCGCTGTTGGGAATCTGGCCGGCAGAAGAGAAACAACGGGCGATCCATGCCCTCGAACGGGTCGGGATCGCCGACAAAGCCCAAAGCCGCGCCGACGCCCTTTCGGGCGGTCAACAGCAGCGGGTGGGCATCGCCCGCGCCCTGATGCAGGAGCCGAAGATCATTCTGGCCGATGAACCGGTCGCCAGCCTCGATCCGGTCTTGTCTCATTCCATCCTACAATACCTCGAGCAGTTGAACAAGGATGGCATGACCGTCATTTGCAGTCTCCATTTTCTCGATCTGGTGCATCGCTATGCCACGCGGGTGATCGCCCTCAAAGATGGCATCAAGGTTTTCGAGGGGCTGCCAAAAGAGATCGATCGGGCCAAGTTCAAAGAAATCTATGGCGAGGATGCGCAGGAGGTGCGGGCGACCTCGCTCGAGGCTCCGGCATGAACGATAAAGCCGTGCGCCGTTCCCCGGTTTTGGCCGGGGGCTTGTCTCTGATTCCCGGCCTGGGACAAATGTACGCCGGCCAACGCTATCGCGGCGGGGCGATTCTGATCGCCACCCTGTTGATCGCCGGGGTGGTGGTCTGGTACGGACGACCCGGCTGGTCGTTTGCTCCGATTGGGATTTATCTCTGGAATATTTGGGATGCGTTCAGCCTGGCACGTGGGCGAGCGCGTTCCGCCTTTTTGCCGTTGCTGTTGGGGCTGGTGGTTGCCTACGGCATCGGCTGGCAGATGATTGGAATCGATTTAAGTGCGGCCAGCGGCGAACGCGCCATGGCCATCCTGCGCCCGATGCTGCGCCCCGACTTGTTCGAAAGGCGCTACGAGTTGAACCGCATGTGGACGCCGATCACCGTGCCTTGTCCAACCGGCGACGCGCCCCCGGCGCCGCCGGCCAGCCGGCAGGACGGCGAGAAGCGCGCCTTTGCCATGCCCGATTGCGCCGGCGTGCTGGAGACGGTCATCGTTTCGGTTTCCGGCATGTGGCCCAATGCCGAGACCGAGATCTGGTGGGAGACGAACATCGGCGATGACAAGCCGCTGGGCGGGAACGAAAATGCTCCGCTGATTGTGGAGACGGATGAAACCGGCTCGCTGACCACCACCATTCGAGTGCCCAGCACCGTGTTGATCGCCCAGCCCGACCCGACTCTGGCGTTGACCCACCGCATCTATTTCGATCAGCGGGAACTGACCAGCGGTTTCCAACTCTCGCGCAACGGCCGTTTTGTCGTCCAGGGCATGGTCGAGTCGATCACGATGGCGCTGATGGCCACCTTCCTTTCGGCCCTTCTGGCGATCCCGATCAGTTTTCTGGCGGCCCGCAATCTGATGAGCAGCAGCCCGATCACGATTGTCGTCTATGTGATCGTGCGCACGATTCTCAACATCACCCGCTCGATCGAAGCGCTGATCATTGCTATCGTGTTCGTGGTCATCACCGGCCTGGGGCCATTTGCCGGCCTGATGGCGCTGGTGGTTCACTCGGTGGCGGCGCTGGCCAAGTTGTATTCGGAGGTCATCGAAGGCATTGACCCCGGCCCGATCGAGGCCATCCGTGCCACCGGAGCCCGTTGGACTCAAATCGTTCGCTACGGTGTCATTCCACAAATCGTCCCGCCGTTCACGGCCTTCACCATTTACCGCTGGGACATCAACGTGCGCATGTCCACCATTGTCGGTTTTGTCGGCGGCGGCGGAATCGGTTTCTACCTGGTGCAATGGATTCAAATCAACCAGATGGGCGCCGTCGGGGCGGCCTTCCTGGCCATTGCTGTGGTGGTGGTCACCTTGGATTATTTCAGCGCCAAGTTGCGGGAAAGGTTGGTGTAGCATGAAAGACCTTTCCCATCTGAAGAAACTGGTTCGAAACAGCCTGTTGTTTGCTCTCCTGCTGGTCGTTTTTGTTTATTCCTATCGCGTGACCGGAATTGATGTTGCGCGCTTGGTCCGAGATGCACCCAAAGCACGCAATATTGTCTTGGATTTCCTGCACCCGGATTTGTTCCGGCGCGATGTCGAGATCGTTACCCTTGACATGGCTTTCCCGATCCCGTGCGGATCGGCCCCCGAGGCCGAACCGGCAGCCTCCGGCCCGCGGCTGGCGACCAGCGTCCCCTGCGCGGCCGCCAGAGAGCGATTCGCGCTCGAAGGCTTCGAACTGGCGCCGAACAGCACGATCGAGATCCGCTGGCGTCTGCCAGACGGACGTTTATGGACGATCAACCGGGTTCAGACCGACGCGGATGGATATTTCCAGGTCGAAGTGGAGGCCCGTCCCATCGCGGCGACCGCGGACGGCGTGCCCAGCCTGATTCAGGCGGATGCGCTGGTGCCGGTGGGTCCCTACAAGCCCAGCCAAACCTTTGACGACGTGATGGCCAATATGTTGGTGACGATCTTTATGGCCCTGATGGCCACGACGATCGCCACCCTGGTGGCCGCCCCGCTCAGTTTCCTGGCGGCCAGCAACGTCACCAAACGCGGCTGTATCGGGACCGTTGTCTATTACGGGATGCGCTCGGTCTTCAACATCCTGCGCTCTTATGAGCCGCTGGTGATGGCGGTGGTCTTTGCTTTCTGGTTGGGCTTCGGCCCGTTTGCCGGCACCTTGGCCATGACGGTGGTGACGATTGCCTCGCTGGGCAAATTGTTCTCCGAATCCATCGAAAGCATTGATCCGGGGCCGATCGAGGCTTTGCAGGCTACCGGCGCCAATCGGATTCAGACCGTCTGGTATGCGGTGGTGCCGCAGATCGTGCCGGATTTCATCTCGTTCATCGTCTATCACTGGGATATCAACGTCCGCATTTCGACCATCATTGGCTTTGTCGGCGGCGGCGGCATTGGATACTATCTCAAGGAACGCATTGACATGCTGGCTTACCGCCAGGCGGCAACCGCCATTTGGGCGATCGTCATCGTGGTCATGGCGCTGGATTTCCTGAGTGCCGAAGTGCGCAAACGTCTGACGTGATGGATAAGGATTGGCTGAGAGAACGGGTTCCCCCGTGGAACCCGTTTTCTGTTCTTGGTGAAATCGGTCTGTGAAAAAGGCGTTTGCTATGTTCTCCCGTCTCCTGTTGGGCTTGATATTGACGGCAATTGTTCTTTTGAGCGCAGCGCGAATCGTCACGGCGCGTTATGCCCGCTCGCGCCTGTACAGCCCGGAAGAGGCCCCGGCCCGGCGGGCGGCGATCGTCTTCGGCGCCGGTCTGCGCCAGGATGGCAGCCCGACTGCCATCCTGCGCGATCGGGTCGAAATGGCGGCCCGTTTGTATTTCGAAGGAAGGGTCGAGCGGCTGCTCTTCAGCGGCGATAACCGTTTTGTGGACTACAATGAGCCGGCGGCCATGCGTCAATATGCGCTCGCCTTAGGCGTCCCGCCGGAGGCGATCGTCCTCGATTATGCGGGGCGACGCACCTACGACACCTGCTACCGCGCCCGGCACATCTTTCGCCTCGAGCAGGCCATCCTGGTCACGCAGACGTTTCATCTGCCGCGGGCCATTTATACGTGTAATCGGCTCGGCCTGGAGGCGATTGGAGTCGCCTCCGATTTTCGCACCTATCCCTCCGTTTCCATGCTATACTGGAATACACGCGAAGTGTTGGCCACCGCTGGCGCATTCTGGGATCTCTATCTAGTTCATCCCTTGCCGGTCTTGGGTGAAGAGGAGCCGATTCTCCCGTAACCGGTTGGTTTCTATATGGAGGCTGCATGACCCGCGATGAAGCCCTGGCAATGGTGCGCGAATTCGTTCACAACGAGAACCTGATCCGTCACATGCTGGCGGTCGAGGCCGCCATGCGCTTCTATGCCGAGAAGTATGGGGAGGATGCCGATTTGTGGGGGCTGGCCGGCCTGTTGCATGATTTCGATTGGGAAATTCATCCCAGCATGGAAACGCACCCGCAGGCGGGCGCGCCGATCCTGCGTCAGCGCGGCGTGCCGGAGGAGGTCGTGCGGGCAGTCTTGAGCCATGCCGATCATACCGGCGTGCCGCGTCTTTCGCGCATGGAGAAGGCGCTGGCAGCCTGTGATGAAATCACCGGCATGATTACCGCCGTGGCGCTGGTGCGCCCCTCACGTTCTCTGCTGGACCTGGAGGCCGCTTCGGTGAAGAAAAAGTGGAAGGACCGCGCTTTTGCCGCCGGAGCCAATCGCGACGAGATCGAGAAGATGACGGCCGAATTCGGGGTCGAGTTATGGGAACATGTGGGCAATGTCATTCAGGCCATGCGCCGGATTGCTCCGCAGTTGGGGCTGGTTGGGAATCTACAGCCGGGGTCATAGGAGGAAGGTATGGTACTGCAAGGGAAAGGTTTCTTCACGTTCATTTTACGCGAAACGGAAGGCGGCGACCCGGCCGCGATCGTCAACCTGGCGAAATCGGCCGGGCTGAGTCATGTGCTGGTCAAGATCGCCGATGGGCCGGTCGAGTTCGGCGTGGATGTGACCGGCGGCGATTTCACCGCCCCGGTCGTGGCCGCGCTCCGCTCGGCGGGCATCGCGGTGTGGGGCTGGCACTATGTGTACGGCGACAATCCCACCGGCGAGGCGGCTGTGGCGATCCACCGCGTCCAGGGGCTGAATCTGGATGGCTATGTGGTCAATGCCGAAGAGGAATACAAGCGGCCCGGAAAAGCCTTTGCCGCCCGGCGTTTCATGAGCGAGGTGCGGGCCGCCCTGACGGTGCCGATTGCTTTGAGTTCCTATCGTTTCCCCAATTATCACCCCGAACTGCCCTGGTCCACGTTTCTCGAATTTTGTGACTACAATATGCCGCAGGTGTATTGGGAACAGGCGCATAATGCCGGCTGGCAATTGCGCGAGTCGAAACGGCAATGCGACGCGCTGCCGAGCGCCAAGCCCTATCTGGCCACTGCCCCTGCCTATGGGGTCGGGGATTGGGCGCCGACGCCGGAGGACATCCTGGACTTTATGGATACGGCGCGGGCTTTGCAGATTCCGGCGGTCAATTTTTTCCAGTGGGGATATTGCCGCAAACATCTGCCTCATCTCTGGCGAACGATTGCGGAATATGGGTGGCCTGCTCCTGTGCAGACGCCTGCCCTCCAACCGGGCGGGGAATCGGCGGGAGGAGAACCCCCTGCGGTTCCGGCGAGGGGAGCGCCCGGCGGCAGTCAACCGGCCATCGCCGCCCCGGACGCGTTCACGGCAAGGTACCTGGACGCGCTCAACAGCCGCCGCGCGGCGACCATGATGAGCCTCTATCAACCCAATGCTGTCCATGTGCGCGGCGAACGGGTGACGCGCACGTTCAGCAATATCCGCAACGATTATTCCACTTTCTTTACCTCGGCGCCGGTCGGCACGTTTACGCTGAAGAACGTCGAGGTCAACGGCGATATTCGTTATCTGGTCTGGAAACTGGGCAGCCGCACCGGCACCTCCACGATCGTGCTGAAGGATGGCAAGATCATCTTCGATTATCTCAATCTTGTCTGATTTGTAGGGCGAACTTTCGCTTGCAGTCTGCCCCGCTGGAGAGAGGTCTTCCAGAGGGGCATTTTCATCTCCGGGCCTTCGAGGTCTTCAGTCGCCAGGAAAGCCGGTTCGTTGTATAATCGGGCTTTGCACGAATCCCCACTCTTGCAGGAGTCTTATGCCCAAATCGAAACGTTCGAAAGTCGAAGCAGGGGCCGACCGCCGTCTCGCCTACCCCTGGCCGGTCGTTTACTTGATCTTCTTTTTTGTGCTCGTGGCAGGAATGATCGTCTTCGCCGTGTATGGCCTGCCGCCGGCCATTGCCGGTTTTACCCGCGGCTACATTGGCGTGGCGATGGAAACGGATCAACTTGGCCGGATTGTGCTGAGTCCCTCGGCCAACTCGGCCGCCGCGAATGCCGGGGTGGAAGCCGGCGACATTCTGGTGGCCGTGGATGGAAGGTATCTTGCGGCGGATGTGGATCCCTTCGAGATGCTGCGCGGCCGGGTGGGCGAACCGGTTTCGATCACCGTCCTCAAAGCGGATCACCGCGAGGTCACCTATACGATGGTCCGCTCACAGCATTATGCCGAGACGTTGCGCCAGGCCGGCCTGTCGGTGGATGTCATGGCGGGCTATTTCATCGGCTTGTCGCTGTTGCTCACGCTGGCCTTCATTATCTTGGGAAGCATCGTCCTTCTCCGCCGGCCTCAGGATGGGTTGTTCGTCCTGGCCGGCTACGTTCTGCTGCTGTTGCCGGTCAGTTTGAACATGGCCAACGTGGTCAGCAACGGCGCGGCTCTGCTGAACGTTTCCTGGCTCTTGTCACTCTTACGGGTAATCGGCCTCTTCATGTCCTATTATCTGGTCCTGAGTTTCCCCGACGGCAAGTTGCCTAACGATTGGGCGCGTCTTGTCCTCATGCTGGCCGGCATCTGGGCTGTGCCTTACTTCCTCTCTCTGGTTGTAGAGGGCTTCTTGACGACGACCGTCCGGTTGGTGGCCTGGGTGCTGCTCTTCCTGGCCGGAGCCGCGTTGGTTGTCCATCGCTTCGTGCGAATCTCCGATAAACAGCAGCGCTGGCAGACCCGTCCGCTGATGATCGCCGCCTTGACCGCGCTGGCGGCCTATCTGCTCGTCTTTGGCTTGAGTTTCTTGCCCAAGACGACCTTCAGCGAACCCGGCTGGGTCTGGTATTACATGATTGCCGAATTACCGTTCACGCTGAGCCTGCTCTATCTGGGCATCAATCTGACGCGTGCCATGCGCCGTGTTTGAGCCGAACCATAGGCGAAGGCCCCGTTTCCGGTCAGGGAACGGGGCCTTGATTTTTCAGCCACTGAGCGAAACGGCGCTGTTCGATTGCCTGCACCAGGGGATGCATGGGAAGGAAGCGGTCGAGGAACAGAATCAGCCGATAGGTGGGGGAGGGGAAGACCCGCAGCCGGTCGCGGCGGATTCCGCTCTCGATCGCCCGCGCCACCGCCTCGGCGCTCTGACTCGGCCAGGGGAGCGGAACGCCCTGCCCGGCCGCGCGGAAGAATCCGGTGCGGGTCGAGATCGGATACACCACCATGACCTTGCGCGGGTCGTCCAGTTGCCAGCGATAGCCGTCCACGAAGCGGTCGAGGGCGGCTTTGGTGGAGGCGTACACGGCATAGCCCGGGACGGCAATCTGGGCCATGGCCGAGGCAGTGACGACAACCTTGTAGGGCTGCTCGCCATGCAGGGCCTGCATCTTTTCGAGGGTGTAAATGGGGTTGAAAACGTTGACGCGGTAGATTCGCTCCAGCCGCTCCCAGTCGGGGCTTTCGATGCGCTCGTAGTAGGCGAAGCCGGCGTTGGCGATGAACAGGTCTATCCGTCCGAGGCGGGCGAGGGCTGCCTCGAACAAACGGTCAACTGCCTCGGGACTGGAGAGATCGCAAGGCCAGGGATAGAGGCTGGCGGCCTGCCCCATCAGCCGCCGGCAGGCGGCCTCGAGCGCCTCGGCGTTCAGGTCGGCGGCCAGGATGCGCAGGGGACGCCGCGCCAGCCGTTCGAGCAGGGCCAGGCCAATCCCCGAGGCGGCGCCGGTCAGGACAACGGATTGATCGGCAAGTTGCATAGCAGGTCGGTGTTATTCGAATTGCAGGAGTTGCAGGATGTCGCCCAGGCAGGCGGCGAAGACCTCGTGCATCACCTCGTCGGAGGCGCGGTAGGGGCCGCCGAACGACCCGTCGCCGTAGACCCGCCGCGCGGTCGCGGCGTCCATCACACTGGAGGGGACGGACGGGGCGGTTTTCTCGCCCTCCGGCAGGTTGCCGACGATGGTGAACGCAAAAGCCTCCAGCCAGTTGGCGTGGGCGGGTTTGATTTCGTGCCGCAGCGCCACGGCTTCCACGCTGTGCGACTGCCACCAGGAATACCACTCCATCTTCAGAGCAGGCAGTTCATTCGCCAGTTCCCCGAGCCGGGCCCGAAGGCCGTTATTCCCGCCGTGACCGTTCAGGAGGAGAAAGCGGCGGAAGCCCTGTCCGTAGGCCGAGCGCAGGATGTCTTCGACGGCGTCTGACAGCGTCGAGAGGCGCAGGCTGAGGGTGCCGGGGTAGGCGAGGAAGTAAGGGCTGGAGCCGAAATTGAGCGGCGGGGCGACCAGCACGCCGGTCTGCTGCGAGGCGGCGTCGGCCAGGGCCAGCGGAATTTTGATGTCGGTCAGCAGGCTCAGGTAGCCGTGCTGTTCGCACGCGCCAATCACCAGCATCAGCCGGTCGTCGCGCTTGAGATATTCTTCTACATCCATCCAGTTCAAATCTTCGAGGCGCATAACGCTATTATAATCGCCTTGTGAGCGAGCCGGTCCCCGTCCCGTCTCTTTTTCTGGAGCGCATGTCCCGCCTGCTGGGCGCCGACTTCCCCGCCTTTGCCGCCGCGCTGGAGGCCGAACCCGTCAGCGGACTGCGGGTCAACACGCTGAAACTCTCGGCGGACGAGTTCCGCAAGATTTCCCCCTTCCCGCTCGGCGACCCTGTTCCCTGGGAAGCCTCCGCCTTCGTCCTTCTCTCTTCTGACATCTCCCCCGGCCTGCATCCCTACCACCTGGCCGGACTGTACTACCTGCAAGACCCCTCCGCCATGTCGGCCGCGGCGCTGCTCGACCCGCAGCCCTTCGACGCGGCTCAGGGCCAGCCCGGCGAGCGCGTCCTCGACCTGGCCGCCGCCCCCGGCGGCAAAACCACCCACCTGGCGGCCCGCATGCACGGCAGTGGTTTGCTCGTCGCCAACGAAATCAAGGAAAAACGCCTCGGCCATCTGGCCATGAACGTCGAACGCTGGGGGGCAGGCAACGTCGTCGTCACCCACGAGACCCCCGAACGGCTGGCCGACCACTTCGGCGCTTTCTTCGACCGTGTCCTGGTGGACGCGCCCTGCTCCGGCGAGGGCATGTTCCGCAAGGATAGGGGCGCCTGCCTCGACTGGTCGCCGGAGATGGTGGCAGGCTGCGCCGTGCGCCAGCGCAACATCCTGCGCGTCGCCGTCCAACTCGTCCGCCCCGGCGGGCGGCTGCTCTACTCCACCTGCACCTTCGCCCCCGAGGAAAACGAGGCGGTCATCGCGGCCCTGCTGGACGAGTTCCCGGAATTCGAGGCCGAAGCGTTGCCGCTCTTCCCCGGCTTCGAGCAGGGACGCCCGGAGTGGGCCGGCCGGGAAGATCGAGAAGCCTTGCGGGCTGCCGTGCGGCTGTTCCCGCATCGGCTGAGCGGCGAGGGACATTTCGTCTGCCGATTGCGGCGGCGGGAGCAGGCCGCGTCGCGCCCCGGTCGCCGCCCGCGCCCCTCGGGGCGCGCCGCCCTCGCCGAGATGAATCGCCTCCAGTCCGACCTTTGGCGGGATTTCGCGCGGGACGCGTTGACGGCCGATTTCACGGCGGACAGGCTGAGGGTCCGCGCCGAGCGCCTGTATTTCGTCCCCGAGGAGATGCCCGATTTTGGAAACCTGCGCCTCGTCCATCCTGGCGTCTGGCTGGGGACCTTCAAGACCGGTCGTTTCGAGCCGGCCCATCCGCTGGCGCTTTTCCTGCGCCCCGGCGGGGCGCGCCGGACCCTGAACCTGTCCCCCGCCGAGCCGGCGCTGACTGCCTACCTGCGCGGCGAACCGCTCCCCGCGCCGGGCGAGGCCGGCTGGACGCTGGTCACGGTGGACGGCTGGCCGCTCGGCTGGGGCAAACGCGTCCAGGGGCTGGTCAAGAATCACTACCCTCGAGGCTGGATGACCTAAAAACGCCGGGCAGGCTTGCGACCTGCCCGGTGCGAGTTTACTTTGCCCACAGGGCCGGGATTTCGGCCGGACTGTAGGGCTTGAGCCGCACATCCCGAACGCCCTGGCGCAGCAGACGGGTCATTCGATCCACGTCTAACGCGGCCGTGACGACGACCGTCTTGCCGATCAGGCCGGCCTGTTGGATTGCTTCCAACGCGGCGTCGAAGTTGGGGGCAAACTCATCGAGCAGAATGAGATCCGCTTGGGGGGCGGGGGATTCGGCCCGCGCGGCAGTGGGCACGATGGCGGTGAAGAAACGCGCCCATTCGTCGTCCTCGTCGAGCAGGGTGATGGTGGGCGTTTTTCCCAGGTCGCCCAGGAGCGGATTGGCGGCCGGCAGGAGGATTTCGACCGTCGTTCCTTTGCCCACCTGGCTGGTGAGGAAGATTTGGCCCTGGGCCTGGGTGATGACGTGCAGGGCGGCCGGCAGCCCCAGTCCGTGATGGCCGGGTTTGGTAGTGTAGAACGGCGACCAGCATTTTTCCAGGATTTCGTTGTCCATCCCGGCGCCGTTGTCGCTCAGCCGGATGCGCACGTTGCCTTTCTGTTTGTCGGCCCCGGCCTTGAGGGTGATCTTCTTGGCGCCTGCCTCGCGGGCATTTTGGAGCAAATTGGCCAGGGCGCGCACCAGTTGGGTGCTGTCGGCGATGACGTAGGCGGCCTCTTTGGAAATTTGCATTTCGACCGCCCCGGCCTGGCTCTGCCGAATGGCGGCTTGCAATACGTCGGCCAACAGGACCGGGCGCGGCTGCTGTTCGCGGGCCTGGCCGATCAGTTGTTCTTTCACTTCCAGGATGGCCTCGGCAGATTCGGCGATCAAGGCCAGGTCTTCTTTGAGCGAGGCCAGGTCTGGCTGGCCGCCGGCCAGGTCTTCCTGCAAGCGGGCAATGGTCATTGTGATGGGCATGGCCTTGTTGCCGATCCAGTGGATGGCCTCGGTGGTGGCGACGGTCAACGCCTCGTAGACTTTGGTGCGCAGCAGTTCGGCGTGGGCGGCCTCGAGGGCCTCCAGCGTGTAGGCATTCTGGACGGCGACCGCCAGGTGGTCGGCCATGGTTTGCAGGGTGGTGATGTCGTCGGGGCTGAAGGCTTTTTCCTCGACGCTCTGGATGGTGATCGCGCCGAGCACCTTGCCGCCAAAGATCAGCGGCAGCGCCATCTCGGAGCGGGTATTGGGCAGATGGGGATTCTTGAAGTGGACGCGTTCCTCGCCTACGTCGAGGGCGATGCGCGCCTCCCCCAGGCGGATGCAGGTGCCGATCATCGAGTTGCCGCCGACCTGGAGTTTATGGCCCTCGGCCAGCATGGCTTTGCCGGCCTCGCCGTAACCGGCGCGCAGGACGGCCCATTCGCCGCTTTCATCCACCAAAAAAATACCGGCGTAATAGAAGCCATAGGCCTCGACGACGGTGTTGACCATTTTCGGCAACAGTTGTGAAAGGTCGAGGATGGAGGTGACTTCGCGGCCTACGGTGTTGGCGGCTTTGAGTAAACGCGCCCGGCGTTCGACCTGCCTGAGCAGGGCTTGATTCTGGCGATGCAGACGGGCGTTGGCGATGGCTACGGCCAGTTGGTCGGCCATCGTTTGCAGGGCGGCGATGTCTTCGTCCTTGAAGGCGGCTTCCAGTTCGCTCTGGACGGTCAGGGCGCCGATGACCTCGTCGCCGGCGATGAGCGGCAGGGCCATCTCGGAACGCGTCCGCCGCAGATGAGGGTTCTTGAAATGGACGGCTTCTGCGCCCACATCGAGGGCGATGCGCGCGGCCCGGTTGGCAATCGCCGCCCCGATCATCGAATTGCCGCCGATGTGCAGTTTGTGGCCTTCGGCCAGCATCGCCCGACCGGCCTCGCCGCGTCCGGCGGCCAGCACGGCCCAGTTGCCGGTTTCGTCTACCAGGAAGACCCCGGCATAGTAGAAACCGAATTCATCGCAGATGATGTCCACCGTGCGATTGAGCAGGACGTTCAGATCCAAGATAGAAGCAATGCTACGCGAGACCCGTGCCGCGGCGTTCAATAGGATGGCGTGACGTTCGATCCCGCTGGCTTGATGTGCTTTCATGAGGCTCCTCTCTTTTCAATTATTATTAAGGATTTGGGCAATCAATTCGACCAGGCCTTGTTCTCGGCCTTTGACGAAATAGGCGCGTGCGCCGCCTTCGACCGATTGACGGGCTTTGCCGATCTCGTCGTAGGCGGTGAGGATGATCACCGGCAGGTTGGGACGAACATCGGCCACTTTCTTGAGCAGGCCGATGCCGGCTTCGGCCTGCGGCAGTCCATCGAAGCCGGGCATGTTCAGGTCGAAGATGGCGATGTCGATTCGGTCGGCATGGAGACGGAAAAGTTCCCAGCCGCTGATGCAATCGCTCGCCGTCAGCACCTCGAAGCCGGCTCGCAGGAGAGTCTTTTCGAGGCTGCGCAGCACCAGTTTTTCATCGTCTACGAGAAGAACGGTCGTCATGGGTTGTTTACCTCCTCGGTGTGAGATGGAATTGCCAGCGGCAGGAGGATGTGAAAGGCGGTGCCTGTGCCGACCTCGCTTTCCACCCAGATTTTGCCGCCGTTCTGTCGGACGATTTCCATGCAGGCTGAAAGTCCCAGGCCGGTGCCGCCTTTGCCGGCCTTGGTGGTGAAAAAGGAGACCCAGATTTTGTCTTGGATTTCGGGCGGGATGCCCGGGCCGTTGTCGCGCACGCAGGCCCAGAGCAGCGCCGGGTCGCTGTGACGGGCGAGGCGGATCTCGATGCGCGGTTGGGGGTGCCCCTCCAGGGCTTCCCAAGCGTTCTTGATCAGGTTGTTGAAGAGTTGGTCGATCTGGCGCGGGTCGGCGTAAATGGGGGGCAAGTCGGGCGGCCAGGCGGTGACGACGGCCTGTTTGGGCAGGGCCATGCCGACGATGAGCCGTTCGATTTCGGCGCCCAGGTCGAAGGCGACGGGGTGGCGCTGGCGGGCAGGGCCGATCAGGTCTTCCTTGATGGTTAGGATGGTATTGGCACTGTTCTCGATGATTTCCAGGTCTTCGAGCATCGATTCCAGGCTGAGCAGGGCGGCGCGCTGGCCGGCGGGCATCTGACGCAAGGCTTCGCCCAGGGCGGTCAGGTCCGCGCCGGCCGCTTCGGCGTCGGCGAACAGGCTTTCGAGGAAACCGGGCAGCGGGTCGGGGTCGCCGGGCGGGGCCGCGAGGATCAGGCGCAGCGCGGCAACCAGATTGAGCAGGTCTTGGCGCAGGCGGCGCGCCGAGCCGGGGACGGGGGCAGCCTTGTTGCCCACCCAGTGGATGGCTTCGCCTGTGGCGGTGGCAATCGCTTCGTAGGTCTTGCTGCGCAGCAATTCCTGATTGGCCTCTTCGAGTCGGCGGAGCAGTTGGGCGTTGTGAATGGCAATCGCAATCTGATCGGCCAGCGATTGCAAAGCAGTGATGTCGTCCTCGGTGAAAGCGTTCAGTTCCTCGCTCTGGACGGTCAGCGCGCCGAGCACATGGTCTTTGAAGATCAGCGGCAGGGCCATTTCTGAGCGGGTCTTGGGCAGGAAGGGATTTTTGAAGTGCGAAGGCTCGCCTTTGACGTCTGAGGCGAGGAAGGCTTTTTTGTCCAGCACGGTGCAGCCGGTCATCGAATGGCGGTCGACGGGCAGGGTGAAATGATTGCGCAGCAAGGCCTGGCCGGCTTCGCCGTGTCCGGCGGCCAGGCGCAGGGTCTGTCCGTCTTCGGAGAGCAGGAAAATGCCCGAATAGTAGAGTTCGAACTCAGAACAGATGATGTCTACCGCCGCCGCCAGCAGATCGTTCAGGTCGAGCAGAGAGGTGATCCCATGGCTGACGCGCGCCCCGGCCTCGAGCATGCTCTGGCGGCGGATGAGGATATTGATCATCTCCCGGTTCTGCTGATGGAGATGATGGTTGCGCACCAGGACGGCGTTCAGTTCGCGGATTTTGGCCTCGAGGTGTTCGACCACCTCGCTCTGATAAGCGCGCAGATGGGGTTCGAGATCGCTGATCTCTTCGCGCTTGCCGCGCAAGAATTCTTCGACCTGATCGGCGAAGGACTCGATGTCGATCGGCTTGGTCAGGTACCCGGCAAAACCGGCTGCCAGGGTGCGTTCGCGCGCCCCCGGGCTGGTGTCGGCGGTCAGGGCGACGAGGGGGGCGCGCGGGACAATCGTCTGCAGACGGGTGGCGGCTTCGCGCCCGGTCAGGTTGGGCAGGCTCAGGTCGAGCAAGATCAGGTCGGGGTTGGTATCGGCAGCCAGTTCGAGGCCGCTCAGGGCGTCGCCGGCTTCAAGCACAATAAAACGCCCCTCGAGCAGACGGCGGACCAGGGCGCGCGATTCGCCGTCATCCTCGATATACAAGACCTTGGGAAGTGGTTGGATGACCATGGATGCCCGAATTATCTATATTTTATCCAATAAAGTCTGTTTTGGGCTTTACGAATTCATCACAAACGCGGCTTTTCTGCCGGATCCTCTGGTGATTGTCCATGTCTTGACGCTTTCCCCCTTCGTGGAAATTCGGGCCATTTGTGGCAAAAAACTTGTGGGCAATCCTCAGCGGATTCCCCATTGTCTTGCGATTCCAAAGAGGATATACTGAGAGAGGGGAAACGAATGGCCGGTTTTGCTTTGGAAGGGAGAACATTATGCCATTCACAGCCATCAAGGGGACGTTTCACATCGTCGGGTACTCGCCCGACGGCGATTCGATTCGCTTCAAGGCATTCGACCCGGCCAACTGGAGCGCGCTGGAGGGCAAGAAGGTGGCGCTCAATGCGAAAGGACACGCGCAGTTGCGCATCGAGGCGATTGACACGCTGGAGACGCACTACAAGAACCAGCACCAGCCGCTGCAATGGGCCGACGCGGCCGCGCTGCGCCTGTTTTCTCTGCTGGGAATCAAAAACGTGGTCTGGAACGCTTCACATTCGAAAGTGACTTCCGCCGAGGACGGCGTGGAGGGCTTCATCGTCACGCGCACGACCGAGGAGAACGGGCGGCCGGTCTCGTATGTGTTCCCGGCTCTGGCCGGCTTACAGGATGGCCAGCCGATTTTCCTGGAGAAGGCGCTGGTACGAAAGTCGGTCAATTTCCGTTTGCTGCGCGAGGGGCTGGCGTACCCGACCTTCTACGACGGCCTGTTCTATGATTTGCGCGAACTCTTTGCGGCTGAGACGAAGCGGGCGCGCGCCAAGAAGATAGGAGTCTGGTCGGGCGACATGTCCCACAAGTTCATGCGCATCAACAGCCTGGCCGATATCACCGAGCGGCTGGTGCTGCTGCCCAAGTTGTTCCGCCGCATGGTGGCCTACTTCGAGCAGAATCCCGTCTTTGACCCGATTGGCTTCCTGCAATTCGTGGACGCGCTTAACGAGCGGGTGCTCATCCTGAGCAAACTGCATTTCACGCATCTGGAGGACATCCTGGAAGTGAACGCCGGCGGCGAAATCCGCCTGGCGGAGGAACCCGAGGGGCTGGTCTTCCTGGCCTGACTCCGAATCTGTGCAGCAAAAGCCCCTGGGACGATTACATTTTTCACTTCCTGGCCGTCGCATAAGGCCGTTGTGGAGAAAAATTTGTCTGCAGATGGCGCAGAGAACAGCGATTTTTCGCTCGGTTCTGTGCAATCTGAAACACAGCGTCTCCTTGGGGGCTCTGGGAATGAAGAGGGCAGGGCTCACAAATATTTCTCGACGAACTGTCGCGGCTTGAGGATTTCGACACCTTGAAAGCCGGAAATTTGTAGCAGATGTTTATCCCCGCTGACAATGATTCTTACTCCGGCAGCGAGAGCGCAGGCCAGAAATTTGTCATCATTGGGATCGGCACAGACCGGCGCCCGAAATGAAGGCGCATCCTGAAACTCGGCTTTCCTGCTCACAAAGTCGAGCAAGGCTGTCAAGTCAATGGGAGGAAATCGTTCCGCCAAGATATTGGCTACCCGCTCATACTCGGCAAAAATTTCTGACGACAAGACGAGACCAAGACGGCCTGCCATCCATTCTTGGAGAATGCGATAGGGCAGGCCGCCGAAAAAGATGCCGGACACGAAAACATTTGTGTCCAGGATGATTTTCACTTTTTGCCTCGCGCTTGGGCAATGGCAGCATCGAGGTCGGCGCGCTTTAGACCGGCTTGTTTTGCGGCAGCGCGCGCTTGCTGAATGAGGGCCTCGAACTCTTCAATGGAAGGCTCTTCAATGGCTTTCAGGACGACAACATCCTGTTGGCCAAGAACAACAAAACGGGTCCCTTCCTTCAAGTTAAGTCGCTTGCGTATCTCTTCAGGGATGACAACTTGCCCTTTGGATGACATTCTGGTAGTGGTCAACATACTGCTCTCCTTTCTTACTGGTAAGATTATATCATGATTTCCGAGAAATTGTCTAGCCAGGGTGTAAGAGTTGCCGTTTGGGTGCTAAAGAGGCTAAACTCTGCGTAGATGGCGCAGAGAACAGCGATTTTTCGCTCGGTTTGCACCACTTCAGCGCCTACTGTAGGCTCTGGGGAGGAAGATGGAGGTAGTTACATTTCGAAATACAAAGCCCCCGAAAGTTCGCAACCTTCAGGGGCTTTCTCTTTGACCATCCGACGATGCGACTAAACGACAATGTTGACCAACTTCTTCTGGGCGAGGATGACCTTCTTCGGCGGTTTGCCTTCGGTGAA
>CALGPL010000055.1 GCA_937960595.1 uncultured Anaerolineales bacterium | reverse complement strand
CGCTGATCGCCCTCGGTGCGGTGGTCAGTTTCTGGCAGTTCTTCACGCTCTTCCATGCCCTGTTCTTCGAGGGCGATTCGTGGATTTTCCTGTATTCCGATACGCTCATCCGCCTGTTCCCGATCCGCTTCTGGCAAGATGCATTCCTGCTGGCGGGGATTCTCGCCCTGGGGGGAGGGGTGGCGCTGGGTCGCCAGCGGATATTGAACCGGACCGGTGGATGGAGCCGAACGGGAAAGGCTTTTCGAGGAACAGAATCGTAGCCCCTAGCCGCCTCATCAGAGCCGCGGCTTGATGGCTAAAAATGCCAGGCTTATCCGCAGATTATGCAGATCATGCCGATTTTTTCTCTCTTCTCTGCGCAATCTGCGAAATCTGCGGATGAAGAGGTAGGCAGTTACTCGACATGTTTGTCATGCTGCTGTGACAATTTTGCCTTGATACCAAATCGGGAGGATGGGGTTATTGTTGGTGAGGATAGGCGAAAGCATATCCTGTTATAATTCTTTTTCAGGAGCGCAAGGATGTCCGAAATTCTCTCCCTGGCGGGCAAGGTGGCCGTCGTGACCGGGGCCTCGCGCGGCATCGGGCGGGCAATTGCCCTCGAATTCGGCCGGCGCGGGGCAGCCGTGATTGTCAACTATCATCGGTCGGCCGAGGCGGCCGAGGCGGTCGTGGCGGAGATCGCAACTGCAGGCGGTCAGGCGGCTGCCTTTCGGGCCGATGTGTCGCTGGCAGAACAGGCGTCGGCGCTGATCGCCTTCGCCGTCGAAACCTTCGGCGATTTGCACATCCTGGTCAACAACGCCGGCGTCACGCGGGACATGCTGCTCATGATGATGCCGGAGGAGGACTGGGATGTTGTGGTGAACACCAACTTGAAGAGTACTTTCTTGTGCTCCAAGGCAGCCGTCAAGTACATGCTGCGCAAGCGGAGCGGGCGCATCATCAACATCGCCTCGGTGGCCGGGCAGATGGGCAATCCCGGCCAGACCAATTACTCGGCTTCCAAGGCCGGGCAGATCGGGTTTACCAAGGCCCTGGCGCGCGAAGTGGCCGGGCGCGGCATTACCGTCAACGCAATTGCGCCGGGCTTGGTGGAAACCGATATCCTGCAATCCATGCCAGCCGGGGCGCTCGAAGCGGCCCTCAAACTGGTCCCGCTGGGGCGCTTGGGCCGGCCGGAAGAGGTGGCTTGGGCGGCGGCTTTCCTGGCCTCCGATGCGGCCGCTTACATCACCGGTCAGGTATTGGGCATTGACGGCGGGATGGCAATGATGTAAAGTTCTCTTGGAGGTAACATGATGACCAGCGATTATCGTTCTCCCGGCAAGACGACCATGACTCCCGATGTGTTGCTGACGATTGCCCGTATGGCCGCCCTCGAGGTGGAGGGCGTCCGAGCGATGGCTCCCGTCCGGGGCGTCGGCGGGCGGGGGTCGTTTGGGCGCGCCCAGGATGGAGTCCGGCTGAAACTGGAAGATGACAATGTCCTCGTCGATCTGTTCGTTGTGCTGAAGCACGATGTCAATATTCGCGAGGTCGGGCGTGAGATCCAGCAGCGGGTGGCGCGCGCCATCGCCGAGATGACCGGCTTGCAGATTGGGCATGTCAATATTCATATTCAGGACATCGATTTTCCGGCTGAAGCCTGAGGCACTATGAAAGCACGCACCAGGGCACGCAGTGTTGCCCTGCAGGCTCTTTACGAAATTGACCTGGTCAATCATCCTCCGGCGGAGGTTTTGCAGCACCGTCTGGAGGAGGAGAATCTGAGTCCAGACCTGGCCGAGTTTGCCCGCCGGATCCTGTTCGGGGTCTTGCCGCTGCGGGCTAAGTTGGATGAGGTCATCGCCCGCTATGCCCCCGAATGGCCGCTCGATCAGATTGCTCCCATCGACCGCAACCTGCTGCGCATGGCGGCCTGGGAATTTGCCATCCAAAAAGACACGCCTGTCAAAGTGGCCATCAATGAGGCGGTCGAACTGGCCAAGGCCTACGGTTCCGACAGCGCCCCGCGTTTCGTCAACGGCGTGCTGGGCAGCCTGGCTCAGCATCAGAACGAGTTGGCGCAGATGGTCCGCAAGGCGCAAGCGCAGGACTGAGGCGCTTTTCGGGGCTTGAAATGGACGGGGAGGGCGATGGCCGTCCCCGTTGGTTGTCATGGGGTACAATAGAGGCGATTTTCAATTTACTCCTCCTCGGAGGGAATGATGAGAAATCGCCCTTTCAAAACGGTCTTGCTGCTCTTCAGCCTGTTGATTTTGGGCCTTAACGGTTGCACCTTTTCGCTGGTCGATCTCCCCGGCTTTTCCCCGGCGACGCCGACCTCGCCCTATCCCCCAACCCCGATTCCCTCCCTCCAGCCGGTGGCTGAGATCACCTTTCGCGTGACCTTGCCGCTGCCGCTCCTGCCCGGCGAGACCCTCCTGTTGAGCGTCGTGGATGAGGTGACGGGCCTGAGTCTCAACCCCGCCAACTATCCGATGACGCCCCAGGACGCCTTTCATTACAGCGTCAGCGTTCCTTTTGTGCCGGGCAGCGTGGTCAAATATCGCTATGTGCGTCAGAGCACCCTGCCCATTCTCGAAGATGACTCGGCCGACCGACCGGTGCGCTACCGCCTGTATTACGTGACCGGCCCGGGGATTGTGGAGGACGTCGTCTCGGGCTGGGCGGACGCCCCCTTCGCCGGTCCGACCGGCCGCCTGAACGGTCAGGTGGTGGACGCCGCCACCGGCGCGGCGATCCCCAACATCATGATTGCGGCTGGCGGCCAGCAAACCCTGACCGATTCGAGCGGGGCGTTTTTCATCGAGGGACTGCCGCCCGGCACGCACAACCTGGTGGCCTATGCTCTGGACGGCTCCTACGTCACCTTCCAGCAGGGGGCGATCATCGAAGCCAACCGCCGCACGCCGGTCTCCATTTCGCTCACGGCCGTGCCGATGGTCAATGTGGTCTTCACCGTCATCATGCCGCGTGAAACCGCGCCGTCCACTGCGCCGCTGCGTCTGGCGGGGAATTTGTTGCAGTTGGGCAATACCTTCGGCGATTTGAACGGCGGCATGAGCACGGTCGCCAGCCGTATGCCGGTGCTCTCGCCCCTGCCCGACGGCCGCTACACGATCACCCTCTCGCTGCCGGCCGGCGCCGACATCCGTTACAAGTACACCCTCGGTGACGGTTTCTGGAACGCCGAGCACCGCAACGACGGCAGTTTTGTCGTCCGTCAACTGATCATTCCACAGGGACAGACCACCGTTCTCATCGAAGATACGGTCGAAACCTGGCGGGCGGGCAATTCGGCCCCGATTCTGTTCGAAGTGACCGTCCCTTCCAACACGCCGGTCGGCGATATCGTTTCGATCCAGATCAATCCCTACGGCTGGACCGAGCCGATCCCGATGTGGCCGATGGGCAATCAACGCTGGCGTTACCAACTCTTCAGCCCGCTGAACATGCTGGGTACGTTTGAATACCGTTACTGCCGCAACGATCAATGCGGCGTGGCCGACGATCATCAAACCGGCGGCGGGCGTCATGGCCGGCCGGTCTCCACCAGCCTGATTGCCCAGAATCTGCAGGATACCGTCTCGGCCTGGAACTGGCTGGAGAGCGGGCCGGGTGGACAACTGGTCGGGGTGCCGGTCACGGCGCGCGCCGCGGGCTTCTGGACCGGCGTCGAAATCCAGCCCGGCTATCATCCCACCCATCAGCCCTGGACCAGCCTGGCGATGCAAAATATCCAGGGCATCGGCGCCAATTGGGTCGTGCTGACCCCCTCCTGGAGCGTCGGCCGGACGACGCCTTTCGTCTTTTCTCCCGTCCCGGGCGAGGACCCGCTGTGGGCCGATCTGCTCGACAGCGTCGGCCGCGCCCGCGCCGCCGGCCTGAACGCGGCGCTCTTCCCGCTGCCCCATCTCCCCGTCGCGTCGCCGACCTGGTGGTCGTCGGCGCAGCGGGATGCGGCCTGGTGGGAAGCGTGGTTCGATCGGTACAAGGCGTTTGTTTTCTATCATGCCGACCTGGCCTCGCGTTCGGGCGCTCAGGTGCTCATCCTGGGCGGCGACTGGGTCACGCCGGCCCTGCCCGGCGGCGTGCTGGCCGATGGAAACCCTTCCGGCGTCCCCGAAGATGCCGAGATCCGCTGGCGCAATCTCCTCACCGAGACGCGTCGCCGTTTTGGCGGGAGTCTCTATTGGGCGGTGGCTTATCCGGATGGACTGGCCGGCCTGCCGTCTTTCGTCAACGAGATGGACGGACTCTACGTCCTGTGGTACGCGCCGCTCGGCGACAGCGCCGGGGTGATGGAGATGCAGACCGAGGCCGGCCGCCGCCTCGACAATGATCTGCTGCCGCTCCAGACGGCGCTCCAGAAGCCCATCGTCCTGGCTGTGGCCGTCCCCTCGGCCGATGGCGCCGCCCAGGCCAGCCTGCCGCTGGAGGCGCTCTTCCAGCCGGGGGCGGGCGGGGCGCGGGTCAACTTGCAGTTGCAGGTGGATGTCTATCAGGCGCTCATGGGGGCGGTCGATTCCCGCCCGTGGATCGCCGGATTCGTCAGCCGCGGCTACTATCTGCCTGCCATTTTGCACGATGCCTCTGCCTCTATCCACGGCAAGCCGGCCGCCGACCTGCTCTGGTACTGGTATCCGCGCTGGCAGGGCGTGGCGCGCTGACGGTCTCTCTGGCGAATGGAAAACAGGACTCATCCCGAATCAGGAAGGGTCCTGTTTATAATGATGGGCATCATCGATCCGTTCGTTCTGGAGCAGCGAATGTAGCGCTTGCCCCGACTATCGGCCAGGGCTTGGTCTGGAACTTTGCGAGCCATGCTGGGCGATTGGCAACTCTTGCCCAGGAGATTGGTCTCGCCTTTTTTGCCACGAATGACACGAATTGCACGAAATTGTAGCCCCTCGACAGGCCTCCCTCCTGACGATTAACGACCGACGACTGACGACTGACGACTAACGACTGACAACTGGCGACTCGCGCGCTGAATGATCCGCTTTGTGATCCCAATGGGTTGTGCGAAGGAAGCGGAGGGGGAGGCAAGGGAGACTTCGTCTCCGTCTCAAATGCGGGATGGGTTATGTTTGGAGGCTAGGCTTTTGCTTGCCTTTTTTCCCGGCGCGCTTTCCATCCCTCGATCCCGATCGGCACGACCGAGATGAGGATGATGGCCACGATGACCAGTTCGAAGTTGTGTTGTACGAAGGGCAGGTTGCCGAAGAAATAGCCCAGGAAGAGGAAAACCGACACCCACGTCAGGCCGCCGATGACATTCCAGGAGATGAAATAGCCGTAAGACATCTTGCCGACCCCGGCCACGAAGGGGGCAAAGGTGCGGACGATCGGCACGAAGCGGGCCAGGAAAATGGTCTTGCCGCCGTGCTTTTCGAAGAAGGCGTGCGTGCGTTCCATGTACTCTTTCTTGATCCATTTGATTTCGCCGGTGTAGGCGCGCGCCCCGACGGCGTGGCCGATCCAGTAGTTGGCCGTATCCCCGGCGACCGCGGCGAAGACCAGCAGCAGCCACAGGAGACCGATGTGCAGGGGCGGCTGGCCGCCGTCTACGGCCAGGGCCGGCGAGGCGAAGGTCCCGGCGGCGAAGAGGAGCGAGTCACCAGGCAGGAAGGGGGTCACGACGAAGCCGGTCTCCATGAAAATGACAAAGAACAGCAGACCGTAGGTCCAGCCGCCGTAGTCGCTGATGATCTGGCTCAGGTATTGGTCAACGTGCAGAAAAATATCGAGCAGTTTGAGCAGGAAATCCATCGGGAATCCTTGGGAGAGAGGTGTAAACTCGCCGATTATACATCAGACTCTGTTCCTAATCCCTGCCAGGAGGCGAAGAACGCCGAGGATTTTCCTGAAATCGCCGGGAAAAGTCCTTGGTGAATTCCCAATCGGCCTGGCGCCGTGGCGTCTTGGCGGTAAAGGTGATTGCAAATCATGTCGATCAATTGGCCGAAAGAGGCTGGCGGGGTTCGATTGCCGGGCGGCGCAAGAGATGATTGAGCAAGGGCAGAAAAATCAGGGCCAGCAGAAAGATGGTCATCAAGATGACCATCCCGGCCAACATCGGCAGGGCAGGCAGGAAATTGGTCGGATCGAGGCTGATCAGCGCGGCGCCGTAGAGGCTCAGGACGATCGAGCCGTTCCACAGTCCGTGCAGGGCGGTGGCCAGCAAGATCATCCCCAGCATGCGGGCGTAGTCCCGGCGCAACAGGAGGTGGGCATATCCCCAGCCGACCAGCCCGCTGTTCAGGATGTGCATGAGTGAGGCCGCGGCGCGTATCATCAGGCCCACTCCTGCCAGTTCGATGTACCCGCTGACCGACAGCAATCCCTCCAGGAGGGCGAAACCGGCGCCCCCCAGCGCTCCCAAGAAGAAACCTTCGGCGGGCGAATGCAGGCGCTTGCCGGTCAGGAGCACGGCCAGCGGCTTGACCAATTCTTCGGTCAGCGGTCCCACGCCGGCAAACAGAACCAGGACGCCGATCAGAATCAACGGGTTGCGCAGATAGGGCGCCAGGATGGGGAGCAGGTCTTCGATAGCACCGGCATTTTCCATCTGGAGGCGCACCTGTTCGAGCAGGGTTCGAAGGTCCAGTTCGGCCGGCAGGAAGAGCCGCGCGGCCAGCGATCCCAGGCCGACGAAGACCAAATATTCGATGGCCACGGCCAATCCGCTCCCGCCCAGCATGCCCAGCCCGAGCGCCGCCCACGCTCGCCGCCAGGAACCGCCCGGCAGCCCGCCGACGCCGATCCAGGCCAGCCCGCCGACGGGGACCGCGATTCCCAGCAGGAAGAAGGGGATGGCCAGCACCCAGCCGAAGGGGGCCAGGTATACCAGGACGGTGGCCAAGACAAGCACGAAGAACCAGATGCCCAGCCAGGCAATCACCTGCCAGACGCGGATGGGCGGAATCTCGGCCCGGCGGAGGGGACGGCCCCTGAGCGCCTGCCAGGAGGAGATCAGGATGGGCAGGAGCAGGAAGAAGCAGAACAGCATCGCGCCGGCTTCGATGGCAGCGGCGGACAGCGTCTCGCTGCCGAACTCGGCCTGGCGGAGGGCCGGATAGATTTCCTGAATGCCCAATTGGACGATCCGCGCCCAGAGGGCCAGGCTCCCCCCTCCGCCGAAGAGGAGAAGAAGGAGCGACCGCCGTCGGGCAGACCGGTCGGGGCGGGGAGCAGCCTCCGGCGAGGCGGAAACAGGCGCGGGGGAGATCGGCGCGGGCGTCTCGAGCATGGAACTCTCCTAATGTTCTTCGATGGTGACGTGCAAGAGCAAATCGCCGGGCGGCAGCCAGGGACCGGCCGGCTGCGGGTCGCGCGGCGTCAGACGGGCAAGGACATCCAGACCGCTCACCACCTCGCCGAAGATCGTGTACAGGCCGTTCATGGCGGGGGCCGGCGCCAGCGTGATGAAGAATTGGCTGCCGCTGGTGTTGGGGCCATTGTTGGCCATGGCCACCAGACCGGCGCGGTCGAAGCGCATGTCGGTCGTGATTTCATCGTACAGAAAGTAACCCGGATTGCCCATTCCCGTTCCGCTGGGATCGCCGCTCATGACCAGCGCGCCGGGCAGGACGCGGTAAAAGGGGATGCCGTCGTACCAGCCGCTGCGGGCCAGGAAGATGAAATTGCTGACGGCAAACGGCGCCCGGTCGGTGTGGAGCAGGAGGGTCACCTGGCCGCGCTCGGTCTCCAGAACGGCCGTATATGGCCGTTGCGGGTCAATCAGCATCGGCGGGCAGGCGCTGAAACGATGGGGCTGCAACAGATTGAGTTCCACCAGGGCGTCCAGGCTGGCCGGGTCCACCAGGCCGGCGTAGGGCGTCGGACTGTTGAGGAACAGCATGGGGCGTTGAGGCTGTTGGACGCCGGCGGCAAAGGCCAGGATGGCCTCCAGGCGGGCTTGGACGGTCTCGCCCTCGAAATCGGCCTGGAATTGAGCGACATCCAGCCCCAGGCCGGCTGCCTGGACCGGCAGCCACGCCTCGAAAGCGGCAGGCGTCAGGGTCATCCATTCGGGCTGGCGCTCGAAGAGCAGGAAAGTCATCTCCCAGAAGCGCCCCTGCAAGTCGGCCGCTTCGGCCGCCCGAATGGCCAGGCTGGATTTGTCGGACGAGGCGCCGGAGAGAGGAAAATGACGATAGACCAGCCGGACCTCTTGCGGATGCGCCTGGCGGACCTGCTCCAGATTCGACAGCAGCAGGGCGCAGCCCGGGCACGGGTAGTCTGCATAGAGCAGGAGGGTGACGGGCGCCTGCTCCGGACCGAGGGCGTGATCGTCCGGGCCGATCAGGGCAGCCAGCCCTGGCTGGTCTGTCCCGGCGGGCGGGTTGATGACGATGCAGGGGATGGTCTCCGGCCGTTGCCCCTCGGAGCGGGTCGGGGTGGCCAGGGGGGCGGAGTCGGTTGCGGCGGGCGCGGCCGTACAGGCAGCGAGGAGCAGGAGGAGTAGGGGGAGAAGGAAAGGGCGATCTTTCATCTGGCTACGGCTGCCTGTAGGTCGTCGAACGAATCCATCCTGGCGATGGTGCGCAGGAATTCGGTCAGCGAGCCGCTTTGTTGGCGCAGCGCCCGCACGGCCGGTCCGACCGGGTCCTGGCCGGCCGCGCCGCCGGGCACATCGGCGTAGGCGCCGTAGAAGGCAAAGTAGGCCTGGTTGAGTTTGCGGATCGGGTAACCGTTGAGCCAGAAAATCTGACGGCGTTCTTCCATGTAGGCTTCGGCCTCTTCGATCTTTCCCTCGGCCAACAGTTCGTCCACGCGGACGCGGGTGGCATGCATTTCGGCCTGGAAGTTGAAGCGCGGCCGGGGAACTCCCGGCGGCCAGAACGGGCTGCCCTCCAGGCCGATGTTGCTGACCGAGGCGTATTCGGCCAGCAGTTCGGGGTAGAAGCGTTCCAGGACGAGGCGGCCGATCTCATTCCCTGCAATCGAGGCGGTCGTCTCGTTCATGGTGCGCAGTTCGGGCGAGAGGTCGTAATTGGCTCCCAGGGGATGAAACTCCAGCCAGTTGTGAATCCACTCGTGGGCGATCACTTCCGAGAGCCAGGCCAGGGAGGTGGTGCGCATGATCATGGTCGGGTAGGCGCCGATCCCGCCGACCGGCACCACCAGCGAGGAGACATCCAGGTCGGCGTCAATCTGCGCTTCGAGGGCCGCCTGCTGATCGACCGTCAGATCGGGGACGAGTGAAACGGCGATCTCGCGGGCGATGCGGTCGCGCGGCGAGACGACCAGGTGCCAGGGCAGCGGGCTGATGTGGAAGAGAACCGGCGGCATCGGCTGGCCGCCGACCGCCAGGCCCAGGTCAACCAGAACGAGGCTGACCTGTTCTTCCAGAACTGCCTCGGCAACGGGAGCGAGCCTTTCCTGGCGGTCATAGAGGCCGGCCAGTTCCGTCCGCAGGCCGGTAGAGGCGGCGTGGGGATCGACGACGGAGGGATTGGCGTAGATCAGATTGAGGCGGGCCTCGGTTTGCAGAATCTGGTCCATCAGGTGCAGGTAATCGAGAACGATCTGGTGGCGGGCAGCCTCGTCGAAGTGATGCGGCGTGTTCAAGGCTCCCTGGCCGATTTTTATATTCATGGCGTTCAGCATCCAGGTTGCGTGGTCGAACTCGAGGTAGCGGGTGTAACGATGGACGCGCGCCGTCAGGGTGCTGGGCGGGAGGAGGTTGGCGCCGCTCAGCACGCACAGGAAGAGGATCAGGGTGGCAGCCAGATTAATGGCACGCTGGATGCGGGTGCGCATGGGGGGGATTATAACAGGCGCGCCCGAATCAAAGAGGCGAGGCGCACTTCTTGTTTCAGAAACGGCTGTTCATCACAAGAATCGGAGTTCATCGGTGTTTATCTGTGGCTTGCAAAGATTGTTCAGATTCTTTTGAGAGGCACTTTGCGAGGCGTTGGAGACCCGCTTCGATTTCTGCTTCTGGATAGAATGAAAAACTCAGGCGCAGGTAGTCGTCGAGACCGTTTCGGCTGGAGAAGAGCACGCCGGGGCGCAGGTCGACAAGGTGCGTCTGGGCTTGCCGGCGCAGGGCGGCGGTGGCGATGCCTGGCAGACGGACCCAGAAGAAGAATCCGCCCTCGGGCCGGGCGTACTCGGCTGCCGGCAGGTAGCGGCGCAGGGCGGTGTCCATGAAGGCCAGGCGGGGGGCGTAGGCTGTTTTCAGTCTTTCGATATTCGCGGCCAACCCGCCGCGTTCGACGATTTCGCGAACGATGGCGGAGGTGAACGGATTCAGCCCGCCGCCGCTGTCGAGCAGACCGCAGCCGGTCAGGCGCTGGAGGAGAGTTGGCTCGGCCTGCAGCCAGCCCAGGCGCAGGCCCGGGGCGAGGATCTTGGAGAAGGAGTTGAGGGAGATCACATTCTTGTTTTGCGTATAGCCGGCAATCGGCGTCGGCGGCTGGCGGGTGTAGCCCAGGAAGTGATAGACCTCGTCGGCAACCAGCAGGAAATCGTATTCGCCGGCCAGTTCGGCCAGGCGCGCCCGCCGCTCGATGGACAGCGTCCGGCCAGAGGGGTTCTGGAACGTTGGAATGACATAGGTCAGCCGCGGGCGGACTTCTTTCAGCCTGTCTTCCAGCGCCTCGACGATCAACCCCTCGGCGTCGGTCTCGATGGAGATGACTTGCAGGCCGTGGTCGGCGAAGATGCGCAGGGCCAGGAAGTAGGTCGGTTCTTCGACGAAGACGGTCTCGCCGGGGCGGGTGAACAGGCTGCAGAGCAGGTCGAGGCCGCCCGAGGCGCCGCCGGTGACGAACAGGCGGTCGGGGTCAACGGGCAAGTCGTAGGCGCGGCTCAGGAAGTCGGCCAGCGCGGCCCGAAAATGGCCGTTGCCCTGTTCCAGGCCGTACTGGAGGAAGGCCGGGTCTCGGCGGGCAAAGCAGTCGGCGGCGGCCTGGCGCAGCAGATCGAGGGGGAGCAGGTCGAAGGACGGGTCGCCCAGGCCGAGGTCGATCATGCCGGGCGGCAGGCGGATCTGGGTGATGGGGAGAGAAGGGAGCATATCGTAAGTATAACAAAAGGCAGGGGCGAGGCGGGCTCGTCCCTGCCGGGGTCGTGGATGTGGTTGTGTTTCTACTTCGATCGCAGGTATTCGTCAATGGCCTTGGCCGTCTTGCGGCCGCCGACCATGGCGGTGACGACCAGGTCGGGGCCGGTGACGCAGTCGCCGGCGGAGAAGACGCCCTCGCGGGTGGTCGCGCCGGTTTCGCGGTCGACGACCGAGATCAGCCCCCAGTCGTGGGTTTCCAGGCCGGGGGTGGTCTCCCCGATGACCGGGTCGGGCCAGTAGCCGAGGGCCTTGATGGCGGTGTCGACGGCGATCGAGAAGTTCGAGCCTTCTACGGGGACCGGTTTGCGGCGGCCTTTGGCGTCCGGCTCGCCCAGTTTCATCTCGATGCATTCGATGGCGGCCAGGCGGCCATCTTCGCCGGCGATGAAGCGCACTGGTTGGGTCAGGAAGCGGAACTTGGCGCCCTCTTCCTTGGCCATTTGGCGGTCTTTCTTGCCGCCGGGCATTTCTTTTTCGGTGCGGCGGTAGAGGCAGGTGACTTCTTCGGCGCCCAGGCGCAGGGCCGAACGCAGACAGTCGGAGGCGGTGTCGCCGCCGCCGATGACGACGACGCGCTTGCCGATCTTGGGCCGTTCGCGCATGTGTTCGGGCAGGAGCGAGAGGTCGGTATTGGCGCGCATCAGGAAGTCGGTGGCCTCGTAGACGCCGGGCAGGTCCTCGCCGGGGACGTCCATTTTGGCATCGATGCCGACGCCGACGCCGATGAAGACGGCGTCGAAGCCTTCTTTGAAGAGGTCTTCGATCGTCTTATCTTTGCCGATATAGGTGTTGCCGATGAATTTGGCCCCGGCTTTTTCGAAATCACCCCAGCGGCAGAAGAAAACGTCTTTGGAAAGTTTGAAGTTGGGGATGCCGTAGGTCAACAGGCCGCCGGGGGCGGGTTTGGAGTCGAAGAAGGTGACGGCGTGGCCCATCTGGAGCAGTTGCTCGGCGCAGCCCAGGCTGGCCGGGCCGGCGCCGACCAGGGCGACTTTCTTGCCGGTCGGTTTTCCAACCGGAATGGCGACGCCGGCCACCTTGCGCTCGTAGCAGGTGACGAAGGTTTCCAGCGGGCCGCACAGCACCGGTTCGTGGGTCTTGTTCAGCACGCAGGAGCCCTGGCAGAGTTGCTCGTGCGGGCAGACGCGCGAGCAGATTTCAGGCAGGGAACTGGTTTCGCGGTAGAGTTGTGCGGCCTCTATATACCGTCCCTGTTCGATGAGCCACATGGCCGAGGGGATGTCGTTGTGGCAGGGGCAGGCCAGCATGCAGGGAGCCGGGTCGGGGCAGTGAATGCAGCGGCTGGCTTCCAGCATTGCCCGATCGGAATCCAGGGGGATGACCACATCGCCAAAGTCACAGACGCGCTCGGAGGGCGGTCGCAGCGATAGGTCTTGATAGGGCATGTAGACGCGCTCTTTGCGGTCGATTTCCAGATATTCACTCGGGATGGTCTGCATGGCTTCTCTCCTGCTCTAACATTAATGAACTCTTACTGTTGCTATCATAATAATCAAATTTTGCCAGGCCAGACAGGCGAAAATGTCACTTCTGCTGGTGACGATAATCACAATGACAAGGTGTGAGACGGAGGTCAGGAAAGTGATTTTCGTGATCGTGTCTGGAAAGGGCCGAATAAATTCTATTCCAAATTCGTTTGACAAGAAGATGGATCGATTCACCTCTGTTCGTCAAATTCATAGCAGCCAATTGTCAACGGCACCAATGAGGAGAATCGGCAAAGATTTCCCGTAAAAATTACCGGCACGGTAAGAAATCTGTTAGAAAGCCCGGCAGAACCTCTCTCTGGGGAGGCGGTTGGAGTAAAATCAGTCAGTTTCCTGGAGGTAACCTTTCCTATGAAAAAGTATCGCTTTTGGATCATTCTGGTTGTGGTGCTGATCGTCGCCGCCGCGGCTTGGTTGGGTCTCCGCAACCTGCGCGCCGGCGGGCAGAACAGCCTGTATCAGACCGTCGTCGTCGAACGCGGCACGCTGACGGCGACCATCGGGGCGACCGGCACGGTGCGCGCCAACCAGACCGCCCATCTGGCCTGGCAGACGAGCGGGACGGTGCTCGAAGTGTGGGTCCGGCCCGGCGACCGGGTCGAAACCGGCCAGGTGCTGGCGACCCTCGATCCGGCCAGCCTGCCGCAGAACATCATCCTGGCGCAGGCCGATCTGGTCAATGCCCGGCGCGCCCTGGAGAGTCTGCAGACTTCGGGGGCGGCCGCTGCCCAGGCCGAACTGGCCTACTATCAGGCGTTGGATGCCCGCGACGCGGCCCAGACGCGCTATGACATCCTGGTCTCGACCTATGGGGAGAATTCGACGGCGCGCCCGTTGCTGCAAGCGCGCGCCAACCTGGCCCTGGCCGAGGCGCGCTTGGCGGATGCCGAGCGCGAGTACGAGCGCCTGCGCAACGGCCCCGACCCGGAGGACGTCGCCGCGGCCGAGGCCCGCGTCCGCGCGGCCGAGGCGGCGCTGCGCGCCGGGCAGATTACGGCTCCCTTTGCCGGCACGGTGATGAACGTCGTCCCGATGCCCGGTGATCTGGTCAGCCCAGGCCTGGCGGCCTTCCGCATCGACGACCTTTCCCGTCTGCTCGTGGATGTGCAACTCTCGGAGGTGGACATCAATTCGGTCGAGGTGGGGCAGTCGGTGCTGGTAACCTTAGACGCGGCCATGGGGCAGGAATATCACGGCCGGGTGATCCAGGTCGCCCGGGCCGGCACGGTCGCCGCCGGGACGGTCAACTTTGCCGTTGTCGTCGAACTGACCGACGCGGATGCCCGCATTCGGCCCGGCATGACGGCTGCCGTCACCATCACCGTCCGTCAGTTGGAGGATGTCTTGCTGGTGCCGAACCGGGCGGTGCGGCTGGTCGAGGGGCAGCGGGTGGTGTATGTGCTGCATTCCGACGGGCAGATCGAACGGACGGTCATCACGCTGGGCGCCTCGTCCGATTTGATGAGCGAGGTGATTGCCGGGGATTTGCAGGTGGGCGATACGATCATCCTCAACCCGCCGGCTGAATTCGGGCAGAATGGCCCGCCTTTCATGCGCAGGTGATCCTTATGGAAGATTATGTCATCGAGGCTGAAGGCCTGACCAAAGTCTATCAGATGGGCAGCGTGCAGGTGAATGCTCTGGCCGGCGTTTCGTTCAAGATTCGGCGCGGCGAGGTGGTGGCCATCATGGGGCCGTCGGGTTCGGGCAAATCTACGTTGATGAACATTCTCGGCTGCCTCGACCGGCCGACCTCCGGCCGCTATGTGCTGGATGGGGAAGCGGTCGAATCGCTCAACGATGATCAACTGGCCGGCATCCGCAACCGCAAGGTGGGCTTCGTCTTTCAGTCGTTCAACCTGCTCTCGCGCACAACCGCCCTGGGCAATGTCGAACTGCCGCTGCGCTACGCCGGGCGGCGCGAGGACCGCCGCCAACGCGCCCGGCAGGCGCTCGAAGCGGTTGGGCTGGGAGACCGCATGCACCATCGGCCGACCGAACTTTCCGGCGGACAGCAGCAGCGCGTGGCCATCGCCCGCGCCCTGGTCAACGATCCGGCCATCATCATGGCCGATGAGCCGACCGGCAACCTGGACTCGAAGGTGGGCCAGGAGATCATGAATCTGCTCCTGACCCTCAACCGCGAACGCGGCACCACCCTGATCATCGTCACCCATGACCCCAACATTGGCAGCCAGGCCGAGCGGATCATCCGCCTGCGCGACGGTCTGCTGGTCAACGGCGAGGAGGCAAGCGCAAAATGAATCTGAGTCAATCCATCTTCGAGGCGCTCGAAAGCCTCAACGCCAACAAACTCCGCTCCGGGCTGACCATTCTGGGCATCGTGATCGGCGTGGGGGCGGTGATTGCCATGCTGGCCGTCGGGCGGGGCGCCGAAGCGACCATCACCGGCTCGATCAGCGGCATCGGCACCAATCTCTTGTTCGTCATTTCGGGCGGCAGCGAGGAGATTCGCAACCCGCGCCCGCTGACGATGAGCGACGCGGCCGCTATGGCCGATCCCTTCCAGGCGCCGTCGGTCGAGGCGGTCGCCCCGGCCATTCAGGGCGATGCGCTGGTCACGGCGTCCGGCAATCAAATCCGCACCCAGGTGCTGGGCTCGACGCCCGCCTATCTGACGATGCGCAACTACGCCTTGATCGAGGGCAGTTTCTTCACGGAGGAGGACCGCCTCGGCCGCGCCTCGGTGGCGCTCATCGGCCCGGATGTGGCCGACCGCCTGTTCGGTCACCGCGACGGCCTGATCGGCGAGACGATCCGCATCAACGGTCAGCCCTTCCGCATCATCGGAGTCCTGGAGTCGAAGGGCGGCGGGATGATGGGCAGCGAGGACAACATCATCATCATGCCGATCGAGACCGCCCGGACGCGCGTCCTCAACCGCGGCAACCGCGAGACGGTCGGCCTGATCTTGGTCCAGGTGGTGGATGCCCAATCCATTCCCCAGGCGACCGAAGAGATCGCCCAAATCTTGCGTCAGCGTCACAACACGCCCATCGGCGCCGACGATTTCACCATCTTTTCCCAGCAGGATTTCATCAGCGTTGCCAAGACGGTGACCGGGGTGCTGACCATCTTCCTGGGCGGCATTGCCGGCATTTCGCTGCTGGTCGGCGGCATCGGCATCATGAACATCATGCTGGTCTCGGTCACCGAGCGGACGCGCGAGATCGGCCTGCGCAAGGCGCTGGGCGCCCGCAAGCGCGACATCCTGATCCAGTTCCTGACCGAGTCGTCGCTGCTCAGCCTGATCGGCGGCCTGATCGGCATCGGCCTGGGCTGGCTGATCGCTTTCATCGTCGGTCGGATTGCCGCCAACTCGGGCACGCCCTTCGATCCGGTGGTTGGCCTGGACGCCATTCTGCTGGCCACGATCTTCTCGACCGTCATCGGCCTGTTCTTCGGCATCTATCCGGCCAGCCGGGCCGCCAACCTGGAGCCGGTCGAGGCGCTGCGCTACGAGTGAGAGTTCAGCGTTCCGGGTTTTGTGGTCCATGTTCAGTCGCCATCGAGGCCATGCTGGGCGCGTATCTTGATCTTTAGCACCTCAAAGAGGTGCTTTTTGTGCTTTCGCCGATGGACGGCTTGGGGTAGAATGAATTGCCCTTTGGGATATTTTGGCATTCGAGGAGACCTGCATGGAAAAGAAACTGGCCCGTTTGAAAGAAATGCTGGCCGAAGTGGCCGATCTCAATGGCGCGGCTTCGCTGCTTGGCTGGGATCAGCAGACTTATATGCCGCCCGGCGCGGCCGAGCAGCGCGGTCAACAGACCGGTACGCTGGGCAAGATTGCCCACCAGATCGGCACTTCGCCCGAAATGGGCAAACTGCTCGAGGCACTTGGGCCTTATGCCGAGAGCCTCGACCCCGATTCGGATGACGCCCGCCTGATCCGTTTTGCCATCCGAGACTACGAGCGGGCGACGCGCGTCCCGGCCGAATTCATCGTCGAGCAAAACCAGGTCCTGGCCGTGGCCAACCAGGCCTGGGCGGAGGCCCGCCAGAGGGCAGATTTCGAGCATTTCCGTCCGCACCTGGAAAAGATCATGGAGCTGACTCACCGTTTCGTGGGCTTCTTCCCGCCGGCGGATCATCCTTACGATATTCTGCTCGATAACTTCGAGCCGGGCATGAAAACGGCCGAGGTGCGCGCCATTTTCGACGCCTTGCGCCCGCAGCAGGTCGAATTGATCCGCGCCCTCTCCGAGCGGCCGCAGGTGGACGACTCGTTCCTGCACCAGCCCTTTGACGAGCGAAAGCAATGGGACTTCGGCGTGGAAGTCATCACCCGCTTTGGCTACGACTGGAGCCGCGGCCGGCAGGATAAGTCGGCTCATCCGTTCACGGGCGGTCCCGGCCTCTATGACGTGCGCATCACAACCCGCGTGGACCCGAATTTCCTCAACACCATGCTCTTCGGCACGATGCACGAGTGCGGCCACGCCCTCTATGAGCAGGGCGCCGATCCGGCCCTGGCCCGCACCAACCTGCTCGGCGGCGCTTCGCTGGCCGTCCACGAGTCGCAGAGCCGCATGTGGGAAAACCTGGTCGGACGCTCGCTGCCTTTCTGGGAATATTTCTACCCGCGCTTGCAGGAATACTTCCCGCAGTTGCGCGAATTGCCTCTCCAGCGTTTCTATCAGGGCATCAACAAGGTGCAGCCCTCCCTGATCCGCGTCGAGGCCGACGAGGCGACCTACAATCTGCACATCATGCTGCGGCTGGAAATCGAGATTGCCTTGATCGAGGGCAAACTGCAAGTCCGCGATCTGCCGGTGTACTGGAGCGCCAAGATGCAAGAATACCTGGGCATCCTCCCGCCCAACGATGCCCTCGGCGTCTTGCAGGACATTCACTGGTCGTGGGGCCTGTTCGGGTACTTCTCGACCTATGCATTGGGCAACCTCATCTCGGTCCAGTTGTGGGAGAAGATCAACGCCGACCTTCCCGATCTGACCGATCAGATTCGGGCCGGCCAATTCGAGGCGCTGCTTGGCTGGCTGCGCGAGAAGATCCATCGTCATGGGCGCAAGTTCATGCCGCAAGAACTGGTTGAGCGGGTCACAGGCTCGAAGATCGACGCGGCGCCCTATATGCGTTACTTGCGTCGCAAGTACAGCGACATCTACGGACTATAATAGGGACGCCCCGCAGGCCGGGGCGTCTCGCCCATTATCGTCTCCATGATGCGACGTTCGATTTTCCCGCTCCTGCTGCTCCTGCTGTTGAACGCCTGTCAGCCGTTTGCCCGCGGGGAGGCCACGCCAACCCCGACGCCGCCCGGACCTGTGGCCGCGACGCCGCAGCCCCCGGCCAATCCCACCCCGTCTGCCACCCCGACGGCGACCGCCTCGCCGCCGCCCTATGTCCCCCCGACGGCTACGTTCACCCCTCTGCCGACGCCGGCGGTCAGCGAGGCGGCCATCCAGATCCATATGCCCGGGCCGCTCTCGAAGGTGACCTCCCCTATTTCTGTGCGCGGCTATGTCATTCCGGGCTATAACAACCGCGTCCGGGTGGAATTGTTCGGCGAGGATGGGCGTTTGCTGGCTCGACAGGTGACCGGCGTTTACACCTCTACGACCTGGGCCTACCTGTCGGTTGATTTGCGCTTCGAGATCGGGGCGGCGGGCGAACTGGGCCGCCTGACGGTCTCGACCGAAGACGGCTTGGGGCGCCTGCAGGCGCTCTCCTCGGTTCATCTGTTGTTGCTTTCAGACGGGGAGGATGTGATCAACCCTCCCGAACCGCCATACGAGCGCTGTTTGCTTTCCTGGCCGTTGCCGGGGGGGCAGGTCAGCGGCAGCGTGCTGCTCGTCGAGGGCCAGTTCCGGCCTTTGAACCGCCAGCCGCTGGTGATCGAACTGGTCTCCGAGAGTGGAGGGGTGATTGCCACGCGGCTGGTGGCGGTCGAGCCGGCGGCGGATGATTCCTATGTGCCGTTCGCGATTGATCTGCCTTACCTGATCGAGGCGCCGATGTGGGCGCGGCTGGTCGTCCGCCAGCCCGACGAGCGCATTCCCGGCACGATGTACCTCTACAGCCAGGAGATTGCCCTCTATCCTTGACTCTGAGACTCCCCAGTGATACAATAGCGCTTCGCTGTAACCGGCGCGGGGTAGAGCAGCGGCAGCTCGTCAGGCTCATAACCTGGAGGTCGGTGGTTCGAATCCACCCCCCGCAACTGGCCCAGACCGCCAGACTGCGCTTCGCAGGCAGTCCGGCGGTCTTCGATTCTGGAAAACACCGCGGCAGGCCTCCGTTCATCTATCGCTTACGAAAGTGTTACAATAACCGCATTGACCGCAGGTTCTGGAGAAAGGCGCGTGAAACAAGGGCTTGTTCGCTTTCTGGCTCTGTTGCTGGTCTTGCTGGCTCTCTCGGCCGTGGTGGCAGGGATGCCCTCCGTCTGGTCGGGACGTTCCCAGCCCGGGCCGATCCCCTTCAACCCGGCGGGCGGTCGAATCGGCGCCGATGCTCATACAGCCTCGCCGGGCAATGCCATTCCTGCTGTCATCCGCTTCAACCGCCTTGGGCCTGCCGACGGCCTTTCGCAGAGCGTGGTCACCTGTCTCTTGCAAGATGAGCAGGGCTTCCTGTGGATCGGCACCCAGGACGGCCTGAACCGTTATGACGGCTACACGTTTCACATTTTCCGCCCCGACCCCAACGATCCCACCTCCATCAGCGACAACTGGATCAATGCCCTCTTCCAGGATCGGCAGGGATACCTCTGGATTGGCACCAACGAAGGGCTCAACCGTTATGATCCCGTTACGGGCCGATTCACGCGCTTCCTGAATGACCCAAACAACCCCGAGAGTCTGATCAACAACACCGTCCAGGTGGTGTTCGAGGACAGCCGCGGCCTCCTGTGGGTGGGGACGGCTGACGGTCTCGACCGCTTCTCGCCCGCCCGCAACGGCTTCATTCATTATTACACAGAGACGTTCCTGCCGCCCGATATTTCCAGCAATGACATCACCGCCATTCACGAGGATGCCAGCGGCAGTTTGTGGATCGGGACCAACGGCGGCGGGCTGAACCGCTACATCCGCACCATGGACGGTTTCCTCTCCTATACCCACGACAGCGCCAATCGTAATTCGATCATCAGCAATACCATCTATGCAATCGTCAGCGACCACAACAACATGTTGTGGCTGGCAACCAACCGCGGGCTGGATCACTTCGATCCCCGTCTGGAGTACGCTGCTCATTATCGCAACTTTCCCACCGTGGCGCATTCTCTGGCGAGTAACAACGTGCTCAGCCTATATCTCGATCGCTCCGGCAATCTGTGGGTAGGCACGAATGATGGCCTCGATCGCTTAGAGCATACCACCGGCCGCTTCATTCATTATCGCCATCAGCCGGGCAGTCTCTCCAGTCTGAGCGCCAATACGATCTCGGCCATCTATGAGGATCGCGGCGGCGTCTTGTGGGTGGGGACTTTCGGCGGCGGGTTGAACCGCTACGATCACGGCCAGGATCGTTTTGTTACTTACGACCATCAAGCCGACAATCCCAAC
This sequence comes from uncultured Anaerolineales bacterium, assembly GCA_937960595.1. Taxonomy (GTDB): domain Bacteria; phylum Chloroflexota; class Anaerolineae; order Anaerolineales; family Villigracilaceae; genus JAFGSI01. The sequence continues at coordinate 9,390 of CALGPL010000055.1, read as the reverse complement.
AGCCTGAGCGGCAACATTATCTTTCCCATTCTGGTCGATCCGGCCGGGCAGGTCTGGATTGGAACCTATGGCAACGGGCTGGACCGCTTCGACCCCCAAACGGGCACCTTCAGCCACTACCGTCACCTCCCCGACGACCCCAATAGCCTGCAAAACGACGAGGTCTGGTCCCTCTACCTGGACAGCAATGGCATTCTGTGGATCGGTACGACCACCGGCCTGGACTGGCTGGACCCCCGAACCGGTCGTTTTACGCACTACCTTCCGGCCGAGGAGGATCCTCTGCCGCTCATCAGCGAACGAATCTACGTCATCCACGCCGATCGGCGGGGAAGGTACTGGCTGGGGACCGACAATGGCCTCTATCGGTTCAATCCGCGGACCCGCCGCGTGGTTGCCCGTTACGGCTACCGGGCTTCCGATCCCTCTAGTTTGAGCGCCGACGAAATCTATGCCCTCTACGAAGACGCCGACGGCACTCTCTGGGTGGGAACCTCCAATGGCGGCCTCAATCATTTCGACCCGCAGAGCGGGCGGGCCATCCGCTATCAGCACCAGCCTCATCATCCGGCCAGCCTGAGCGACGATACCGTCATGGTCATTTATCGCGACAGCCGCGCCACGCTCTGGGTGGGCACGGGCGGCGGCTTAAATCGCTATCATCCCGAGGGCGATTTCTTCACCCACTATCTCGATACCGACGGCCTGCCCAACAACCTGATCTATGGCATTTTGGAAGACGCCAACGGGGATCTGTGGTTGAGCACCAACTATGGCATTTCCCGCTTCGATCCGCTCAGAGAAACCTTCCGCAACTACACCGTGAGCGATGGCTTGCAGAGCAACGAATTCAATCTCAATTCCTATGCCCTGGCGCCGACCGGAGAAATGTATTTCGGCGGTGTCAACGGCCTGACCGTCTTCCACCCGCTCAACGTCCAGGACAGTTCCTACGTCCCGCCGGTGGTGCTGACTTCCCTGACCAGCGAGGGGCGCGCCATCGTCCCTGACAGGAGGGCCGAGGCTTTGCAGGAGGTCACCCTCGCCTGGCCGCTCCGCTCCTTCGAATTCGAGTTCGTCGCGCTCAGTTTTGCCCAGCCCGGGCGGAATCAGTATGCCTACCTTCTGGAAAACTTCGAGGATGAGTGGAACTACATAGGCACGAATCACAGCGGCCGCTATACCAACCTTCCGGGCGGGACCTACACCCTGCGCCTGATGGCCGCCAACCACGATGGCGTCTGGAATCCGACCGGCGCTTCCCTGCGCATCGTTGTCGTTCCCCCTTTCTGGCAAACGTTCTGGTTCCGGGCGCTCACCATCCTGATCATCCTGGCCCTGGCCGTCGGCAGCAATCAGTGGCGCATCCGGGCCATCGACAAGCGCAACCGGCAACTCGAGCGTCAGGTGCAGGAACGCACCTCGGCGCTGCTCCGCCGCAGCGAGGAAATGCAGGCTCTCTATCAGGCCGATGAAAAAATGCTTCGCTCTCTAACCCTGGACGACGTTTTCCGGGCGCTGATCGACATTGCCTGCAATCTCCTCCACGCCGACGAAAGCGCCATCCTGGTTTGGCAGCCCAAATCCGCATGCTGGCAGGTGCGCCTGGCGCATGGCCTGAGGTCGGATGCGTTGCCCAACTGTCACCACCCGCCGCAGACGGGCCTCCTCGAACGGGTCGCCGGCGCTGGAGAGACGGTCGTCCTGTCCCTGCCGGCCGATTCTCCACAGGAATCGGACCTCGTCTGGCGGTTTCTCTCCCCCAGCATCCGTTCGGCCATCCTCTTGCCGGTGCCGATCGGCGATGGCATGCCGGCCGTCTTCCTGGTGGGATTTCACCAGGAGAACGCCGCGACTGCCGACATCCAGCGTTTGTTCCAGGCCATGATCCAGCGCGCCGCGCTCTCGATCGAAAATGCCCACCTCTTCGAGCAGGCCAAGGAACTGGCCATCCTGGAAGAACGCAACCGGCTGGCGCGCGACCTGCACGATAGCGCCAAGCAAAAAGCCTTCGCCGCGCTGGCGCAACTAGGGACTGCCAATGGAATGCTGGCGACCAGCACCGAGGCGGCCAAGCGCCACCTTTCCGAGGCCGAGACCCTCGTCTATGAGGTCATTCAGGAACTGACCTTCCTGGTCCAAGAAATGTATCCGGTCGCGTTGGAAGAAAAAGGCTTGGTGACCACCTTGCGCGAATATATCTTTGAATGGGAAAATCGAAACGAGATCGGTGTGGATCTGAAAATTCAAGGCGAGCGCCGGGTCTCTCTGCAAATCGAACAGGCCATCTACCGTATCGTTCAGGAAGCCCTTGCCAACGTCGCCCGGCACAGCCGCGCCAACCGGGTGATCATCGCGTTGAATTATCTTGCAGACGCCATCCAGGTTTCCATTCAGGACGATGGCTGCGGATTCGACCTGACTCGGACAGCCAGCGGCATGGGATTACGCTCCATCCGCGGGCGCATCGAAGGTCTGCAGGGTAGTTTACAAATCGAAAGCGCGCCGGGCAAAGGGACCTGCCTCCAGGTCTATTTGCCCGTCGAATAATTCTGTCGGGATTAGGAAAAAGTACATGACCCCTCCTCTGACCGTCATCCTAGCCGACGACCATGAAGTGGTTCGGAACGGCGTGCGCAGTTATCTCGAAATGACTCGTGATTTTCAGGTCGTCGGCGAAGCCGCCAACGGCCCGGAAACCATCGCCCTGGTGGCCGAGTTCATTCCCGATATCGTCCTCCTCGACCTGATCATGCCGGGGACGGATGGCGTCGAGACGATCCGCCACATCAAGCGCATCAGCCCGCGCAGTCAGGTGGTGGTGCTGACCTCCTACCACGAGGATATCCATATCTTCCCGGCCCTGAAGGCGGGTGCCATTTCTTACATTCTCAAAGATGTAAAGATGGAAAAATTGGTGGAAGCGCTGCACCGCGCCGTCCAGGGTGAAGTGACTCTGCACCCGTTGGTGGCCAAGCGCGTCCTGCAAAACGTGCGCAGCGAGGATCCCGACGAACAGCCGTTATTTGCCGAACTGACCGAACGGGAACTGGAAGTCCTCAAATTGATCGCCAATGGCCTGACAAATACCCAAATTGCCGAAAAACTGGTCATCAGCGAAAATACCGTCAAGGGGCATGTCAGTAACATTCTCAGCAAACTGCACCTTGCCGACCGCACCCAGGTGGCCGTCTATGCCTGGCAGAAGGGGATTGTCGGCCGCGAGCCGGGAAAGTAGGATAGCCTCGAGAAAACGAAACGCCCCGGCTGGGGCGTTGCTTCCTCTCAGCGGCCGTCCACCGGCCAGTCGAACAGGTTGTCTCCTCCGCTGAACTCGGCCGCTTCGACGAGATTCCCCTCACAATCCCAGGCCCAGGCGTACAGCCGCCGCTCCTCGGCCGGGACGAACAGGCTCCAGGCAAGCGGCAGGCGGATGTCGCGCGATTGGGGATAACGCAGCACGCTCCCCAGCCGGTTCGGTTCCGCCGCGCCCGGGTCGGCGCTGCGGGAGATGTGCACCACACAAAGGGTCCGAAAAGACTGGTTGCGCACCACCACGGTCGTTCCCCCATAGCGCAGCAGCAGCGCCAATAACACCAGGGCCGCCCATATCCAATACCGGCGGCGGCGCAAGAATTCGCCCACGTTTACTCCTGGACGGCTGGAGGAAGGCGTCGGAACGGAATCAGGAGCAGCAACCCCAGGCAGATGACCACCTGCCCGATCTGAACGCCGGTGGCCTGCCAGGGGCCAAACACAGGAACGCGCGGCAGCGTCTGGGTACCCATGCCAAAGACATCCGCCATGCCGGCAAAGACGGCGATAACGTAACCGGTTGCAACCAGCCGCGAGCCGATGTCGGCGGCGATGCTGCGTTCGCCGTTGCGCCAGAAGGCCGTCAGGGCGGTGTAGCCTCCCACACAAATCACCGCCAGGCCTACCAGGAAGACGGCAATCTGCACGAACCCCACCACCGGACTGCGGTCCAGACTGACCAATTCCGGCCGCGCCCCGAGCAGGAAGATCACCAGCCCGATGAGGGTGACGATCAGCCCGAAGCGAATCCGCAGGCGGGAGGGCGAAGTGTCGGGGGAAAACGAGGCGGTCTCGGCCATCATTCCTCCGGCAAGGAGGTTCTGAGATACTCGCACCAGTTGCCGCCCATGATGGCATGCACATCCTCGGGCGAATAGCCGCGCTGGCGCAGAATCGGCACCAGTTTTTGCAGGTCGGCGATCGAGTCCAGGCCGGCCGGGACGCACGAGAGGCCAAAACCGCCGTCGAAGTCGCTGCCGATGCCTACATGACGGGCATCGCCGGCCTGCTGGCAGACGTGGTCGATCATGTCGGCCACATGGGCGAGGGTAATCCCTTCCCGGCCGTCGCTTTCCGTCCAGCCGGCTTTCAAGAAACGATTATAGGGGACGACGCCAACAATGCCATCCCGCTCGATCAGGCGGCGCAGGACGGCGTCGCTCAGCAGGCGATTGCCCTCGTAGTTCGCGACAGCCGCGGCCGGGTTAGCGTGGCTGGCGATGATCGGCCCGGCGTAACGATCCAGCGCTTGCAGGGCCGCCAGTTCGTCCATGTGACTCAAGTCGAGGCCGAATCCGATCTCGGCCATCCCTTTCAGGAGCAAGTGACCGTCGCGGGTCAGCGGACCGGGCTCGCGGGTTCCGCCGCAGAAGCGCGTCCCCGCCCAGGCCAGACCGATGATGCGCAGGCCCATCTGCCACCACTCCTCCAGTTCGGCGGGGGTGCGGATGCCCTCTGCGCCCTCCATCAGCGCCACCAACCCGACCGGGTGAGTCTGTTTGTCTGTCTGCCAATCGGCCAGGACCGATTCGAAGTCGGCGCGGCTGCGCACCAGGCGGAAGTGGTCGGGGTGGCGGTCGGTCAGCATGTGGTAGGCAGCCAGTTGGGCGCGATACAGGCGGTGGGCCTCGTCGAACGTCTCGTAAGACTGGCTGTCCCAGGTGCCCAGGCTGCGCCGTTTGGGGGCGGCAAACAGGGTTCCGAAGACGAACGCCACCCGGCCTTGCTGATATTCCGGCCAGCCCAGCAGGGTCTCGCCGTTGCGGGCCACGTTTTCGCTTCCTTGTTCGAGCGCCCGCGTTTCGCGCACCGAACGCGTGTAATCTCGCCCGAGGGCCAGGATGTTCCAGGCGATGTCTTCGTGTGCGTCAACGATCAGGGGTCGGTTCATAATCAGAGGGAAGTTGGGCGCACCATTGCGGGTGCGCCCATGCGGCTTAATCTTCTTTCTTTTCCTCGGGCTCCCCGGCTGGAGGGGCGGCCTCGGCCGTGGGAGGCTCTTTGCTCGCCTGCAGACCGACGTCTTCCAAGTCGATCTGTTTGAGATCCAGGTCTTTGTAGGCGCCCGAATCGACCTTGCGCAGACTCAGCCCGATGCGGCGCTGATCGGCGTCGATGCGGATGATGCGCAGGGTCACCACGTCGCCCTCGTGCAGGACTTCCTTGGGATGCTCGATGCGCTTCTCGCTGATCTCGGAGATGTGGATCAGCCCTTCCAGGTCGCCTTCCAGGCGGGCAAAGGCGCCAAATTTGGCCAGGCGGGTGATGACGCCTTCGACCAGTTGGCCGACCTTGAATTTTTCGACCTTGCGCTGCCAGGGATCATTTTGGAGCGCCCGCAGCGAGAGGCCGATGCGCTTGCGCTCACGGTCGATGTTGATGACTTTGACCTGCACCTCCTGACCCACCTCGAGCACCTCGGAGGGGTGCTGGACGCGGTCCCAGGAGATTTCGGAGAGGTGAACCAGCCCGTCGGCGCCGTTGATGTTGACGAACGCCCCGAAATCGGCCAGGCTGGTGACGCGCCCGGTGCAGATGTCGCCCTCCTGGAGGCTCTCGATGACGCGTTCCTTGATGGATTGCCGCGTCTCGCTCGAGGCGGCCCGCTCAGAGAGGATCAGGCGGCGGCGGTTGCGGTCTACCTCGATGACCCGCACCGTGATCGGCTCGCCGATCATCTGTGCCCAGCGCTGATCGGGGGTATCGCCCGTCAAATTCATCCGGCGGCTCATGCTGATCTGCGAGGCCGGGACGAAACCGCGCAGACCGTGTACGGGGACGATCAGACCGCCTTTGTTATATCCCTCCACCCGGCCTTCATAGGTTTCGCTGGCTTCCATCATTTTCTCGACTTCCTGCCAACCCTTTTGTTCCTGGGCGCGGGTATAGGAAAGGACCACCGTCCCATTCGCGTCTTCGGCGGCCTGCACATAGACCGGGATTTCCTGACCGACCTGGAAAGCGGCGCGCTCCTCGGCGGGAATCTGTTCCAATTCACGCCCGGCGATCACGCCTTCCGATTTGGCGCCCACGCTGACCAGGATTTGCGTGGGGCTGATGCTGGCAATCGTGCCGGTGCGGATCTCGCCCGGTTGGGGAAAATCCAGGGCCAGCCCTTCTTCCTGAAGGAGGTCTTCCATGTTGGGGTTGTTCGTGCCTTCCTGTGGCAAATCGTTCTCGGGCACGTCCCCCTGCCCGAGCAAAGCGTTATCTTGTTCCATCATGAGAACTGAACTCCGGCGATTAAGATGGATGGATTATACAGGCGAATGGGTTTTTAAACAACCCTTCCGGGTTTGGGAAAGCCATGACGGTCAGAGCGAATACCTTTTTGTCACGATTTGGATAAGTGCAGTATAATCCTGGCGCGGAGTTGTCCATGCCCAGCATCTATCCTTTCACTGCCATCGTCGGTCAGGAGCGCATGCGCCGCGCCCTGATTCTCAACGCCATTGACCCGCGCATCGGCGGCGTGCTGATTCGCGGCGAGCGCGGCACGGCCAAATCCACGGCTGCCCGCGCCCTGGCAGCCCTGCTGCCCAAAGTGCGGGTAGTCAAGGATTGCCGTTTCGGCTGCGACCCCGACCAGCCGGCCTCCTGGTGCACCGAGTGCCGCGAGCGGGCCGCCAGCGGGCAACCCCTGCCGGTCGAGATGAAACCCATCCCCTTCGTCAACCTGCCGGTCTCGGCCACCGAGGACCGCGTCGTCGGCACGCTCGACATCGAACAGGCCATCCAGAAAGGCGAGCGGCATTTCGAACCCGGCGTCCTGGCGGCTGCCAACCGCGGCCTGCTCTACATTGACGAAGTCAACCTGCTCGACGATCACGTGGTGGACGTCCTGCTCGACTCGGCCGCCATGGGCATGAACATCGTCGAGCGCGAGGGCATTTCTTTCTCCCATCCCGCCCGCTTCATCCTGGTCGGTACGATGAACCCCGAAGAGGGCGACCTGCGCCCGCAATTGCTCGACCGCTTTGCCCTCTCGGTCGACATCACCGGCATCCGCGACGCCCGCGAGCGGGTGGCCATCATCGAGAACAACCTCGCCTTCGAGGCCGATCCCGAAGGCTTTTACAAGACCTGGCAGCCGCACGAGGAAAAACTCTCGCGCATCATCGAGCATGCCCGCACCCTGGTCGACAAGATTACCTACACCCGCCGCGACCTGCTCTCCATCGCCGCCCTGACCGCCTCGCTCAACGTGGACGGCCATCGCGCCGACCTGGTCATCCTCAAGGCCGCCCGCGCCCACGCTGCTTACGAAGGCCGCATGGCCATCACCGACCGCGACATTGCCCTGGCTGCCGAATTGGCCCTGCCTCATCGCATCAAACACGGCCCGTTCCACCAGACGGAAATTACGCGCGAGCAATTGCAGGAACGCATCGAACAACTGCAGGGATCCTCGTCCGAGGGCGAACCCTCCGAGCCGACTGAAAAGGAAGTCAGCGACGAGGCGCAAAAAAAAAATCATAACTGAGGCCGCCGAACAGGACTCGACCGCCGAGCCGCCTCCCGCCGAACCTTCTCCCCAGCAGGCTGTCTTCGACAAACAAGACGCCCATTGGTGGGACGGTGGCCAGAAAGTCAAAGTCGGCGAGACCTTCCAGCCGCGTAAACTCGACACCCCTCTCGACAAACTGACCCGCCGTCATTCCGGCCGCCGCTCGCGCACCCACACCGAGCGCAAACGCGGCCGCTACATCCAGGCGCGCCCGGCCAACGGCAAAACCGACGACGTGGCCTTCGACGCCACCCTGCGCGCCGCTGCCCCCTATCAGAAGCGCCGCGCCGAACAGCGCAAGAAAGTCGCCTTTGCCATCCAGAAGAGCGACTTGCAGCGCAAGGTGCGCGTCAAACGGGCTGCCAACCTCGTCCTGTTCCTGGTCGACGCCTCCTGGTCAATGGCCGTCGCCGAACGCATGGCTGCCACCAAAGGCGCCATCCTCTCGCTGCTCACCGACGCCTACCAGCGCCGCGACCGCGTCGGCCTGATCGTCTTCCAGAAAGACCGCGCCACCCTCATCCTGCCGCCCACCAACTCGGTCCAACTCGCCCAGCGCGCCCTGGCCGACATCCCCGTCGGCGGCAAGACGCCCCTCTCGGCGGGCATCCTCATGGCCTACGAAGTCCTCACCCAGGAACAACTCCTGCATCCCGATATCGAGCCTCTCCTGATTGTGTTGACCGACGGCGCCGGCAACGTTTCGATGGGCATCCTGCCGCCCCAAGAAGAAGCCTATCAGTTCGCCGAACAAATCGCCGCCCGCAATTACCGCGCCGTGGTCATCAACATGGAACACGCCTCCTTCGACCAGGGCCTGGCCCAGGCGCTGGCCGACCACCTCAAAGCCCCCTGCTATACCCTGACCGAACTCAAAGCCGAGAATTTGCTTTCCACCGTCCGCGCCGAGATGAGCGAAACGGTCAAAAAGAACCGCTGACCCCCCAGACCATCTGCCCCTGACCTCGGCCAGGGGCAGAACATTTGCTCGCCTACTCGCCGCCTGTCTGCGTGCCGGTCTCACGCAGCAATCCTACCAGGGCCTGGAGCATCTTGGCGCGGTACTCGATGGCCGTCCGCACATTTTGCTGGTGCAGGTCGAAGACGGCCACATCCGCCTCCAGGCCGCCGAACTCGTTCTTCTTGGCCGGGATGACCACCTCGCTTTCCCCATCCAATTTGACAATCGTGCGCACCATCAGGCTGGCATCCTCGAAACTGGCCGAATCGAGGTCCACGTACTTTGTCTCGACCGCCATCACTGCCGCCTCGCGCACGTACCGGGCCGCCTCCGCGATCGCCGCCCGAACCGCCTCTCGAGTCTCGTTTTCCATCCTCGACCTCCGCCTGCAAATATTTCTTTAGAAAGTGCCTGAAAAGTCTTCGGGAGCCACAGATAAATCCAGAGAAACACCAATTTTTTGGACGAACTGATTTAACCTTTTCCAAAAGAGAGCATTGGGTAACTTAATTTCGGCCACAGATGAACACAGATAAACGCAGATTGGTTTGATAAACGTCACAGAATCTTTGATTTCGGCGAAGTATGTTGACTAATAGAGAAACGT
>CALGPL010000054.1 GCA_937960595.1 uncultured Anaerolineales bacterium | reverse complement strand
GCGTCATCCGTTTTTTCCCTGAATCCCTCCCGACCAGTGATAGAACGAGGACAGCAGCCGCACCAATTGCGCCTGGTTGACATCCGGCAGGTCCCAGTGTTCGGCGGCTTTGTGATAGGCGTTGCGCAAATGCGTCTCCACGGTGCGCGGCGAAAGCGAGAGCCGGTCGGCCACCTCGGACTGCGTGAGGCCCTCTCCTGCCAGCAAATCCAACACCTGCCGCTCGGCGGCGCTGACCTTGGTCAGCAGGAAGATGCGCGCCGCGTCCCACTGCTCGCGCAGGCGCAGCCGTTCCAGCCGCCGCGCCGCCTCGAAGGGGTCGGTCACATCGCGCAGCGAGTCGAAGACCGGCGAAAGCCGCCCCCAGGGGATGACGGGAATCGGGATGAGCCGCGCCCACTCCCCGGGTCCGGCGCGAAGCGCCCCGGAGGCCTCCAGCGCCGGGTGCGAGGCCAGGTGCCACAGACGGTCTTCGTCATCGAAGAGCATCTGCGCCACCGCCATGCCAAAGACCGTCAGCGTGCGCCGCCCGCCGGAAATGAGCAGGTGAACCCGCTCGCCGCGCAGTTTGGCGGCGCGCACCTCGGCGTACATCTGCCCAAAGGCGCACTCGACCTCGTCCGGCGCGGTCACGTCCAGCAGCGGACCCTGCGGGCCGCACAGTTCCACAAAGCGGCAGGGCGGCAGGGTATCGGCAACTCGCCGCAGCGCCTCCAGGGCGCGGGCGGTCTCGGGTCTTTGGGCAATCGTGTGGAAGACGATCGCTTCTTGCAGAATTTCCCCCTCCTGGCGCAGGCAATCCACAGCCAGGGTGATGAGTTGAGCCTTGCTCCCCAGGGTGGCCATCAACACTACAGGCGACATAAAGATATTATACAAGCAAGACGGAAGAATAGATTATAGAGACCAGGTCTCTTAAAGAGACCTGGTCTCTATAACTTGCCCCTCTCAACTGTCCACTATCACTCAACCTTCGGCCCGGCCGCGATCACCTCGCGCGGCGTCTCGGCCTCGAACTTCTTCATGTTGTCAATGAACCGCCCGGCCAGTTGACGATAGCGCTTCCAGTATTCGTCCTTGTTGTGCCAGGCGCGCTCCGGGTACATCACGTCTTCGGGGACCTCCGGGCAGGTCTTGGGCACCTGGAAACCAAAGACCGGGTCGGTGTAGTATTCCACGTCATCGAGCAGGCCCTCGAGGGCGGCATTGAGCAGGGCGCGGGTGTGGCGGATGCTGATGCGCTTGCCCACGCCGTAGGGGCCGCCCACCCAGCCGGTGTTGACCAGCCAGCATTTGACGCCGTAGCGCTCGATTTTGCGGCGCAGCAATTCGGCGTAGAAGGCCGGCGGATGCACCATGAACGGCCCGCCGAAGCAGGCGCTGAAGGTGATCTCCGGCTCGTCGCGCAGACCGATTTCCGTCCCGGCGATCTTGGAGGTGTAGCCGGAGATGAAGTGGTACATGGCCTGCTCGGTCGAGAGGCGGGCGATGGGCGGCATCACGCCCGAGGCGTCGCAGGTCAAGAAGATGATGTTCTTCGGGTGACCGCCGCGCTTCGATTCGACCGCGTTCTCGATGAAGGTCAGCGGGTAGGAGGCGCGGGTATTCTCGGTGATGGAGGCGTCGTCCAGGTCAATGAAGCGGGTCACCGGGTCGAAGACGACGTTCTCCAGAATGGTGCCGAAGCGGCGCGTGGCGGCGTAGATTTGCGGCTCGGCGGTCGGCGAGAGTTCGATGACCTTGGCGTAGCAGCCGTCCTCGAAGTTGAAGACGCCGTTGTCGCTCCAGCCGTGCTCGTCGTCGCCGATCAGGCCGCGCTTGGGGTCGGCGGAGAGGGTCGTCTTGCCGGTGCCGGAGAGGCCGAAGAAGAGGGCCACATCGCCGTCCTTGCCCACGTTGGCCGAACAGTGCATGGTCATCACGCCGTCATGGAGCGGCAGGAGGTAATTCAGCAGGGTGAAAACGGACTTCTTGATTTCGCCGCCGTAGCCCGTGTTGCCGATGATGCACAGTTTCTGGGCGAAGTTGAGGACGATGAAGGTCTCGGTAGGCGTCTGGTCAATCTGCGGGAAGGATTTGAAGCCCGGCGCGGCGATGACGGTGAATTCCGGGACGAAGCGGCGGTACTCCTCGGCGGTCTGCGGCTTGATGAACATGTTGCGGGCGAAGAGGCTGTGCCAGGCCGTCTCGGTGAGGATGCGCACCGGCAGGCGGTAATCGGGGTCGGCGCCGCCGTAGGCATCCTGGACGAAGACATCGCGCCCTTGCAGGTAGCCCTGCAGGCGGGCAAAGAGTTCGTCGAACTTCTCCGGCGCGAAAGGACGGTTGTACTGCCCCCACCAGATGTTGGCTTCGTTCTCCGGCTCGCGGACGACGAACTTGTCGTTGGCGGCGCGGGCAGTGTGCTTGCCGGTGTTGACGATGACCGGCCCCATGTGGGCAATCGAAGCCTCGCCGCGAAAGATGATTTCCTCGTAGAGCGCCTCGGTCGGCAGATTCCAATAGACCTTGCGCAGATTGGTCAGGCCGAGATACTCCAGTCCATAATCGGCGCGCATGGCCGCCGCCTGTCCTTCGGTTGGGGTTTTGATGTTCAAAATGTTATTCATAATTCACCTTGTCTGTAAGAGGAGAGAGTAGAGAGGAGAGAACGGAGAACAGTCAATCTCTCACTTCTCTCTTTTCACTTCTCTCTTCATCACAACCAATCCCGCACCAGTTTCCGGTCGCCGATGTAGATTTCGGACGGCGCGTTGGGGTCGAGCGCCCACTTCATGCGCTCGATGCCCTCGGTCAGGTCCTTGACCGAGCCGGCGTAACTCAGGCGCAGATGGCCCTCCATGCCGAATTCCTTGCCCGGCACGGTGACCACCAGGGCCTTCTTGAGCAGGAATTGCGAGAGTTCGGTCGAGTTGCTCGCAATGCTCTTGCGGGTGTAAGCGCGGAAATCGGGCAGGGCGTAGAACGTCCCCTGCGGCTTGACGCAGCGCACATCCGTGAAGGTACGCAGTTCCTGCATCAAGACATCGCGGTTGTTCTGCATCGTCAGGCGCAGCGCCTCGACCACCGACTGCATGCCCAGCAAAGCGCCTTCCGCGGCGGCCTGCATCACCGGCGAGACGCAGGTAGTCGTCTGCGACTGGACGTTGGTCATAATCTCCACCATGCGGCGCGGCGCCACCACCCAGCCGATGCGGAAGCCGGTCATGCCGTAGAGTTTGGCCACCCCGTTGACGACGATGATCTTCGAGTTCTCGATATCCTTGTTGGTGTACTTGTAGGCCGGCACGGCCACCTGCCCATCGAAAACCAGTTTGTGGTAGATGTCGTCGCAAATCATGTAGATGCCTTTGCTCTCGCACAGTTCCACAATCTGGGCGATGAGTTCGGGCGGATAGACCACGCCGGACGGGTTGTTCGGGCTGTTGACGATGATGGCCTTGGTGTAAGAGGAAACGAGGCGCTCGATTTCGTCGAAGCGCGGCACAAAGCCCCCGTCCTCGGGCGTGACGATGACCGGCATCCCGCCGATCATGCGAATCATCTCCGGGTATGAGACCCAGTAGGGGGCCAGGACGATCACCTCGTCCTGCGGGTTGAGCAGGGTGAAGAGCACGTTCCACAACGACTGCTTGGCCCCGTCCGAGACGATGATGTTGTAGGGTGCGACGACGCGGTTGTAGTTGTCTTCCATGTAGCGGACGATGGCCTTCTTCATCGAGGGCGTGCCGTCGGTCGGCACATACTTGACCTCCCCGCCGCTCAACTTGGCCGCCGAACTGAGGATGGCCGTGATGGGCGTCTTGTTCTTCGGCTCGCCGATGCCGAGATGAATGACCGGCTCACCCTTCTCGCGCAACAGGCGCGCTTCCTCGTTCAGGGCGATGGTCGGCGAGGCAGGAATCGAACTGGCGATCTGACTCAGACTCATGGGTTGTCTCCTGAAGATGAAATGAACAAAAGGCGGAAATTTGTGCCGCCAATTCAACAACACCTATTATAATTTACTTGAACGGTCCCCGCTCAAAATTGCGCTTTTTGGTACTTTTGTCACGTCCGCGCGTGACGACTCTCAGAAAAGGAGTGGAAATGAACGAGCGCATCGTCGAAGCCATTGGGCGCTGCAATCCAGATGAACCCCTCACGCCGGGCGACCCGCGCTGGTGTGATTTCGACCAGGCGCGCGGCACCAACCTGCACAGCCGGATCGCCCGCCGCCTGCGCGGCGCGGAAAGCGAAAACCGCTACAGCCATATCGCTCTGGCCGGCCACCGCGGTTCGGGCAAATCCACCGAACTGGCGCGCGTCATCGACAACGCCCGCCGCGACGGTTACCTGCCGCTCTACGCGGTGGTCAACGAACAGGCCGACCCCAACGAAATCGGCTTCGGCGACCTCTTCCTGCTCATGCTGCGCCTGCTCGATGACGCCTTTCGCCAAGACGAACGCATCAAAGACCTGCCCGCCAAAACGGTCAAGATCGTCACCGACTGGTTTCGCGACGTGACCCGCATCGAAGAAAAAGAAGTCGAACGCGCCATCGAGTTCTCGGGACAAGCCGCCCTCGGCCCGACCACCCCGCTCGGCAAACTCCTCTCCGGCCTGAGTCTGCTGCGCAAAACGACCGGCAAACAGCGCGAAGAAATCCGCCAGGCCGTCGAAAAGTACCCCGACCAACTGCGCAAAAACCTCAATCTACTGCTCGACGACGCCCGTCATCTCTGCCAGGAACACTACCCGCGCGGGCCGCTCTTCATCCTCGACAACCTCGACCGCTACACCCCCGAAATGATCAGCCAGGCCGTCCTGACCAATTCGGACCTGCTGAACGGCATCGCTGCTCATACGGTTTTCGTCGTCCCGATCCCGCTGCTCTACAACCCGCCCGGCGAGACGGTCGAAGACCGCTACGAACCCGAAACCCTGCCGATGCTGACCATCTTCGAGCGCGGCAACCCCGACAACATCAACCAACGGACCCTCGACGCCCTGATCGAATCGATTCATCGGCGCGTCGACCCCGACCTGTTTGCCAGCCCCGATCTGCCGGCCCGTCTGGCCTTCCTCTCCGGCGGCTGCCCGCGCGATCTCATGCGCCTGCTCAAAGAAGCCCTGCTCGAATCGGACGACAAGATTGACGAACGGGCGGTCAATCGCGCCGCCAGCCTGGTACGCGGCGAAATGGCCCGTAAACTGACCCTCAAACACTACGACATCCTGGCCCGCACCTTCCTGGATACCCGCATCAACCCCGACGAAGACGGGCGCTTCCTGCTCTATCGGCGGGCTGCTCTGGAATACAACGGCGAACGCTGGGTCGGCGTCCATCCGCTGCTGTGGGACACACCCGAATTCAAACAAGCCCTGCTGAACATCCGCCGCTCCCGCCGGAGCACCGCTCAACGCTAATGGGTAAAGAACCAGCCCAAATCACAGAACTCCCCGATGAGTTCGAGCGCCTGCAGCGCTTCATTCGCTATCACCTCGACCATTTCACCCTCGGCCTGGTGCGCGTCAACCATCCTGCGCTCCGCGATGAACTGGTCGCCCGTCTGCAGAAATCGCTGGCCGTCCACAACATCCGCCTCATTCACCTCGACTTGTCCAATCGTCACCCCAAAAGTTTGCACGATGCCATCATGAACGATCCTGTGGCGCGCCGCATCCTCATCGCGCCCGACAACGCTGCCCTGGCAATCACCGGCATGGAACATCTGATCGAGGCCACCACACCGATTGACGGACGCCCGCCATTTGCCGCCGCCCTCAACGCCGAACGCGACCTGCTCCGCAACAACTTGCCGCTCCCCATCCTGTTCTGCCTGACCGACCACGCCATGGACCGGCTGGACATCGCTGCCCCCGACTTCTTCGATTGGTATAGCGCGGTCTTCCGCTTCCAGACCGTCACCGCCCCCCTGCGTCGTCCCGACCCCCAACCGGGCATCTCTCTGCTCGGCTCGCGCGCCCCCGCCTACCCGGCCCCCCCTGACGACTTGCAGAACCAAATCGAAACGCTCGAAAAAGCCCGCCAATTGTTGGCCGCCGAGGGATCTCAATCTTACCCTGAACTGGCCGAAATCCTGAAGAAAATCGGCCGCCTCTATGCCAGCCTGCCCGACCTGGCCGACCGCCAGTTGGCGGTCTCCTACTTCAAGCAAACCTCCAAAATCTACGAACACATCAACCGCCCCGCCCAACAGGCCGCCGTCCTGTCGGAACTGGCCGAAGTCTATTACTGGATCGAGGACTTCAATCAGGCCAGCATCTATTTCAAGGATGCCCTGGAAATCTTCCGCACCCTCGGCAACCGGCGCGGCGAGGCCGATTGCCTGCGCAGCCTGGGAGATGTACACCTGCCCCTGGCCGAATACCAGTTGGCCGAACGCTACTACGAACGGGCCATGGAAATCTACCGTTCTCTGCATCTGCGCACCGAGATGGCCACCTGCCTGCGCAGCCTGGGCGACGCCGCCCGCCTGCAAGCCAAATACCTGCAAGCCGAAAAACAGTACAAGGAAGCCCTCAAAATATTCCGCGCAGTCGGCGACGAACTCTCCGAGGCCACCTGCCTGCAATCGCTGGCCGACAACTCGCTCCAGCAAGGCCAATACGACGCCGCCCAGCGCCGCTTCGAGGATGCCCTCGAAATCTACCGCCGGCATGGCAACTTGCTCGGCGAAGCCAACTGCCTGCGCGGCCTGGGCGAAGCCTACCGCATCCAGGCCGATTACTTTACCGCCCGCGCCTATTTCGAACAGGCCCTCGAGCGTTACCGCGCCCTCGGCCACCGCCTGGGTGAAGCCGACAGCATCCAATGCCTGGGCGACGTCCACCGCCGTCTCGAAAAACTCGACCGCGCCGAAACCGATTACACCGAAGCCTGGGCCATCTACCGTTCCATCGGCAACCGTCTGGGCGAAGCCAACGCCATCCAGAATCTGGGGGATGTTTACTTCCAAAAAGGAAATTACTCCGAGGCGGCCGAATTCTACGCCACCGCCTTGCCGCTCTATCGTCAGGTGGGGGCGCGCGCCGGCGAGGCGCACGTCCTGGCCGCCCAGGGACAGATTGCCCTGGTCACCGACCGCAAAGAAGAAGCCCAGCGATGCCTCGACGAGGCCATCCACATCTACCAGGCCATCGGCGACCGCTACTCGATCGCCGTTCAAACCGGAAACTACGGCTGGGCCTTGCGGCGGGTTGGACGCAATCAGGAGGCGCGTCCTTACCTGGTGCGGGCCGCCGAACTCTTTACCGCCCTGGGCATGGACGATCACGCCGAGCGGCATCTGGAAGCCGCCCACGAAGAACCGCCCCCTAAGCCCCCCTCAAGATAGCGCCGCAAAATCGGACGGGACGCCCAGCGGCCGTGTTTCCGCCTGCGGAAGGATTCGCCCCGTCAGCCCGCCCAGCACCGTCCCGCAGCCGATCTCAAAGAAGACGGCAATCCCCTGCGCCCCCATCCACGCCACCGACTCGCGCCAGCGCACGCGGCTGGTCAACTGGGCAACCAGATTGGCGCGCATCTCCTCCACCGATTGCAGCGGCCGGGCCGTCACGTTGCAGACCACCGGCACAGCAGGCATCGTAAACGAAGTTTCAGACACCGCAAGCGCGAATTCCTGCTGAATGCCCGCCATCAACGGCGAATGCGCTGCCACGCTGACCGCCAGCGGGATGACTCGCCGCGCCCCGGCCTCCTTCGCCAGCCCCGCAGCGCGTTCGACCGCTGCCCTGGCCCCCGAGAGCACAGCCTGACCCGGACAATTGTCGTTGGCCACCTGCACCACTTCCCCGGCCGCGCTGGCCTGCGCGCAGATCGAATCCAGAACCGAGACATCCAATCCCAGCACGGCTGCCATACTGCCCGGCGCTGCTTTTCCCGCCCGGCGCATCAATTCGCCGCGCAGACGCACCAAACGCAAGCCGGCCTCGAACGGCAGGGCGCCGGCAGCCGTCAGCGCAGAAAATTGGCCTAAGGAATGGCCGGCCAGGCACATCGGTCGCAGGTCCGGGCGCAGAGACCGAAGGACGCGCAGCGCCGCCAGCGAGTGGACGTACAGCGCCGGCTGAGTATTGGCCGTGTCGTTCAACTCGGCTTCCGGTCCGTCCCACATCAGGCGCGAGAGCGGGAAGCCAAGAAGGGCATCCGCCTCTTCGAAGGTCTGGCGGGCGGCCGGATAGGCTTCGGCCAGGTCGCGGCCCATCCCCATCCGCTGCGATCCCTGACCGGGGAACAAAAAGGCAATCTTGTGCGAATCGAAAGTCATGCCCTTTAAAACACAAACGGGCCGCCAGCGTGACGGCCCGTCGGAGGCGCGAAAGGATCAGGATTTTTTCTTTTCTTCTTTCTTGACCTCGACCACCTCGCGGCCCTTGTAGAAACCGCAATTGGGGCAGACAACATGCGGCAAAATCATCGTCCCGCAGTTCGAGCAGGCAACCAGATTGGCGGTTTCGAGCGCGTCGTGGGCGCGGCGGCGGTCGCGGCGGCCCTTCGAGTGCTTTCTCTTCGGATGTGGGGGCATTGCGTACTCCTTTATGGCCGCCGCCAGAGACGGACGGCCGCAATGATTTCCTGGTTAAGCGGGCTGATTATAGTAGTGAAGTGCAAGGGCGTCAAGCCTTGCTCTGCTCCAAATACGCCTCCATAAAGCCGTCCAAGTCGCCGTCCAGCACCGCGGCCGTGTTGCCGGTCTCGTACTCGGTGCGGTGATCTTTGACCATTTGGTAGGGATGCAGCACGTAGGAACGAATCTGCGAGCCCCACTCGGCCTTGGTGTATTCGCCGCGCAGGACGGCGATCTCCTCTTCCTTTTCGGCCTGTTGGATTTCGAGCAGACGGGCGCGCAGTATGCGCATGGCGAACTCGCGGTTCTGCGTCTGCGAGCGCTCGTTCTGGCAAGTGACCACGATGCCGGTCGGCAAATGGGTGATGCGAATGGCGGTGGCATTCTTCTGGACATTCTGCCCGCCCGCCCCTGAAGACTTAAACGTATCGACTTTAATCTCGGAGGGATCAATATGGACCTCCGGATCGTCAAAGGCCACCTGCGGCAGCACTTCCACCAGGGCAAACGAAGTATGACGCCGATGAGCCGCGTCGAACGGAGAGAGCCGCACCAGGCGGTGGACGCCTTTCTCCGAGCGCAGAAAACCGTAGGCATATTTGCCATTCACGGCAATCGTCACCGACTTGATGCCGGCCTCCTCCCCCTCGGAGAGGTCGAGAATTTCGGTCTCGTAGCCGCGCCGTTCGGCCCAGCGCAGGTACATGCGCTGCAACATGGCCGCCCAATCTTGCGAATCGGTGCCGCCTGCACCGGCATGGATGGCCAGCAAAGCGTCTCCATCGTCATAGGGACCGGAGAGCATGGCCGCAAAACGGCGCTTCGCGATCTCGGCTTCGAGCGAGGCAATTTCGGCTTCCAGGTCGGGGCGCAAAGACTCGTCCCCCAGATGCACCAACTCGACCGCGTCGCGCAGGCGGCGCTCCAGGCCGCGCCATTCCTCCGCCTGCTCGCGCAGGTTGGCCGCCCGCTTGCTCACCTGTTGGGCGCGGCTCGGATCGTCCCAGAAATCGGGGGCGGCAATCTCACTCTCTAGTCGTGCCAATTCCGCTTCTTTGCCCGCCAAGTCAAAGACGCACCATCAGCTGGCGCAGGATGTCGCTCGTGGTTTGTAAACGATCGAGTAAATCTTGCATTGCGGTTTTCCTTTCAGGTTCATTCAATCGGCGAGGATGCCTTTGACAAACGCATCCGGGTCGAAAGGAGTCAGGTCTTCCGGCCGCTCGCCCAGACCGGCGAACAGGATCGGCAGGCCAAGTTCTCGGCGAATGGCAAAGGCCATGCCGCCGCGCGCCGAGGTGTCTAACTTGGCCAGGATCACACCGGTCACGCCGACCGCCTCCCTGAACGCGCGCGCCTGGACGAGGGCATTCTGACCGGTCGTGGCGTCCAGCACCAGCCAGACGGCATGCGGCGCGCCCGGCAAAGCCTTGCCCGCCACGCGATGGACTTTTTTGAGTTCTTCCATCAAATTATAACGAGTATGCAGGCGCCCGGCCGTATCCACCAGCACCACGTCGGCCTCTCTGGCGACCGCCGACTGGATGCCGTTGAAGACCACCGCCCCCGGATCGGCGCCCATCTGCCCGGCCACGACCGGCAACTCGAGCCGCTCGGCCCAGACCTGCAACTGGTCGATGGCCGCGGCCCGGAAAGTGTCGGCGGCGACGAGCAGGACGCGCCTGCCCTCATCGGCGAAACGACGCCCCAACTTGGCAGCCGTGGTCGTCTTGCCCGAACCGTTGACGCCCACCAGCAAGATGACCGTCGGCCGGGCGGTCAATGCGAGGGCGGGCGGCGCGTCCAGGCGGGCGCGTAATTCGGCCTCCAGCAGGGCGCGCAGTTCGGCGGCGCGCCGCAGGCCGCGGGTCCGGACGGCGGCGCGCAGAGAGTCGATCACCTCGGCGGTCGTTTCCAGCCCCAGGTCGGCCTGGATCAAGAGGGCCTCCAGTTCGTCCCAAGTCTCCGCCTTGATCTCAGTCGCCCCAAAGACGCCCGCCAGCCGCCCAAAGGCGGCCTGGCTGGTGCGGGCAAGACCTTCCTTCCAACGCGAAAATCCATCGGCCATACCCGCCGATTATACCGGATATGCAACTTTTTTTCGTCAGCCGCATCTGACTAAAACGGGCACTCAATGTTTTGTGATATACTCGCCCCGAACACGGAGAGACGATGAGCGAAGGTTGGACCGAAGTCAAAGCAACTTGGCTGGGCGAACTGGCGTTCCGCGGCGAAAACGCCGCCGGAGCGACGATGCAGATCGGCGATTTGGGCGAGCAGAAGGGCATCGGACCGATGCAAATGCTGCTCCTCGGCGTGGCCGGCTGTACCGGCATGGACATCGTGTCCATCCTGAAGAAAAAGCGCCTGGCGCCGATCGATTTCCAGGTTCGAGTGCGCGCCCGGCGCGCCAGCACTTATCCAATGGTGTACACCGAACTTCACGTTGAGTATTTGCTGTGGGGCGAGAATCTGCCCGCCAAAGATGTCGAACAGGCCATTCAACTTTCCGAAGAAAAATATTGCAGCGTGGGCATCATGGTGCGCCAGGCTGCGCCGATTTATTCCAGTTATCGCATCCTGAAACCCGGCGAAGCCGCCGATTAAATCAAAGGAGTCATTCTATGAGTCAACCTATCCATGTCAGCGACGCCGAATTCGAGCAAAGCGTTCTGCAAAATCCCCTGCCGGTGATCGTCGATTTCTGGGCCCCCTGGTGCGGCCCGTGCAAGATGGTCGCCCCCATGCTGGACAAGATCGCCGCCGAACACGCCGGGCGCCTGGTGGTGGCCAAGGTCAACACCGACGAAAATCCCGAATGGGCGATGAAGTACGGCGTGCAGGGCATTCCCACCATGCTGTTCATCTACGGCGGCAAGGTCGTCCACCGCCAGGTGGGAGCCATTCCCGAGCGCATTCTGCGCGAGATTGTGACCCAGTTCCTCGAAGCCGCCGGCAAGTAGTCCTTGCCTCCACCAAAACCTGATTAAAAAGTGCAGCACGCCTTCAAAAGCGCGCTGCACTTCTGTTATTTTTCGACAGCCCGCTCGATCCGGGCTCCCAGGGCGCGCAGTTTTTCGTCCACCCGCTCGTAGCCGCGGTCAATCTGGCCGACATTGCGGATGACCGAGGTCCCCTCGGCGGCCAGGGCGGCCAGCAGCAAAGCCATGCCGGCGCGGATATCGGGGCTTTCGACTTTCTCGCCGTACAACTTCGAAGGCCCCTGGACGATGCAGCGATGCGGGTCACACAGCACGATCTGGGCGCCCATGCCCTTCAGTTTGTCGGTGAAGTACATGCGCCCTTCGAACATCCAGTTGTGGAACAGGACGCTGCCCCGCGACTGGGTAGCAACGACGATGGCGATGCTCATCAAGTCGGTCGGAAAGCCCGGCCAGGGCATGACCCGGATCTCGGGGATGGCCCCCCCTAAATCCGGCTCGATCTTCAGGCGCTGACGGGCGGGGACGATCAGATCGTTCCCTTCCACCTTCCAGTCCACGCCCAGACGGCGGAAGACGATGCGGGCCATGTCCAGGTACTGCAGTCCGGCCTCGCGGATGCGGATTTCGCCGCCCGTCACCACCGCCGCGCCGACGAAACTGACCACTTCGAGATAATCCGGCCCAATCGTGAACTCGCCGCCATGCAGCCGCTCGACTCCCTCGATGTGCAGCGTGTTGGAGCCGATGTTCGCGATGCGCGCCCCCAACGCATTGAGCATGTGACACAATTCCTGGACATGCGGCTCGGAGGCGGCGTTGCGCAAAATGGTCGTCCCCTTGGCCGTGACGGCCGCCATGATGGCATTCTCGGTGCCGGTGACGGAGGCCTCGTCGAGCAGAATGTCGGCGCCCCGCAGACGCCGGCGCGCCCGGAATTCGAACGAGCGCCGATACTCAACCTGCGCCCCAAGCGCCTTGAGCGCCAGGATGTGCGTATCCACCCGTCGGCGGCCGATGACATCCCCGCCGGGCGGCGGCAGGCGCACCTCGCCGGCGCGGGCGGTCATCGGCCCCGCAAGCAGAATCGAGGCGCGGATGCGGGCGCACAGGTCCGGGTCCAGGTCGGCGGGGCGCACCGAGGCCGCCGTGACGCGCCAGGAATTATTCCCCAAATCCTCGAGTTCGACCCCCAGGCTGGCAATCAACCGGCGCATATCGCGCACGTCGCGGATGTCGGGCAGGTTGTGCAAAACGACCGGTTCGTCGGTCAGAAGGGCAGCCGCCAGGATGGGCAAAGCGGCGTTCTTATTGCCCGCCGGTTGGACCTCTCCCCTGAGCGGATGACCACCTTCGATGATGAATTTATCCATGCGTCCTCCTTGGCGAGTGGATTGTATGCTACTTCTTCGATTTCTTCAAGCGCAGGCCATCTGGCGGTTGTCCGATTCTCGGCGCCTGTCCCGTCAACAGATGTCTGGTCGCGAAGCCGCCAACACGATCTGGCTACACGAAGTTATTTTGTAATCCGGTTGTGATTTATGAAAGCGAAACTCACGCGTATAATTTTAATATGAATTTTCTCCTCCCCTTCCCCTTCTTGGCCGGCCTGGCAGCCGCCGGGCTGGTCAACTACCTGGCCGACGTCCTGCCGCACAGCCTGCGCCTGACCCGCCCCGTCTGCGCCAACCCGCACTGTCGTCAGCCCTTTGCCTGGGGCGACTACCTGCTTCTGCGCCGCTGCCGGGCATGCGGACAGCGGCGCGGCCCGCGAGCACTGCTGGTCATCTTTCTGCTGGTGTCGGTTTCGCTGTATCTCTGGTTCGAGCCGCCCAGCCGGCTGGGATACGGGGCCGGGCTGCTCCTCTTTGCCTATCTGTCGCTGGTGGCCCTGATCGACCTCGAACACCGCCTGATCCTGCGCGGCCTCAGCCTGGCCGGACTGGTGCTCTGCGCTGCCGCCGGCTGGCTGCTCCACGGCTGGCAAAGCACCCTGCTCGGATTTCTGGCCGGCTTCGGCATCATGTTGATCTTCTACCTGCTCGGCCTGCTCTTCACCCGCCTGCGCGCCCGCCGGCTCGGCCAGGATCCAAAAGAAGCGGAAGAAGCCTTCGGTTCGGGCGACGTGACCCTCGGCAGCCTGCTCGGCCTGCTGCTGGGCTGGCCGCTCATCTGGGGCGGGTTGTTGCTCGGCTTGCTGCTCTACGGCGCCCTCAGCCTGCTCATCATTCTCGGCCTGGTGTTCCTCCGCCGCTACCAACAACACGCCTGGACGATGTTCCTGCCGCTTGGCCCGGGCTTTATCCTCATGACCGTGCTGATGATTTACTTCCCGGCCCTGATCGCCGCCCTGTTGCCCAAGTAGGACAGATGGAGGATTGTGCGAGCGCATCGGTTGCATAAACTAAAAGTAGGAGTTTCAGGTCAGATGGAGGAAAAAATGGGGTACATCTTTAAGAGACGCAAGCCGCGCTCGCTGGCGCAGAGCATGGTTGAATTTGCGCTGGTGCTGCCGGTCTTGATGCTCATCATCTATGGCCTGTTGGAAGTGGGACGGTTGATCTTTATCTATAGCATGGTCACCACCGCAAGCCGCGAGGCGGCCCGCTACGGCTCGGCAACCGGCCTGAACGCCGGCGGCACGCCTCAATACCGGAACTGTGCCGCCATCCGCGCTGCCGCCCAGAACGCCGATTTCCTTAACGTCATCGAAGATGCCAACATCATCATCCAATACGATCACGGCGCCGGGACGCCGTACAACGGCAGCGAACCGCCCATTCGCGGCTACCCGACTCCCTTCGACACCTGCACCGGCGCAATCGACAACGGCGTTCAGGTGGCGATGGGCGACCGCATCGTCGTCCTGGTGACCGCCCAATTCGTCCCCATCGTCCCGATCGTCCCGCTGGGACCGATGACCGTCCGCTCGGCCAACGCCCGGACGATCATCGGCAGTGTGACCGTTGCGGGCGAGGCCCTGCCCCCCCCGCCGCTGCCGCCCTCCGACTCGGACGGCGACGGCATCCTCGACCCCAACGACGCCTGCCCCTATCAGGGCGATCAAGGCTACGGCCTGGATCCCAACGGCTGCCCGCTCCCGCCGCCGGATAGCGACGGCGACGGCGTGCCGGACGCCTCCGACAATTGCCCCTATCAGGGCGACCAAGGCTACGGCGTAGACCCCTACGGCTGCCCCAACCCTACCCCGACCGCGACCCTCTCGCCCACCATCACCGAGACGCCCACCATCACCCTGACCCCGACCGAGACCGGCACCCCGACCGAAACGCCGACCCCCACCGAGACTTACACGCCCACCATTACCTTTACGGCCACCAACACCCCCACCCCCTCAGCGACGCCGGTCAACTGCACGTTGCTGCGGCACAGTTCGATCACCACGCCCAACAACACCATGGTCATGCAAATCAACAACCTGACCGGCGCGCCGCTGACCGTAACCCAGATCTATGTCCAGTGGAATCACGACCGCGGCCACCAGAGTGGCGGCGATAAAACTTTGCGGCTTCAATCGATTTCATTGGCCGGCGTGCAGATTTGGGCAGGCAACGCCAGCGGCCCCAACCTGGTCGCTGCCTACCTGCCCAGTGCGGGGATCACCCTTCCTACAGGCACCCATTCCATCGTGTTCACCTTCCATCAATCCTATGACAACGAGGACGGCACCGAACGGATCACGATGCAATTTGCCAACCGCGGCTGCGAATCGTACACGCTCGACTCCAACGCATACTCTCCCTGGCCATGAACCACGAGCAACAGGTGGAACACATGCACAATCAGAGAAAATCTTTGTCTCCCAAACGCGGCGTACAGCGCGGTCAAAGTCTGGTCGAACTGGCCATCTCTTTGACGGTGATTTTATGGCTGCTGGCCGGAGCCATTGATTTGGGCAGCGCCTTGTTTGCCTGGATTGCGCTGCGCGACGCCGCCGAAGAGGGCGCCCTCTACGCCTCGCTCTATCCCACCGTGGATAGCAACAACAACGGCCGCTACGACAACGGCGAACCGCTGAACACCGCCGCCATCGCGGCGCGGGTGCGGGCGACCTCAACGAATCCCGTCAACTTGAACGATGCCGTCAACGTTACCGTCAACGTCGAGATGACCAGCCCGCCTTGCGCCGGCGGAGCAGTCACCGTAACGGTTGTCTATAACTATCGGATCATGATGCCTCTGACCAGCACGATCATCGGCACGAACACCATCCCCATCCGGGCATCGGCAACGAACACCCTGCTCCGATATTCCTGCCCTTAATTTTTTTCGGAGGTCAACAATGAACAAGCATCCTGTACAACCCCGAGGTCAAGCCCTGATCCTGATCGTCTTCGCCATCATCGGACTGGTCGGCCTGACCGCTCTGGCCGTGGATGGGGGAAATGCTTTTTCGGAAAAGCGGCACGCCCAAAATGCCGCCGATGCGGCCGCCCTGGCTGCCGCGCTGGCCAAGGTTCATGACCAGGACTGGCGGGCCGCCGCGATGGCGCGGGCGATTTCCAATGGCTACTCGAACAACCTCACCCACGACCGAGTCATCATCAACAACCCGCCCGTAGTGGAGGACTGCAATCCCAACGACACCCCCAGCATCTACGTGGGCAACAGCGAGTACATCCAGGTGATCATCCGCGTCAACGTGCAAACCTACTTTGCATCGGTCATCGGCTGGGATACGGTCAACGTCTGCGCCGAGTCCATTGCCCGCGCCCGCCCGGCGCACACCGAACCGATGGTCTTCGGCAACGCTATGGTCGGTTTGAGCCCACACGACTGCCGGGCCGTGCGCGTCCACGGCACATCCGACACGGTGCTGATCGACGGCGGTCTGTTCGTCAACTCGGATAGCACCTGCAACCAGGGCGCCTTCAACCAAAGCGGGAACTCCACCCTCACCGCCCCCAATATCTGCGTAGTGGGCAGTTACCGCTACGACGTGGGCGAGGTCAACCCGCCGCCCACGCATTGCAACCCCATCCCCTACCCGCCCCAGATGCTCATGCCGCAGGTGACCTGCTCGACCTCCGGCACCAAGAGCGGCAACGTGATCACCCCGGGCAGCATTCCGGGCTCCTGGCTAAGCGGCAACGTGACGCTCCAGCCGGGCGTCTATTGCATCAGCGGCGACGCGACGATCAACGCTCATGATACCGTCCAGGGCAGCGATGTGCTGTTGTATTTCGTGAATGGCGGAATCCGCATCAACGGCGGCGCCCGACTGAATCTCGACGCCCCCGACTCCGGCCCCTATGCCGGCCTGCTCATCTACCTGCCGATGGAAAACGATAGCAGCCTCATCCTGAACGGCAACGCCTCTTCGACCTTCACCGGCTCGATCCTGGCGCCGGCATCGGACATCCAAATCAACGGCACCGGCTCGGCAGATACCTACCAGACCCAGGTGATCGGCTACACGCTCGACATCATCGGCACGAGCGACACCGTCATCCGCTACAACGACAACCAGAACTACGACGCCACCGTTCCGCCGCAGATCGAGATCGTGCGCTAGACGAGACGACCAACCGGTTGATGAAATCCCGCTGTTTTTCACAGCGGGATTTTTTGCGCGCAAGAAACCGGCAACATAAACCTACAAAATCATTCCCTCCCGGCGCAAGTGCGCTTGCAATGTCGAAATATCCACCCGGCGCACTCGGCCATCTGCACGGACGGCCAACGCCGCAGCCGTCCCGGCCGCGTGACCCATGCCCATGCAGACCGCCGCGCCGCGCAGCGAAGCATGCGCTTCGTGGTCGCAAGAGAGACAGCGCCCGGCCACCAGGACGTTGTCCAACCCCTGCGGCAGGAGAGCGCGGTAGGGAATGTCGTGGCTGCCCTTGAGAAAGATCAGTTCGAAGCGCTCGCCCGGCAGGTGACGGTCGAGGGCGCGGGCATTGCGCAGGATGACATCCGGGAAGCGGCGGTTCTCAAGCAAATCCCCAAGCGTCAGGCGGTAATCGCCGACGATGCGGCGCGACTCGCGCACTCCCAGAACCGACTCGCCCACCACGACCGCCCGCTCGAAACCGGGCACGTTGGCGCGCAGATAGTCGAGATGCGCCAGAGCGCGGCGGCGGCCCTCGGCTTCGGCCCAGGTCAGTTGTTCGGCGTCGGTCGGGTCGATTTCGACCGATCCCTGGACGCGCCCAACGGTGCGGTGGATCATCAACTTGACGGTCGGCATCGGGCCGAGGTGCCGAACACCGCCTTCCAGAAGTTGCGTCTCGGCGTTGGGGACGACCAGCGTGAACATCGGCTGGAGGAAAGCCTCGTCATCGTGGGCGTAATTCATCTCCGGGCAAAGCACCTCGCCGAGGTGGGCGCGCGCCCATTCGACCACGCGGCGAGGCTCGATTCCGGCCACGGTCAGGTCCACCGAGGTTTGCCACAGGCCCTCGGGCGGAAGCAACTCGCAGGGTGCGCCGGCGCGGGCGGTCAGGTCGGCGTCGCCGCTGGCGTCCACAAAAACGCGCCCCCGCAACGCGGCGCGTCCAGACTTGTTCTGCACCGTCACGCCGGTCACGCGTCCGTCTTCGGTCAGGACATCGGCCAGCAGGGTAGAGAGCAACAGCCGCACGCCCGCCTCGACGACCATCTCCAGGGCAACCATCTTGACCGCTTCGGGGAAGATTTGCGGCTTGAACTTGCCCGGCTTGACGTAAGCCGCCCCGGCCCGCTCCAGGCGCTCGATGACCTCCCAGGCCAGCCCGGCAATGACCCGATTGCCGTCCGAATCGGCGAAATAGCCGGGGGTGGAGACATATGTGGCGGTCAGCGCGCCGCCCAGGAAGCCGTTCTGCTCGACGAGGACGGTCCGCGCGCCGTTGCGCGCCGCCGCCACCGCCGCCAGGAATCCGGCCGTCCCGCCGCCGACGACCACCGCGTCGGCTTCGGCCAGCACGGGCGCTTCGGTTGCAGGCAGAGAAATCGTCTTGATCATCGGCATTCTCCTTCGGGAAGCGTCTCGGCGCGGACAAGACCCTTGCGGCGGCCCAATCCCCAGCCGCCGAGCAGAATCAGGCTCACGGCCAGGACGACCAGCGGCAGGCGCACCGGGGGAAGAGTCCGTTCGAAGACCAGAAAATAAATCAGGAGGGGGACAATCTGCGTCGGCAGGTTCTGAATCGGCTGCACCTTGCTGGCCGGGGCAAAACAGAAGGCCAGTTGCGTCTGCGAGACGCCATAGACGTTCGTCCCGACCAGGATGAGGGAGGAGAGGGCGAACAGGACCACCTGGAGGCCGTTCGCCGTCCCGCCGAAGACGGCGCCGATGGTCAGCAGGAGCGGCAAAATCCACAGGTTGGAAATGGCGAAGGGGAAACCGGCCGAGACGGCCAGCAGCAGGCCGCGCCCCTGACCGCTCAGGCGCAGGGCGGCAAGATACGTGCCGCCCCACAGCGCGCCGAGCGCCAGGGCGAAGACGCTCAGCCGGGCGAGCAAGCCGGGGGCGAACAGGTCCACCTGGGCGGCGGGGATGTCGAGGTGCAGCCAGCCGAGGAGCGCCATGCCGGCGACAATCGAAAGGATGGCCAGGTATTCGATCGGCCGCAGATGTTCATCGAGCAAGCGCACCGAAGCCAGCGCCAGGACGATCAGGCTGGAGGCCGTCAGCGCCGGGACGAGGGCCGGGCCGATGAGGCGCTGGGCCGTCAGGACAAAGGCCGTCCCGAAGCCGAAACTGCAGACGATTCCCGCCCACCAGCGCGGGCTGCGGATGAGATACTTCATCACGCCGGCGGCGCGCTGCTCGTCGCTCAAACGATTGACGGCACCCTTTTCGAGAATCGCGCCGAGGGCGTTCATCACGCCCGAAAGGAAGCCGCAGAGAAGGCCGAGGAGGTAGGAGAGGTCTGTCACCAGAAGGAAGAGGGTCAGCCGCCCACGGCGCGGATGAGAGACTCCGGGACCCAGAAGCCTCCGTAACCCAGGAACATCAACGTCAGGGCGGCAACGAGAAGCAGGAGGCCGAAAGCGATCAGCAGCCGGTCGCGGGTGCGGTAGGTCAATTGTTCCAGCCAGGTGCGCGGCCCAACGCCGAAGGCGCGCAAATCCATGGCATCGATGATGTCCTCTGAGCCGATGATGGCGTGAATCGTGACCGGCACAATCAGCGGCCCGAGTTTACGCACTTGCTCGATCAGCCCGCCGCGAATCTTTTCCAATTCATAGCCGCGGGCGCGCTGGGCATCGCGGGTGAGTTGAAAGTCGCGCCCGAAGGTAGGGATGAATCGCATGGTCAGGTCCATGGCATAGGCAATCTTGTCGGGCAGGCCGAGGCCGCGGAAGGTCACGCCGTAAAGGGCCGGGTCGAGCGAGTAGGGGATCAGGATGGTCATGATGGCGATGCCGAAGATGCGGGCAAACTGACTGGCGGCAAAAAAGATGCGCTCGAGGGTCACCTTCAGCACGGGAGTCCAGCCAAACAGCGAGAAGGGGGCGCGGAATTCGACCAGGAGATGTTCCTGGCGATAGACCTCCGTCCCGCCGCGGCCGGTCAGGAAGGTCAGGAAAGCGAAAAAGACGATGAAACCGATGATGAAGAGGAAGGCGCGGCGCATTTCCTTCCAGGTCACGCCGGAGGTCACCAGGACGAAAACGGCAAGGCCCAGCAAGACGAGCAGGAAACGCAGGTCCCAAAAGAAGAGCGTGACGACCAGCGTGCAGGCGTAGAAGATGAGCCAGGCTCGCGGGTCGAAGGACTGGATGAAAGACTTGCGCTTACGGTAACGCCAGGCGACTAACATCGGGGTTCTATGGTCGGTGTTCAGTGGTCAGTGACCGGCGCAGGCGGTCACTGACCACTGTGAAACGCTCTTGCCGTTTAGCGGCCCGACTGGCGCTGAACCGACTTGTAGGCCACCACCAGCAGCGGCACCAGGATGGCAGCGAAGATCAAGTTCGGACCGGCCGCCGGCAGGAATTCGCCAACAATGGCCAGCACCGGCGGATAGCCGTTGATCCAGATGTCGGAGATGGCGGCAAAACCGATACCCAGGACGTTGCCCAACATCGCCCAGGTCACGGCGGTGGCGATGTCCAGGTCTTTGCCGAAGACGAAGCGCACGATCAGCACCAGCACCAGGCCGATCAAAATCGAGATGCCGGCCAGCAGGCTGAGGGGCGTCTCGCCGAAGGTATCGTTCTCCGGGTTGTAGTAGGTCAGGTTCTGCAGCGTCGGATTCAGGAAGTACAGGAGCGCGACGATGGCCACCAGCAGGACGCCGACGATCAGGACGACGTTGAGGCTCTTCTTCTTGTCGCCGAACAACATCGGCAAGCCGGCAACCAGACCGATCAACCCGTTGCCGATCGACCACTGCGGGCTGAGGCCGAAACCGGTCAGGGCGTCGCCGAACATGTTGCCGACCGCGCCGCTGAAGAATCCGACCACCGGCCCGAAGGCATAGCCGAAGAACATCGGGATGGCAATCGCCGGCCGGAGCGCCACCTGACTGACCGAGGGAACGACGAAAACCGTCCCGTTGAACAGCCAAGAGAAGACCGCGTAGAGCGCCGCGCCGATGGCCATCCAGACCACTTCGCGCGTCCCGATCATCCAGGCCTTGTTCTCACGCGTGAACAGGAACAAGATCAGGACGATCAGCAAGCCAACGACGACAAAAGCAAAGCGCAGCAACGGATTCTCGCCCGTCTGCAACCGCTCGATGCCAAACTGGTTGCCGATGAGAATCGTCCCCCAAATGATCACCAGGGTGACGACCAGAGCAATGACGATTCCCCAAATCTTTTTCATGGTTCTCTCCTTTTGCAATCAAAAAGATGAAACATGCGCCAGCGCCTCGGCCCGCAGGAAACGGCCGGTGTGTTCCAGGCGTTTCAAGTTGGCCGCCAGCAGCGAGGTCGGGACGAGGCGGCAGGCCTCGAGCCGATGAACATCGCGCAGCACCTCCTGGGGGGAGCCATCGGCCACCAGGCGGCCCTCGGCCATCAACAGGACCCGATTGGCGTAGATGACCGCCAGATCCACATCGTGGGTGATGAACAGAATCGCCTCGAAGCCGGGCATTTGCAGAATGCTATCCATGAAGTTCATGTAATTTTGATAATCCTGCCCGGCGGTCGGTTCGTCCATCACCAAGATGCGCGAGCGCATGGCCAGGATGGCCGCGATGCTGACGCGTTTTTGCTGGCCGAACGAGAGGGCCAGCGGGGGGTCTTTCTCCTTGTCGCTCAAGTTGACGATTTGCAGCGCTTCCTTCACCTCCTTTTCGATTTGCTCTTTGGGATGACCGAGATTGCGGGGGCCAAACGCCAGTTCCTCGTACACGGTGGGAGCAAACAGCATGTGGCTGGGACTCTGGAACACATAGCCCAGCGTGCCGGCAATCTCGGCCACGCTGGCCTGCCGCGTGTCGCGTCCGTTGACCAGCACGCGGCCGGCGCCGGGCTTGAGCAGGCCGATGGCGTGCTTGACAAACGTGGTCTTGCCGGCCCCATTCGGCCCGAGGACGGCAATCACATCGCCGCGGCGGATGTCCAGGTTGATGCCGTGCAGGACCTCCGTGCCGGCCTCGTAGCCGAAGGCAACGTTCTCGAAGCGGACGAGCGGCTCATCGTCCCGCCGCTCCACTCCCGGCAGGATGGTCGGCGGCGGCGGAGGCGGGTCGGCTTTAGCGCGGCGGATGACCACCTCGGCCGGCAATTTGACCTCGCGGTAGTCCACGGCCCGTTCCAATCCATCCAGCGGCCCCAGATAACGGATTTCGCCCTCCGACATGAACATGACCCGCTCCGGGCGGATGCCCAGCACATCCTCGACGCGGTGTTCGACCATCAAGACGGTCATGCCCTCATCGGCCAACCGGCGCACCATGCCGAGGGTCTCGGAGGCCGAGGCCGGGTCGAGGCTGGCGAGCGGCTCATCGAGCAGCAAAATCTTGGGGCGCATGGCCAACACGCCGGCCAGCGCCACTTTTTGCTTTTCTCCACCAGAGAGATTGTAAGTCTCGCGCAGGCGCAGAGAAGCAATGTTGAGATAGTCCAGGGCAGCGTCGGCGCGGCGCAAGATTTCATCGCGCGGCAGGCCGAGGTTTTCCAACCCAAAGGCAACTTCGTTGAGCACCTTCGTCCCCAGAATCTGGCGCTCGGGGTCTTGCAGCACCGTGCCGACCAGTTGCGAGATGCGCGCCAGCGGCCAGCCGGCGGGATCCTGCCCGAACAAAAGAATTCGGCCCGAGACCTCGCCCTTGTAGGAGCGCGGAATCAGGCCGTTGATGGCGCGGATGAGGGTGGTCTTGCCGCAGCCACTCGCTCCGGCAATGAGCAAAATTTCTCCCGGATGCGCCTCGAACGAGAGGCCGCGAATGGCCGCTTCGGCGCGGTCGCGGTAACGGAAGGAAAGGTCTTCGACAACAAGAGGGAGATCAGCGGTCATGGGTCACAGTTAACAACACGCGCGACCTGCAAGCGCCTCTATTTTACCATCCTGCGACTTGACGCAACGAGTTTTGGCCCTCTCAATTTGCCCAAATCACCGTTCACTTTACGAACCGGATTCCCTCGAAGGCCCGAAAACGGCCTCGACGATTGTGCCGAGGCCGGCTCCGATTCGGGCAGCCGCCGACCCGTTGACGACCGCAATCTCCAACCGGCCCTGGCTGTCGAACAGGGCGACGAGACTGCCGGCCGGACGTTCGCCGTAAGCCGTCTGGAGGCCGCGCACCTCCACCCCGCCCAGGCGGACGAGGAGATCGGCGGTCAGATCGGTGGCCAAATTGCCAAAACGGTCGATTGCGACGACGTGGCCGCGCCAGCCGCCGGAGATGCGTTCGGGACGCGGGAGCGGAATCCGCAGCGGGTCGCGGAGAGCAGGCCCGAGGTCCGCGAGCGGGACGCCGGCCGCCAGGTGAGCGGCCACCGGCGCGAACAGGTCGCGTCCGTGAAAGGTGGGGCTGACGTTCGGCAGGAAGTATTGTTGATTCGTCAAATGAATGAATTCCATCGGCCAGCCGTTCTTCTCGGCCTCTTCGTAGATGGGCGTAAAAAGGCCGTTGTCGGGGCCGACAAAGAAGGAATCGCCGAGGCGCGCTGCCAGCGGCCGGCGCGCCGTTCCCACGCCGGGGTCGACCACGGCCAGGTGAATCGTCCCGGGCGGGAAGAAGCGGAAAACGCCCGCCAGGGTCAGCGCGCCGGCCAGGACGTTCTGCGGCGGAATCTCGTGGGTGATGTCTACGATTTGGGCAGCCGGGCAGAGTCCGAGGATGACGCCCTTCATCGCGCCGACAAAGCCGTCTTGCAGGCCAAAATCGGTGGTCAAAGTGATGAGCGGAAGGAGTTTCATAGCCTCATTATACGCGCTGCCGGGCGTTTTGGCCTGCGGCCAGAACATGAAACTTGTCACGCCCAAAAAGAGACGCTTGGTCTTTGACGCCGGCCCTGCCCTGCGCTATACTAGCAACATCCATTCATTTCTTTCTCAGGAGGTTAACCCATGGCAGGCTTCAAATTAACGTATGCGACGATGTTCAACCCGCCCGAGGAACTTCACACCCAGTTCGACGCGGCCATTGCCAAAGTCAAGGCGAATCTCGGCAAAGAACACGCCATGATCATCGCCAACAAAGATGTTTATGCGGACGAGAAATTCGAGGACCGTTCGCCGATCAACACCGACTGGGTACTGGCGGTGATGCAGAAAGGCAACGAAAAACACGCCGCCGAGGCGCTGGCGGCGGCCCGTAAAGCCTTCCCCGCCTGGAGCCGCACGCCCTGGCAGAAGCGCGTCGAACTGTTGCGAAAAGCGGCTGCCCTGATCGAAGAGCGGCTGTTCGAGATCGGCGCCAGCATGGCGCTGGAGGTCGGCAAGAACCGGATGGAGTCGCTCGGCGATGTGCAGGAGACCGCCGACCTCATCTACTACGCCTGCAGCCAGATGGAGGCCAACGACGGCTTCATCAAGCCGATGGGCAAGGATCCGCTGATCGGCTACGAGGCCAGCAACACGTCCGTGTTGCGCCCCTATGGGGTCTGGCTGGTGGTTAGCCCCTTCAACTTCCCCTTTGCCCTGACCGGCGGCCCGGCCGGGGCAGCGCTGGTGACCGGCAACACGGTCGTCATCAAGCCCGCCACCGACACGCCCTGGATCGTGCGCCTGCTGGCCGAATGCTTCCGCGACGCCGGCCTGCCGGAGGGCGTCTGCAACTTCGTCACCGGTCCGGGCCGCACCCTCGGCCAGGCGCTGGTCGAAAGCCCCGAGGTGGACGGCGTGACCTTCACCGGCTCCTACGACGTGGGCATGAAGATGTTCCGCGACTTCGCCAACGGCAAGTACATCCGCCCGATCATCCTCGAACTGGGCGGCAAGAATCCCTGCATTGTCTCGCGTCACGCCGACCTGGAACGCGCCGCTGTCGGCATCATCCGCTCTTCCTTCGGCCTGCAGGGACAGAAATGCTCGGCCTCCTCACGGGTCTACATCGAGGAGCCGGTCTACGATGAGTTGGTCGCCAAACTGAAAGAGATGACCGAAAAACTGACCATCGGCGACCCAACCGAACGCGCCAACTGGATGGGTCCGGTCATCAACCAGAACGCCTACGCAGACTTCCAGGCCTTCGTCCAGGAGGCGCTGGAGGGCGGCGGCAAACTGCTGACCGGCGGCAAAGTCCTGACCGACGGCGCCCTGGCCAAAGGCTACTTCTGCCAGCCAACCTTCATCGTTGACCTGCCGCTCAGCCACCGCCTGTGGAAGTACGAAATGTTCCTGCCCATCACCACCATTGCCAAGGTCAAGAACCTGGACGAGGCGATGCGCGAGGCCAATGACGTCAATTACGGCCTGACGGCCGGCTTCTACGGCACGGAAGAAGAGGCGCAGTGGTTCTTCGACAACATCGAGGCGGGCGTGACCTACGCCAACCGCCCGCAGGGCGCCACCACCGGCGCCTGGCCCGGCTTCCAGCCCTTTGGCGGGTGGAAAGGCTCCGGCTCGAGCGGCAAGAACGCCGGCGGTTATTATTACCTGCAACTCTACATGCACGAGCAAATTCACACGCTAATCAAATAATTCGGTTAAAATTAATCCCGGATGGGGAGGATGACCACCATCCTCCCCTTTTGAATTCTTGTAGAAGTGATTTAAACTTTCAAGAAACCATTCGGTAATTCTCATAAACCACAGATAAACGCGGATGAAAAGATGAACGTTTCTCTATTAGTCAACATACTTCGCCGAAATCAAAGATTCTGTGACGTTTATCAAACCAATCTGCGTTTATCTGTGTTCATTTGTGGCCGAAATTAAGTTGCCGAATGCTCTCTTTTGGAAAAGGTTAAATCAGTTCGTATGGAAGACAACTCGTCGCTCATCCCGCGCGTCGCCTCGTTCTTCCTCCTGGTCAGCATCGGCCTGCTGATCCTGTTCATCGGCTCGGTGCTGGCTGACGAGACACAGGGTTTGCTCCTGCTTGTCAGTCTGATAAGCGGCCTCATCAGTTACGCCCTCTACCGGCGCACCCCCCCACCGCCTCCCAGCGACCGCTTCAGCGGCCTGCGCAAAGCGCGCGAGCGCCGCCAGAAACGTCTGGCAGAAAAACAACAAAAGCGGCAACAGAAGAAAAAATAGCCATGTCCAAACTGGTCCCCCTTGCCGAGGCCATTGCCAGGCACGTGCATGACGGCGATCTCGTCTACGCTGCCGGATTCACCCACCTGATTCCTTTTGCCGCCGGGCACGAGATCATCCGCCAGCGCAAACGCGATCTGGTGCTGGCGCGCGCCACACCCGACCTGATCTACGATCAGATGGTCGCTGCCGGCTGCGCCCGCAAAGTCATCTTCTCGTACATGGGCAATCCCGGTGTCGGTTCGCTGCGCATCGTGCGGGCCGCCATCGAGGCCGGTCGCCTGGAGTGGGAGGAGTATTCCCACTTCGGCATGATCTCCCGTCTGCAAGCCGCCGCGGCAGGCCTGCCCTTCATGCCCATGAATCCCACCGGCGCAACCGATCTGGAGCGCGCCAACCCTCTCATCCGGCGCGTGACCGACCCCTATTCGGGAAAAGAAGTTATCACCGTCCCACCTCTGCACCCCGACGTCGCCATCGTCCACGTCCAGCGCGCCGACGTCCAGGGCAATGCCCACCTGTGGGGCATCTTGGGCGAACAAAAAGAGGTGGCCTTTGCCGCCCGCCGCGTCATCCTGACCGCCGAGGAAATCGTGGACGAGGCCGTCATCCGCTCTGACCCCAACCGGACGCTGATCCCGGCGCTGCGGGTCGAGGCTGTTTGTCATGTCCCCTACGCGGCTCACCCTTCCTACGCCCAGGGATATTACGACCGCGACAACGAATTCTACCTCGAATGGGATCGCATCAGCCAATCCGAACAAGCGGTGCAGGCCTGGCTTGAAGAGTGGGTCTATGGTGTAAACGACCGTCAGGAATACTGGTCTCGCCTTGGGCCGGAAGTGCAGGCGCGCCTGAAAGTCGCCGCCCGTCCCAGCGCGCCCGTTGATTATGGGCAATACTAGAAAGAGGGTGCCGATATGCCAACCTTCTTCCGACAAGCAGCCGAAAGCCGATTTAACGGCTCGCCTGCTTATCTCAATTCGGTCATCCAGTCCTACCAGAAAGACCGCCTCTCGGGCCTGATCCAGGTCAAGACAGGGCCGGCCCAGGAAACCGTCCTGCTCTTCGAGAACGGGACACTCATCCGGGCGTACCGCGTCGAGGCGCAGACCTGCGCCCCGGTCAGCGCCGAGCAAATCGGCGCCGGTTGGCAGGAGCGCGAAGCCCCCATGCGCACCATGACTTTGCCCGAAATCGCCCTGTGGACCGTCTGGCTGGCTCTGGAATGCTACCCGCCGGCCAGCCAAGAGACGCGCCAGGGCCGCCAACTGGCCGACTATCTGGCCGCCTGCCAGGCCACAAAGTCGAACTTCGTTCTTCATCTGACCTCGGAAGAAAGCGACGGCCTCTTGCCGCTCTGGGAGGGCGAACCGCTCCGCTCCGATTCCTGTTTCTCCACCCTCAACGGCTTCACCAGCAGCCTGCCCTTCCACCGCCTTCTGGAGGAGAATTCGACCGTCCCTTGGGAGGTGGCCGTCTACGCGATCACCCCGCAATCGGCGATCTACCCGCGCCTGGTGTTGCGCGCCAGCACCGGCGCCTGGATTCGGGAAATGTTCCGCCAATACCAGGAACTGGTCGGCATGCGGATGCTGGCCAACCTGGTCTATAACGTCAACGTCAGCAGCCAATCCCAACAATGGAATATCCGCCTCCAAAACAACAGCCTGGTTGACCATCATATCTTCCTGAAAACCGAGACCTGCCTGCTCGCCTACCAGGCCATTCTGCAAACGATAGCCCGACAAATCGAGGGGATGATCGGCGGACGGCTGGCACAGCGCCTCGTGACTGCCGCCTTTGCAGAACTCCAAGAAAACCAGCGCCAACCCCTTCAGGAGAACGACCTGACTCCGGCCCGTCTCTTCGCCTAGAGGACCCCCATGAACGCACCTGCCCCCTCCCGTATCAAAAAGCAATTCGTCCTGACCGGCATGCCGCTTGCCTATCTGCTTGTCGCGCTGAGTTTGCTCGTCTTCGCCTTTCTCGACCTGGTGTCATACGAGTATTACGAATCGCTTTCCGCCTTCATGCAGCCCTGGACGAATGACGCCATCTACCTCCTGATCCTGGCCGCGGCGTTGTTTGCCGCCGTTATGGGCTTGCTGCTCACCCGTCAATTTCAGCGCGCCGAACCGCCGCGGCGGATCTGGCTGTATTTCTCGCTCGGTTATGTCTCTTGGCTTCTGGGCGAAATCGGCGGATTTGTAAGCCGCGCCGTTTACGAGGAAATTCCCACCCTGACGTTCAACGCCATTTTCTGGATCGGCGGATACCTCTGCTTCACCATCGCCCTCTTCCTTCAGTATCGCCTCGTCTATCGGCTGGAGGGGCGGATCGGCCGTTATCATTTTGGAGCCATCCTGGCAGCCATGCTGGGCCTTTCGGCGCCGGTGGCCTACCTGGCCTCTCAGACCGGCTACGAATCGGCAGAGGGCTGGCTTGCCATCTATGTAAGAGTCTTCTACCCGGTTTGCGACATCATTCTCGGCCTGGCAGCCCTCTGGCTGACCATCCTCTTCAGCCGCGGCAATTGGGGACGTCCCTGGTGGGGGCTGATTGCCTTCTTCTTTGCCGACGGCATCTACACCTGGTACAACCTGGGCGGCGCCCGATTCCTCACCCCGCTCACCGACACCTGGCTGAGCGCCTTCACCGACCTCGCCTACGTCGGCGGTTACCTGATCGTTGGCCTGGCCTGCCTTTCCCTGTTCCTGCGGCAGCGCCAGCAAACACCACCGATTCAGGCGACCTCCCAAAGCGTCCCTCCGCCGCCCTCCTTCTCATCCCGGCAGCGCAAAATCATTCTTTGGAGCGCAGCCGCAATCGGCCTGCTTCTGCTGGGCATCTTCGCCTGGATCTATCACTTCGATCCGTTTCCCGATCCCGGCTGGAACGACCAAATCACCTATCTCTTCTTCCTCCTGGGCGCAACGACAGCCGCCGTCAGCGGGACGTTGCTGAGCCTTCAATTCGAGAAAGGAGAGCCGCCGCGCCGCGTCTGGTGGATGTTTACGCTGGGCTGGTGGGCCTGGGCGCTGGGCGAATTGACCGACATCATCTACGAATTCTTCTACCCTAATGGTTACCCAGAATTCACCCTGATCGATGTCTGCTGGGTACTTGGCTATATTTTCTTCGGCCTCTCGATCTATTATCAGTTCCGTTTGATCTATAGAGGCGCGCAGAAGAAATCGGGGCCTGTTTTTGCCCTTTTCATTCTCGCTGCCGCCCTGCTGATTGCAGCCGGATTTACCCAACTTGCCATCCAGCAGGGGTTGGGGGAAGACTGGTCCTGGCCAGGAGTCTATTTGGCTGTCTTATATCCGGTCTGCGATCTTCTCCAGGGGATTGCCGCCTTATGGCTCTCGCTGCTCTTTCGGGGCGGGCGTTGGGGCCGGCCGTGGTGGGCGCTGATCTGTTTTGCCGTCGCCGACACCATCGCTACTTGGCTCTGGATCGGGGGTGGAACCGATCTTTCCTCCTTGGCCAAAAACCTGCTCTACCTCTTTGGCGACACCGTCTACCTAGGAGGCTATCTATTGGTAACCATCGCCTTCCTCTCCAACTACCTGATTTACAAACTGCCTTTTCGATCAGAGAATTAAACGTCTCATGACAGAAGCGCCTGCCTGTACCTCCAGCGAACTCATGATCATCAACGCCGCCCGTCTGTTGCGCGACGGGGATGTCGTCTTTGTCGGCGTGGGCCAGCCGAATCTGGCCTGCAATCTCGCCAAGCGCACCCATGCCCCGAACCTGCTCATGATCTACGAAGCCGGCGTAATCGGCGCCGAACCGGCCCGCCTGCCGCTTTCCATCGGCGACCCGACCCTGGTCAGCGGCGCCCTTTCGGTGGTCAGCATGTACGATATCTTTGCCCTCTATCTCCAGCGCGGCAACGTGGATGTCGGCTTCCTGGGCGGCGCGCAAATCGACCGCTTCGGCAACATCAACGCCACGATCATCGGCGATGACTATACGCATCCCAAGGTGCGTCTGCCCGGCTCCGGCGGCGCACAGGAAATCGCCGCCTGGGCCCAACGCTGCTACATCATGACCCCCCACCAGAAACGCCGCTTCCCGGAAAAAGTAGACTTCCTGACCTCGGCCGGCTTCCTCGGCGGAAAGGACGAGCGCACCCGCCTCGGCCTCCCCGGTCGGGGGCCGGTGGGCGTCGTCACCGACATCGGCTACCTGGAACCCGACGAGACCGGCGAACTCATCCTGACCGCCCTGCACCCCGGCAAGACGGTCGAGATGGCCCGCCAGAACACCGGCTGGGACCTAAAAGTGGCTCCCCGCTTGCGCTCGACCGAACCGGTCACCGAAACCGAACTGCGTATCCTGCGCCAGGAACTCGACCCGGCAGGCATCTACCTCAAGGGCGGCGGATAGACCGTTTCCATGTCCACCCCTCGTTCCCGCGCCGCTGCCCTGCCTTATCTCGCCCTCGGCTCAGGCATCGTTTGCCTGAGTTTTTCGGCTTTCTTCGTGCGCTGGTCGCAGGCTGCCGGTCCGATCGCGGCCCTCTACCGCATGATCTTTGCCAGCCTGTTACTGGCCCCTTTCGCCCTGCCGCGCCTGATCACCCGCCGAGCTGCCATCCGACGCTCCTGGCTGCTCTTTCCGCTCGTCGGCGGCCTGTTTTCGGCGCTAGACTTCACCTTCTGGTCAATCGCCGTAACGCTCACCACCGCCGCCAACGCTACCCTGCTGGGCAATGCCTCGCCGCTCTGGGTGGCCCTCTTCGCCCTGCTGGTCTTCCGCGAAAAACTCGGCCGCCTGTTCTGGCTCGGCCTGGGACTGACCCTGAGCGGAGCCGTGTTGGTGGTGGGCAGCGACTTTTTGCTTCATCCGGCCTTTGGAACCGGCGACTCGTTCGCCCTGATTTCCAGCCTGTTCTACGCCGGCGTTTTCCTGGCCATGCAGCGCGGCCGCGAAGCCCTGGACCCGCTCACTTACACCTGGATTGCCGTCTGCGTCACCGCCCTGGGCCTGTTGATCATCAACCTTGCCCTGGCCAACCCTCTGACCGGCTACCCGCCCCAAACCTGGCTGATCTTCCTTGCCTCGGCCGTGTTCTCGCAAATCCTGGGGTACCTCTCCATGTCCTACGCCCTGGGCCATCTGCCCGCCTCGGTCGTCGCCCCGACGATGATCGGCCAGCCGGTCCTGACGACGCTCCTGGCCATTCCCCTGCTGGCCGAAATCCCAACGGCCTGGCAAGCCGCAGGCGGCTTGCTCGTCCTGGCGGGGATCTACCTGGTACATTTAGCCTACAACCGCCAAAAAAGCCTTTCCGACCAGCCAACAGGGCACAAAGCAGCGCCGTGAATTGGGGCGCCCAATCCCTTGCCGCCAAATCCGTTTTTCTATATACTGATACTGTTGCCGCCGACAACCGAAGGAGGAAAGCATGTACCTGCAGGAAATTCTGGAAGTCGCCATTGGCCTGATCTTCATGTGGCTGGTGATGAGCATCGCCGACATGCAACTACAAGACTGGCTGGCCAGCATCTTCAACTGGCGCGCCAAAGCCCTCGAACGCACCATCCGTGAAATGCTCGGCAGCAGCCAGACGCTCACAGAGCAAATCTACAATCATCCCTTGGTTGCCAGTCTGTATCGCAGCCACCAAAGGGGGCGCAGAATCCGCCTCCCGTCCTACCTGCCGCCCGACAAATTCGCCATGGCGCTCTTCGACCTGGCAATGAGCGCCGGCACCGAAGCATTTCCCCTCAAGAGAATCTTCAAAGACGTCCACGCCCAACTGGACCAATTACAAAGCGATCCTGAAAAATTCAAATTGGCCCAGCAGGACTGGGTCGCCATCCTCGGCGCCGCCCGGCAGATTGCCTCCTCGCAAATCACCCAGGCCGCCCTCGACAGCCTCAAGTTGCAAATCCATACTTACGCCGAAAAATACCCCGAACTCCAACAGGCCGTTGACCTGGCCATCCCTCAACTGGACTCCTATTTCCAGACCCTGATCGCCGACCAGCGCGCCGCCGAAGCAAGCGGACAAACCAATCAGACCTTGCGTCTGATCCGTCTGGGGGTTCTGGCCCTTCAAGACGCCTCTCCGGAACTCAAGACCACCCTGACCACCCTGCTGCAAAACGCCGAGGCCGCCGCGGAGAGGGGCGAACAGGCCATCGTTGCGGCGCGCACGAATATCGAGACGTGGTTCAACAACGCCATGGAACGCCTCTCGGGAGCGTACAAACGCCGCGCCCAACTGGTTGCCTTCATCATCGGTGTCCTTCTGGCTCTCTTGCTGAACGTCGACTCGATTTACATGGCGACCAGTCTGTGGCGCGAACCGACCCTCCGTCAGGCCATCATCGCCCAGGCGGAGGCCTACAGCGTTGCCCCATCCGCCCCCGCTGCCGAGGGCGAGACCTCCAACCCGCGCGAGACGATTGCCAGCCTCCAGGAACAACTCTCCATCCTGTCCTTCCCCTTTGGCTGGCGAACCGATCCTTTCGACACGGGCGGGCGGCAATGCACTCTGCTACCCCTCAACGAAAATCAAGTCTTCGGCTTCCCCAGCCAAGACGCCGGCGGTGCACCGCTGTGCAAGCGGATCAGCAACTTCCCCATCGACCTGCCGGGCTGGGCGAGCAAAATCCTGGGCATCCTGATCAGCGGCGCGGCCGCCGCTCAGGGCGCGCCCTTCTGGTTCGACCTCCTGCGCAAAATGGTCCAGGCGCGCGAAATGGTGACCAAAAAAGAATAAGAAAGACCAGAAAATCGAACCAAAATGCCGGGGCTGTCACAAGGCAGCCCCGGCGCATCATTCACGGTCAATTATTCGGCGCACCAGCGTTGACCCAGTCCACAATCTTCTGGATCTCTGCGTCCGAGAGGCGATCGCCGCCGGCCGGCATGCGCCCCGATTGGACATACTGCACCAGCCGGCTGGACTCTGCATCGCCGGGGACGATCACCGCCCCACGCCGACCGCCGGCCATGAGCGTCTCATAAGAAGCCAGATTCAGCCCTCCCGAATTGCCGTGACAGCCGCTGCAATTGGCCTGAAAGATCGGCAGCACCTCGCCGGAAAAACTCGGCGGGCGAGTTTCGGTCGCCGCCTCGGTTTCGGCTTCTTCAGTTCCGGCTTCCTCGGTCTCAGAGGTCTGGGTCACAATCTCGGACTCCGTTTCGGTCGCCGTCTCGGTCACGAGGGTTTGGGAGGCAGCCGTCTCCGTCCCCAAATTGCTCGGTGCGCCCCCAGAACCGGACGTCCCGCCGCAAGCCGTCAAAACCAAGAAGGCCAACCCCAACACGAACAACAACGAAAAACGCCTGGTCATATTTTTCTCCTCTATTCTCGCCTTTATTTTCTACACTATAAACAACCAACTTAAGAAATACATTAATATTTTCGACCTATTTTATCGCATTTTATCTCCCAATCCACTCCCCTCCGCAAAACAGGCTATAATCGAAAGTATGAGCGACCTTTTTGATCACGCTCGCCAAGAGCGCATGAAGAGCGAAGCCCCACTGGCGGCGCGCATGCGTCCGCGCACCCTGGAAGAATTCGTAGGCCAGGAACACATCATCGGGCCGGGCCGTCTGCTGCGCCGGGCAATCGAAACGGACAAACTGTTTTCGTCCATCATCCTGTGGGGGCCGCCGGGGACCGGCAAAACCACGCTGGCCCAAATCATCGCCAACCGTACCCAAAGCCATTTCGAGACCATCTCGGCCGTCCTGGCCGGCCTTCCAGAACTGCGTCAGGTGATCAAAGAGGCCCAGGAGCGCAGCCGACTCTACCGGCAGAGAACGATCCTCTTCGTTGATGAAGTCCACCGTTGGAACAAAGCCCAGCAAGATGCCCTCCTGCCGCACGTCGAAAATGGTACGGTGGTCCTGATCGGCGCGACGACCGAAAACCCCTACTTTGAAGTGATCGGCGCGCTGGTCTCTCGCAGCCGCATTTTTCAACTGCGTCCCCTCAGCGAAGAAGAGATCGGCCGCATCCTGGAGGCCGCTCTCGGCGA
This sequence comes from uncultured Anaerolineales bacterium, assembly GCA_937960595.1. Lineage (GTDB taxonomy): Bacteria > Chloroflexota > Anaerolineae > Anaerolineales > Villigracilaceae > JAFGSI01. Next base: position 20,199 of record CALGPL010000054.1, on the reverse strand, counting down.
CGCCGAACGCGGCTACGCGACCCGCCGCGTGATTCTCGACCCCGCCGCACGCGCCCACCTGATCGACGTGGCCGGCGGCGACGCCCGCAACGCTCTCAACGCCCTCGAACTGGCCGTCGAATCCACGCCGCCCGCCGACGACGGCGCGATCCACATCACCCTAGAAGTCGCCCAGGAATCGATCCAGCGCCGGGCCGTCCTGTACGACAAGGACGGCGACGCCCACTACGATACCATTTCCGCCTTCATAAAATCGGTGCGCGGCTCGGACCCCGATGCCGCCCTCTACTGGCTGGCCAAGATGCTCTACGCCGGAGAGCACCCGCGCTTCATCCTGCGCCGTCTCATCATCCTGGCCGGCGAAGACATCGGCCTGGCCGATCCGATGGGACTGGTGATCGCCAACGCCGCCGCGCAAGCCTTCGAATATATCGGCCTGCCCGAGGGCATCTACCCCATCGTCGAGGCGACCCTGTACCTGGCCACCGCGCCCAAATCGAACAGCGCCATGGCCTACTTCAAGGCTTTCGAACGGATCGAGCAGGAGGGCGTGGGCGAAGTGCCGGATCATCTCAAAGATTCCAGCCGCGATGCGGCCGCCCTCGGTCACGGGCAAGGTTATGTCTATCCGCATATGGCCGAAGGTCATTTCACGCCCCAGCAATACCTGCCCGCCCATCTGCTCGGCACCTATTTCTACACCCCCTCCAACCAGGGCTACGAGGCCCAGGCCAAAGCCCGGCTCGAACAATGGCGCGCCGCCCAGCGCGCTGCCCTGGGCATCGAGCGCCGCGAAGACGTCCCCGACCTAAGCCAGGAAGAAATCGACCAGATCAAGCGAAAGATGAAATGACCGTTCTCTTGCTCATCCGTCACGGCGAAAACGACTTCCTCAACAAAAACCGGATGCCAGGCCGCCTGCCCGGCGTCCACCTGAACGAGCGCGGCCGTCAGCAGGCCGCCGCCCTGGCCGATGTTCTAAAAGACACCCCCCTGGCTGCCATCTACGCCAGCCCCCTGGAACGCGCCATCGAGACCGCCGAGCCGCTGGCCCGCGCCAAAGGCCTGGAAATCCAAATCACCCCCGCCCTGACCGATACCGACGTGGGTCAATGGCAGGGTCGTTCTTGGAAAGCCCTGGGCCGCACCTCCGCCTGGAAAACCATCCAAGAGACCCCCTCCCTCTTTCGCTTCCCTGGCGGCGAGAGTTTTGTTGAATGTCAACAGCGGGTCGTTGCCGCCCTCGAACGAATCGCAGCCGCCCATCAGACAGACGATTTCATTGCAGTTGTCTTCCACGCCGACCCCATCAAACTGGCCGTTGCTCACTTTTTGGGTCTACCCCTCGATCATTTCCAGCGCCTCACCGCCGAGACCGGCTCGATCACGGCACTGCAATTGGGCAAGAACAGAGCACGTTTACTGCGCATGAATTGCAGCCCCTCGGCCCCTCCGAAACCGTAATTCCAGCCAAGCCCCCTCGGCTATCAAACCAGACAGAAATAGTAATTATTGACCAGTCGCAAATGGGCAATTCTACTTTATAATTAAGAGTAACGTCATCCAAATTCTATCTCGAAAGGAAAACAAACATGAAACGCAAACTCTGGCTCGGCCTCGCTCTTGCGGTGATCGTCGCGGCTACCCTGGCATGCGGGACGACCACTCCCACCCCCCCGCCAACGCCCACTCCCATCCCCCCTACTCCCACGCCTTCGACAGCCACGCTTGTCATCGTCAATAACTCGGGAAGCGACATCTGGTACGTCTTCATCTCCCCGACCACAGAAACGACCTGGGGAGAGGACTGGCTGGGGGCCGACATTATCGCGGCCGGAAGCACCTACACCTTCAGCAACATCACACCGGGGAACTATGATTTGCTGGCCGTGGATTCGAACCAAAATCCGATCGCCTCGCAAATGGGCGTTTCGCTCACCGGCCAGTACACCTGGACCGTGACCGGCCAGGGCGGCGGCGGAGGCGGCATCGGAGGCGGAGACGCTACCCTGACCATCATCAACAACTCCGGAGTGACGATTTTCTACGCCTATGTTTCCCCCTCCTCCAGTCCCGACTGGGGGCCGGACGTCTTGGGCGCCTCCACGATTGCCAATGGCGGCAACTTCGTGCTGACCGGTATTGTTCCGGGCACGTATGACCTCAAGGTCGAGGACAGCAGCCACAATGTCCTCGAAGTAGCAATGGGCATCAACATCAGCGGCGACATGCAGTGGACCGTCACCGGTCAGGGCGGCGGTGCGCCCGGCGGAGGCACGACAGGCGGCACGACCCTCACCATTGTCAACAACTCCGGGCGCGACATCGTTCAACTTTATCTTGTTCCCCAGAACAGCGCCAACTGGGGCCCCGACCAACTGGCAGGAGATGTCATTCCCAACGGCACCAGTTACGATATCACCGACATCCCCCCTGGTTATTACGATTTCCGGGCCGTTGATCGCAATGGACAAAACATTGTCATCGTGGAAGCCCTCAATCTCAATACCAATTTCACATTGACCATCAACCCCTAAACGACCGCGCGTTCCCTGTTCAAAAAAACTTCCGGGTTCTGCCGGAAGTCTTTTTCATTTTTCCACGAATTTTCCTTTCCCATTCGCGTACTTTGTGGCAAAAAAGGGCCGATCACTTTGCGTCGCAAAAAGATTCGTAATCGTCGAGCAAGGCCTCAACATCCGGGGCCGAGCCGCAAATCCTGCAGCGCGGATTCCGCCTCAAAGATATTTCCTCAAAAGACAAATCGAGGGCATGGTAGACCAATAACCGTCCGATGAGCGGCGTGCCAATCCCTAGCAGCAATTTCAGGGTCTCGGTTGCCTGGATCGTTCCAATGGTGCCCGGCAAGACCCCCAGCACCCCTCCTTCCGCCGCGCTGGGGATGGTCTCTGGGCGAGGCGGGACAGGGTGCAAACAACGGTAACAAGGCCCCCGCCGGGCATCGAAGACGCTCGCCCGCCCCTCGAAGCGAAACACCGCCCCATAGACGAACGGTTTGCCGGTCAGGACACACAGATCGTTGAGCAGATAACGAGTCGGCAAATTGTCGCTTCCGTCAACGATGACCTGATATGAGGACGCGATCGCGGCCGCGTTGGAAGACCGAAAGGGCTGATCATAAACATCTACCCGGACGCCAGGATTGAGGTCGAGCAAACGCCGGCGAGCCGATTCTACCTTGGGCTGTCCAAGCATCCCACTGCCATGGAGGATCTGACGCTGAAGATTGGACAGAGCCACAATATCGCCGTCCACCAAACCCAGCCGCCCGACGCCGGCCGCGGCCAGGTACAGCGCCGCCGCCGACCCCAACCCGCCGGCCCCCACGATCAGGACGGCCGAATCCTTCAGCCGCCGCTGTCCTTCCGCCCCGATTTCGGGAATCGCAAGATGACGGGCGTAACGCTCCAACTCTTCGGAGGAAAGGTCGGCAGACATGTTGATATTTTATCGCCCTTTGTCCTCGCCCATACGAACTAAATCGAAAAATCCTGACCGTCCCAAATATCGGCCTGCGGCGGGTGAATGCGCAGCGGTTCGCCGGGCTGCCCATCCAGGCGGGATTCGAGCGTCTCGACGCGGGCAAGCAACTGCTTGAGCGTGACCCCGACCACGTCGGGCAAGGAAGTGTGATTCAGGTCGGGGGCATCGCTCGGACGATGCGGCTGGGCGCGCCGGACGATTTGCCCCGGCACGCCGACGACGACCGAGTTGGGCGGCACCGACTTGACGACGACGGCGTTGGCCCCGATGCGGCTGTCATTGCCGACGGTGATGGCGCCCAGCACCTTGGCGCCCGCGCCGATCACCACCCGGTCTCCGATGGTCGGATGACGCTTGCCCTTCTCCAGGCTGGTGCCGCCGAGCGTCACGCCATGATAGAGGGTCACATCGGCCCCGATCTCGGCCGTCTCACCGATGACGACGCCCATGCCGTGGTCAATGAACAAGCCGGGGCCAATTTTCGCGCCGGGGTGAATCTCGATGCCGGTCAACCCGCGCGTGATCTGGGACAGACAGCGAGCCAGGAATTTGAAATGGTGCCTCCACAGCCAATGCGCCAGGCGGTGCATCCAGACTGCATGCAGGCCAGAATACGCAAACAACACCTCCAGGCGGGAGCGCGCGGCCGGATCGCGTTCAAGGACCGAATCGAGATCGCGTCGGATGGCGGCCCACAAGCCAGGACGCCGGTGCGTCTTCTCTGATAACGAAGAAGCCATCAGATCAACATCCATAGTCTGCTCCGCTGGGTCAATCGGCCAGATCGGCAAACAAAGCCGTGCTGAGATAACGCTCGCCAAACGAGGGGATGATCACCACGATCAACTTACCGCCGTTCTCCGGCCGTCTCGCCACCTGAAGCGCCGCCCAGGTCGCCGCGCCGGAGGAGATGCCCACCAAAAGCCCCTCTTCGCGCGCCATTCGGCGCGCGGTTTCCAGCGCGTCGTCGTCCTTGACCCGGATAATTTCATCGTAGATGGTGGTGTTCAACACATCCGGCACGAAACCGGCGCCGATGCCCTGGATTTTATGGGGCCCCTTTTGCCCGCCCGACAAAACAGGCGAAGCGTCGGGTTCGACGGCCACCACGCGAAAAGTCGGCTTGCGGGCCTTGATGACCTCGCCCACGCCGGTCACCGTCCCTCCTGTGCCGACACCCGCCACCAGGATGTCTGCTCTCCCGTCGGTGTCGCGCCAAATTTCCTCGGCGGTCGTGCGACGATGGACCTCAGGGTTGGCCGGATTTTTAAACTGCTGAGGCATGAAATATTTTTCGGGGTCCGAAGCAACCAACTCCTCGGCCTTGCGAATCGCTCCGGCCATCCCCTCCGGGCCGGGGGTCAGGATGAGTTCTGCCCCATAGGCGCGCAGCAACATACGGCGCTCGCGGCTCATCGTCTCGGGCATGGTCAGGAGGCAGCGATAGCCTTTCGCCGCGGCGACCATCGCCAGAGCGATGCCGGTGTTGCCGCTGGTCGGCTCGACGATGATTTGCCCGGTTTTGAGGGCGCCGGATTTTTCGGCGGCGTCAATCATGGAGAAACCGATGCGGTCCTTGACGCTGTGAGCAGGGTTGAAGAATTCTAACTTCGCAACCACCTCGGCCTGCGCCCCCTTTGTGATGCGATTCAGGCGGACAAGTGGGGTGTTACCGATCAGTTCGGTCACATTCGACGCAATTTTCATAATCATCACCTTTGTGTCAAATTCATGGCCAGCAGATAAACGAAAAGACGGCGCGCTGCGCCTGCGAACGAATTACTGCTCGCGGGAACTCGCGGCCGTCTCTCGGTCTGCTGGCCTGCTTCTACAGAGAGGCGGCTACGAGCCCCGCCTCAAACACATGCACATGGACATCATAGATATCCTCGGAATATTTTTCAAAAACTTGATAAATATTATCTGAATTTTGTCATTCTGTCAAGAGAATTTGTTGGGCAATGTCCACGCGTTTACCCGAACCCGAACTCAGGGGACGAAAGTGTTGGAGATCGTGAAATTGCTCCCCGCGCCAGTGTACGAAACAACCTGAATGTAATATCGTCCACCAGGATTGGAGATGACCACCCGCTCGGGGGTCGTGCCGCTGGCGCGTGAATACCATTCCCCAAAGCCGGAGGGCGACATCAATTCTTCGTAGGAACGGGAGACATAAATATCCAGATCGGCAGTGAAGTTCGTCAGATTGATCTCCAAGCGCGAGCCATTCTGCGGAACCCATAGACAATACATGGCAATCACATCGTAAAAACTATTGCCTGCATTGATTCGGCCATTGAGGCTCTGATTCATCCCCAGGCGCTGTGTCCCCGAGTGGCAATCGCCTGCGACAAAGGTCGGTGTGATTGTGGGCGTGGGGGTGCGCGTGGGCGTCGGGGTGGGGGTAGGAGTCGGTGTGCTGGTAGGGGTGGGAGTAGCCGTAGGAGTAGCCGTGTAGAACAGATTCCCGACTGCAGGCACGCGGTCGCGCAGCAGAAAGACGCCACCGGCGACCACAAAACAACAAAGACAAACGGCTATGACGGCCACAATAATCCAAAGCCATCCTGTGGAATGCTTTTGGGCTTTCATTGTTACCTCCCCAGGCAACCTTCAAGGCTGTGCCTGTCAGGTTCTGTCTTAAGGCGTATACTGATTCCAAATCGTGAAATTTCCCGAAGTGCCAAAATTGTAGGCTACTACCTGAATGTAGTAGCGTCCGCCAGGGTTAGGAATCGTGACCTGTTCCGGAGTGCCGGCCCCGCCATCGCGGTCATAGTACTCGCCAAAACCGCTCGGCGACATCAATTCCTCATATGAAGAGGAAACATAGATGTCAAAATCAATGTTGAAATCACGAATGCCGATGACCAACTGCGATCCGCCCTCCGGCACCCACAAACAGTACATGGCAATCGTCTCGAGAAATTCGTCCCCGCCGGCGATATAACCGGTCATGCTGTTGTTCATCAGCAGTCGCGTGGTATTGGGATTGCAGTCCCCGCCAACGAAGGGTGTCGGCTCAGCAGGGGAGACGATGCCTCCCGGCAATTGACACTGACAGGCCAGCAACAAAGCAAAGATGATCAACAGGGTAACCCAGATGGTTCTTTTCTTTTGCATGTCTCGCGCTCCTTTTGGAATCGAATGAATTGGGGGCCGAATCGACAAAGAATACTGACATTAGTATAGGGCAGATAAGCGAAATGCACAAGTAGGGAATGGCCGGAGTCCAGAGCGCCAACACAATTTTAAAGTCGCCAAGGGTTTTTCTTGGCGACTTTAAGAAGATTCTCGGCAGTCCCCGCGTTGCAGCGGTGGTGACGAACGGAATCTAGTGATTACTCTTCCTTCTTGGCTTCCAGTTCCTTCTGGTGAGCCTCGATGATCTCCTGTGCCAGATGCGTCGGGACGATGTCGTAGCGGTCGAATTCCATGCTGAAAACGCCCCGGCCTGCTGTGATGGAACGCAGGGTGGTGGTGTAGCGCAGCATTTCGGCCAGCGGCACCTGAGCCAGTACCACCGTCCGGCCGCGTTCGGACTCGGTGCCCATCACGCGCCCGCGGCGGGTGTTCAAGTCACTCATCACGTCGCCCATGTTGGCGTCCGGCACGGTGACGCGCACATTCATGATCGGTTCGAACAGCACCGGCCCGGCCTGCTGGACCGCCAGTTTGAAGGCTTCGCGTCCGGCAATTTCGAACGCCACCGGCTTCGAGTCGACCGGATGTTCTTTGCCATCGTACACAATGACGCGCACATTGCTCATCGGATAACCGGCAATGACGCCCTGCGCCATCGTCGCCTGGATGCCCTTCTGGATCGCCGGCAGATAAGAACGCGACAGATTCATGCCGACCAATTCATCGGTGAAGTCGAATTCGCCCTCCATGTACGGTTCGATGCGCAGCCAGACCTCGCCAAACTGACCCGCGCCGCCGGTCTGTTTCTTGTGCCGGTACATGGCGTCGCCCTTCTTGGTGATGCCCTCGCGGTAGGGAACTTTCGGCTCGGAAATGTTCAGGCCCACCTGCAGTTTCGTCTGCGCCCGGCGGATGGCCACGTCGATGTGCTGGTCGCCCATGCCCTCCAAGACAGTTTGCTTCGTGGCGGCTTCCTGATACCACTTGAGGGTCATATCCTCTTCGCACAGACGGGTCAGCGAGGAACTGATCTTGGCGGCATCGGCCTGGGTCTTGGGAGAAATCGCCACGCGGTAGAGCGGCGAGGGGTAAGCCGGTACCGGCAAGGTCAGCGGATGAGCCTTGTCGCACAGCGTGTCGCCGGTCGCGGTGACCGAGAGTTTGGCTACCGTGCCGATGTCGCCGGCATGCAGAATTTTCTGCGGGATGGATTCCTTGCCGCGCGGGCAGGCCAGCGAGGCCATGCGCTCCTCAACCCCTTTGACGTTGTTCCAGATGCGGGCATCCGCCTGCAGCGCCCCCGAATAAACCCGGAAGTAAGTCAATTTGCCGACGAACGGATCGGCCGTGGTCTTCCAGACATAGACGGCCAGCGGCCCCGAATCGGAGGCCGGCAGTTTCTCCTCGCCGCTCACCCCCTGAGCGACCACTTCCCCCGCCTCGGCCGGCGAGGGGAAGAGGGTCAAAATGGCATCCAGCAAAGGAAGGACACCAATCTCATGCGCGCCGGCAGCGACGAAAACCGGGATGAAAGCCCCGCTGCGGACGACCGCCTTCAGACCGCGCAACAATTCCTCCGAAGAAAGCGAACCGTTCTCCAGGTATTTTTCCAGCAACGCATCCTCGCCCTCGGCAGCCGCCTCGATCAAAGCGGTGCGGGCCTCCTCGGCGGCCGGTTTGAGATCCGCCGGAATTTCCTCGGCGGTGCGTCCCTCTTTTGGGTAGGCTTTCATCGTAATCAGGTCAATCACCCCCTTGAAATCGGCCTTCTCGCCCCACGGCAACTGAACCGGAATCAAACGCGTCGAGGAGAACTCCTGCACCGAGGCCAGCGCCTTGCGATAATCGGCGTTCTCGCGGTCCATCTTGTTGATGACGACGAAGCGCGGCAGGTGGAAGGTGTCGCAGTATCCCCACGCAATTTCGGTGCCGACCTCCACCCCGGCGACCGAATCGACCAGCACCATCGCCCCGTCCGAGACGCGCAGCGCCGAAATCACCTCGCCGATGAAATCGGTGTAGCCGGGCGTGTCGAATACATTGATTTTATGGTCTTTGTACTCGACCGGCAGCACGCTGGTCGAAAGCGACAACTTGCGGCGGATCTCTTCCTCGTCATAATCCGAAACCGTCGTCCCGTCTTCGATTCGGCCCAGGCGGGTGGTGGCGCCCGTCACATGCAGGAACGCCTCTCCCAGCATCGTCTTCCCGCCCGAGCCGTGCGAAACCAGGGCAACATTGCGGATAAACTCAGTGGTATACTCTTTCATGGAAAACCTCGTGTAAGATATTGGGATGATTCCAGCCGCCTGATTATACTGCCTATTCCTGAAAACCGTAAACACCCATGACCATTCTCAATCACTATTCTTTTCTGTGGCTTGCTGTTGCAGTGACCTTGATTGCCGCGCTGGTCTTCCTGCGCAAGAAACCCCGCCTGCCCGATTTCATCGCTGTTGGGGTCATCCTGCTGGCGCTTTTGACCGCCTGGCTGCTGCTGCGCCCGCGCCAGACGATCCTGAGCGGCGAAGCAGCCGAGGTCCAGGCCCGCATTGGCCAGGGCACCCCCGTGCTGCTCGAATTCCAGTCGCCTTATTGCCTGGGATGCACCGCCATTAAACCCCTGGTAGACGACATCGAGAAGCAATACGCCGGACGGCTGATCGTGCTGCGGGTGAATATCCAGTCCCAGGCCGGACGCGAACTGGCCGCTGTATACGGCTTCCAATACACCCCTACCTTCATTTTCTTCGACGCCGCCGGCCGTGAAATCTGGCGCGAGGTCGGCAGTTTAAACCTTGAGCGCCTGCAACAAGCCCTGCAACCATGAGTCTCCTCAAGCGCATCTCTTTCGCGCTGGCCTACTTCCGCCGACCGCCGTGGGATACGGGTGTCGTCCCGCCGGAAGTAGAAGCCTTCATTGCCGAACACCCGCCCGGCCGCGCCCTCGATCTAGGCTGCGGCACGGGGACCTCCAGCCTGGCGCTGGCAAAAGCCGGCTGGCAGGTGACGGGGGTAGACTTCGTCCCACGCGCCATCGCCATTGCCAAGCAAAGGGCTGCCAAACAAAACCTGTCGGTGAACTTCCGGGTAGGCGATATCGTCCATCTGCCTGCCGCGCTGTTCCAGTCTCCTTACGAACTGGTCTTGGATATCGGCTGCTTCCACTCCTTGAATCCAGCCGAGCGATTGGATTATTTGCACAATCTCGACCGCCTGCTCGTCCCTGGCGGGACCTGGCTGCTCTATGCTTTTCTCGGTGAGCAGGCGCACACGCGGCCGGGCATTCACTCAAACGACCTGGAAATCGCCGTCCTCCACCTCAACCTCGTCCACCGCCAGGACGGGAGCGACCGGAAAGATCGCCCCAGCGCCTGGTTCTGGTTCGAAAAACCCCAGCCAACCGAGACCCCCTGACCCCCGGCCTTCGCGCCTCGGCAAACTCAGCGCTCGCAAGACTCGCTCTTGTCCACCATGTCCCCGGCAGAACGCCGAGGACATCGTGATTTAACTTGCCGCCTCTTGCAAAAAAAAATTGCGTGCGCACTCGAACCGCGCACGCAATTCGTCTTTTCGGATTAAGACCGCCCTGCCAAATTGTCTGACGTTCGAGAAACGGCCACCACCCGGAAACCGAGATTGAACAGGCGCTGGTTGGGCGGATTCTGATGGCGACAAGCGCAACGGGCACTCTTTCGGTCGCCATACCAAGAACCGCCGCGCAAGATACGATTTTCGTCAGATTTTTTGTCTTCGCGCCCATCGTCGGCCTGGTAAGGATACGCTTTGGCAAGCGTATGTGTCCATTCCCAGACGTTTCCCGCCATATCCTCGACCCCAAAAGGACTGGCTCCCTGTGGATAAGCGCCGACAGGTGTAGTGTCCCCAATGCCACTCTCATTGGTGTTGCACTTTTTGGCGTCAAATTCGTTGCCCCACGGCCATTCGTTGCCATATTCGCCGCGGGCAGCCTTTTCCCATTCGGCCTCTGTGGGCAGGCGCACGATTAAACCCCGCTTCTTCAATTCACTAGCATAAGTAGTATTGAACCATTTGCAATAGGAGCGGGCATCCTCCCACGAGACGTTCACAACCGGATGATCCTTCTTCTGCGCCCAGCCCTTGACCGGGTGCTTGCGCGCTCCTAAAAAGGCCGCATACAGCGCGTTGGTCACCGGGAAGCGCCCCATCCAGAATTCTGGCAAATCGAGGGTGTGCTGCGGCTTTTCGTCATCATAGGCAAGCAGATTGTCGTCCCGGCTGCCCATCAAAAACTTGCCGGCCGGAATGCGGACAAATTCGAGACCGCCAAGGACGAGAAGATTCTCGGGTGCGATCCGGGCTTCGACTTCGACCTGTTTCTCGAGGGGCGGCTTGGAGGCCACCTCAAGGGAGGGCGTTGGGAGCGGCGCTTCCTCGCGCAACGGCACAGCCGCCTCTGGTTTTGCACCCGCCGAGACGGCCGCAGCCGCCTCGCCCGGCTCCTCCTCCAGCAGCCCTGCCGTCATCATATGAACAATGGCATCCAGAGCAATGGCATTACGCGGCGGCTTGAAAGACAAAAAGTCAAACGTGTCAATCTTCCGTAAGACCTCTCTGAACGAACGGTCAACGGCGTATTCCCGAAACACCCGATCCAGAGTCTCGTCTCCCTCGCCTTTGGCCCAGGCAAGCGCATCTTTGATGAATTTGACACGCACATCCAGGTTGTGGGGATAATCACTATGATCGTCCAAGTCCTGCATCCGCTGGAGAAAAGCCGGCGGCGCGACATGCATCAATACATACCAGCGAATAAAATCGTCCTGATTGATATTGCCGGTTTGCCCGGCATTGTAGACCATCGCCCACTTTAAACTCAAGTCGTTGATCACCGCTTTGACGCGCCGCGGGTTGACGTTCGCAGCGGTGACCAACATCTCCCAGCGCTTGAGCATGACCGAATCGACCTTTTGATCGGTTAGATATTTCTCCATTGCGCCGACGTCGATCATCGGCAAATCGAAACGTACCTGGATGATCTTTTCCAGATAATCGGCAGCGTTTTTACCGGCCACACGCGAATTCTGGTAGTGGGTTTCCACTGCCTGACGCACTACCTCACGGTCGGCAGCCAGAACGAAGATGCACCCTTCTTTATCGAGAAACAGTTTAACCGCTTCGAGCACCTGGACGGTTTTAGCAGGCAGGCAACGGTCCAGATCATCAATGAACACAACCAGCACCCCTTGCTCGGCATTGATCCGTTTGGCATCGGGCCTCAAATGGATCCAGGCTGCCGCCAGACGATCAAACACCGGATCAAACGTATCTAACAAGGCCATCCTCTCGGCCAGGGGCGTCTTGCGAACCGCTCCAAGATTGAGTTTCAGTCCGCCAAATGGAGTAGGAATAGAAAACATCCCCAGAACAGAATTGATCAATTCCCGCCGATCTTTGAAGGGGTCGAGAATCGTAGCGATACTTTTTACAATAAACTCATCGCGATACATCTCTTGCACAATGGTGCGCAACAAAGCCACCAACAAGTGCTCCTCGTCGGCATACTTCCAAGCATTGAACCAGACCGTCCTGCAAACGCGATAAATTTCGCGAGGGTTTTCATTCGCATTGGCAAATTTCAATAACACGGGTAAGGTAGGATCATCGAGCGCCACGGTCGGCTCAAGCATCTGCCTGACCCGCCGCAGAAGGCTGGTTTTACCTGACCCCCAAGGCCCATGTACGCCGATAACCAGCGGCGTACGCGTCGTTTTATCGGCGATCAGACGCGCCAGCGTAATGGCGAATTCATCAAAGTGAAAATGATCGACATCTCGGGATACCAGAGGCAAATCAGGGAGAAAACGGGGTGTCCGAAAAGCGCGCGGCATAACCACCTCCTACGGCCTGGCCAAGTTTCATTAATTTTATAACAAATTCAATCTCCAGCCGACAGTTTTTTTCTTGATGAGCCCACGCTCTCCGGCTCGGCGCCCGGCAAAATGACGACTTTTGCAGGCACACCAGCAGCGAAATTGGACTTGATTAATATGACAATTTGTATCATAATTAGAAAAATATATAGGAGAACCCAAATGAAATCTTTCCTCAATTCCCTGACCTTGATCCTGGCGGCCATAATTCTAACAGCCTGCAATCTGCCGGCCGCCCTCGGGGAACCGGCTGCAGTTCCCACCAACACGCCGCTTCCCGCCTCCCCAACGGCCATCCCCGCCGAGACCAGCATCGAACCGACCCCGATTCCGCCAACCGCCACGCCCCTTCCCGAACCAACGCCAACGCCGACCAGCAACGCAGTCACGATTACCGCCGCAACCGGAAATTTGAACATCCGCCGCGGGCCGGGGACATACTACAACGTGATTACCTCCATGAATCAAGGGCAGAGCGCCACGGCTGTCGGTCGAGATGCGCCAGGGCACTGGCTTTATGTATCTATTCCGAGCAATCCCTCTGCCTATGGCTGGATTTCGACCCAAACGCCCTACTCAACGATTCAAGGCGATGTCAACCTCTTGCCCATCATGACGGCGCCCGCTCCTCTGGCTGCGTACATCCGCAACTGCACTTTTCATCCCATGATCATCAACCCGGGCGGGATTGTCCTGCCGCCGCAGACGAGTGCACCGGCCAATCGCGCCTCATTCACACCCGGGACCTATACCGCCACCGATCAGAGCGTCATGGGAGCGACCCCCAAAGAATTGACTCTGAACGAAGGAAGCACGGTTGACATCACCGTTGACGGCTTGAACAACGTTTATGCCTGTCCCTAAAACACCGACAAATTCCGAACCGAAAACATAGAACCTGGAGAATGTTCTCCAGGTTCATTTTCTATTCCACAAAATACATAAAAACCTGATTGCCAAGCAGACGGGCGCGTTGGGTGAGCCGCAAGACTTCCGAAGTCTGGCCGACTTCGGAAGTCTGTATATTTGCCCATTCCAGCAAGCCCAGGCCGAGCAATTCCGCAATCTCGATGCCGAAAACGTCCGTCATCTCGACCCCGAATCGGTCGGCAAAACCCCGCGCCGAGACCCCCTCGCGCGTCAGACGCAGGCCGAGGAACATGGTCTCCTGCATCTCTGCGCGCCGCGTGAGGCGATGATAACCGGCGCACGCCGGGGAGAATGGCCGCCGGACGGCAGACGAGGGCGAGGAAGCCGCAGATTGGAGACGACGGAGGTAGGTTTCAACGCGCAGGACATTGGCTACACGCAAACCACCAAAGCACCCATGCGCGCCGGCGCCGAAGCCTAAATAGGGCAAATTGCGCCAGTATTGCAGGTTGTGGCGGCATTCAAAGCCGGGCCGCGCCCAATTAGAAATCTCGTATTGTACATACCCGTTCGCTTCGAGGACCTGACCGGCCCGCTCATACATCTCGGCGGCCAGGTCGGGGTCCGGCAGCGGGAGAAGGCCACGCGCCGCCCAACGCCCGAAGGGAGTACCCCGCTCGATGGTCAGCGCGTAGAGCGAGAGATGCTCCGGGGCGAGGGACAACGCCCATCGAAGGGTAGCAGACCACCGGTCGAGGGATTGTTCCGGCAGGCCGTAGATCAGGTCGAGGTTCAGGTTGTCGAAGCCGGCGCGGCGCGCCCAGGTCACCGCCTCGAACACGTCGAACGGGTCGTGGATACGTTCCAGTTGACGCAGTTCGTCAGGATGAAAAGATTGGACGCCAAAACTGAGGCGGTTGAAGCCGAGGGCGCGCAGGCTGCGCAGGGAGTCGAGGGTCACCGTGCCGGGGTTGGCTTCGAGGGAAATTTCAGCACGAGGAAGGATTTTGAAACCGGCAGACAGGGCGGCAAAGATTCTGTCGAACTGCCGGGGCGCAAGCAACGAAGGCGTCCCGCCGCCGAAAAAGAGGGTGTGGACCTCGGTCCCCGGGAAATTTTTGGCGACTGTTTCGATCTCGCGGCAGAGGGCATCTACGTAGGCAGGAATGAGCGCCTGCCGCCCGGAATAGGTGTTGAAGTCGCAGTAGGCGCAGCGATGGATACAGAAAGGGATATGAAAATAGAGAGAAAAAGGCATAGTAAATGGCGAAAGCAAAGACGTGTTACAAAATGATACCCCATTTTCGGCCCCAGATTTCACGAATCGGCGTGGACTTTTCTTTGCCTTCGCTCGATTTGGCAATGAGGTGATTCAAACTTTTGCTACGGTCGGCAGGCTGCCGTTTTTCAGCTTCGAAGGACACGAATTCTACGAAAAGGATTTTGGACATCCTCAGAATTCGATGCTTTTCCCTTCGGTGCAACCTTTGTAGCAAAAAGGTTGAATCAGTTCAATCACGAATTAACGTTGGTGCGGCCGGATGGCGTGATCAAGCAAGTGCCGCAGGCGCTCGACGGTCCGCCCGAGGCGCCGCCGGCTTTCATCCGCTTGAAAGTGGAAGTTGAGAAGCAAATCCTATGCGGTGCAAATGGCAAACGCACCGCATAGGATTTTTGTGAGGCTGCCCCAGGATAGATTTGTGCAATTGCAGGAGTAAACCATGGAAAAAAGTCTGCGTGTCTTTTTTCTTTTCTTGGGAACTCTGCTCCTTGTTGCGCAGGCCTGTGGAACGACGTCCGCGGTGCCTTCTTCTCCAGAGACGGAAAGCGCCTCCCCTCCCGTAGGCAATTCAGAACACACCCTGACGGTCGGCCCGTTAGAACGCTCCTACGTTCTGCACATCCCGCCAGGCTATGATTCCTCCCATCCCACGCCCCTCGTGCTGGCTTTTCACGGCATCACGCTAGACGCCTACGAGATGATTCGCATCAGCGGATTGAACACCCAGTCCGACGCGGCCGGGTTTATCGTTGTTTACCCCAATGCCTACGGCCGGCAAAGGTCGTGGAACGGCGGTCATTGCTGCGGCGAGGCCGCTCGTGAAAATACAGACGATGTAGGTTTCGTGCGCGCCTTGCTCGACGAACTCGACACTTACCTGAACATTGACCACAACCGCGTCTACGCCACCGGCTTCTCGAACGGCGCCATCCTGACCTACCGCCTGGGCTGCGAAATGGCCGACCAGATCGCGGCCATCGCCCCGGTCAGCGCGACGCAGGCGCAAGAGGATATGCAAGCCTGCCGTCCGTCGCGCCCGCTGCCGGTCCTCCACTTTCACGGCACGGACGATGAGCCGAATCCCTACAACGGCGGCGCCACCCCCGGAGGAGTCCAATTTATCTCCGTGAACGACCAAATCGCCTTCTGGGTTTCTGCCGATGGCTGCCCCGTCCAGGCGCAGCAAACGGTTTCGGGGAGCATCGTTCATGACGTTTATGCCCCATGCCAAGACGGCGCAGCCGTGGAATTGTATACCATTATTGGGGGCAAGCACGCCTGGCCCGGCGGCGAGGCCGTCAGTCTGCGAATGGGTCAACCAACCATGGAAATCTCCGCCACCTTATTGATGTGGGAGTTCTTCATCGCGCACCCCATGCCGTAAGCCAATGATTTTTCCTGCTTATTTGAAAAGGAGAAAAAATGTCTCACAATCATCATATTTCCAGACGGGATTTCATCAAACTCGTTGCGATCGGCGCGGGGGCTGCACTCCTGGCAAGATGCAAACGCAGGAGCGGGCTGGTTACCGGTCCTATGCCAACTCTCACGCCCCGGCTCGCGCCGACGCTCGCGCCAGGCGAATTTGCCGACCTCGTCCTGGTCAACGGCAATATCGTCACGATTGACGCCAACCGCACCACCGCTCAAGCGCTGGCCGTTAAGGACGGCATCCTCCTCGTTGTGGGCGACAACCAGACCATCTACAGCCTGGCCGGGGAAAACACCCAGGTGATTGACCTGATGGGACGCACCGCCACCCCCGGCCTGATCGACGCCCACTGCCATCTGAGCGCCTGCGGACTGCTCGGCTCTGTCTATGTGGACGTGTCCTGGCCGAAGGTATTCACCATCGAGGAGATGCAAGCCAAACTCGCCGAGAGGATCGCCGTCACCCCAGAGGGAGAATGGGTGATCGGTTCGGGCTGGGTGACCTTTGGCGGCCGATACCCGACCAAACACGATCTCGATCCGATCTCGCCCAGGCATCCGGTGATGGTCATCAACCAAGGCGGACACATGGCCGTGGTCAACAGCCTGGCGCTCGAAATGGCCGGCGTGACTGCCCGCACGCCCGATCCCGACAATGGCCGCTTTCTGCGCGAAGCCAACAACGAGCCGAACGGCCTGGTGATGAATCACCCGGCGATGGATGTTTTCCGCCGTTTATGGCCGCCCGATCTGCTCAATGTGCAGGCGTACGAAAACTCCGTCCTGAATCCACAGCCCGTGTTTGCATCCATGGGCGTGACCAGTTTTCAGGATGTGTACGCCCGTGACATGGACCGTATGCAGGCCTACTTCAACGTTGCCCGGCGCGGCGAGATGTCGATTCGCGGCCAGGTGATGAATGTACTGGAATATATCCAGGAACTGAACGGCCGTATTGCCGACATCGAAGCCATCCGCTACGAGGACGGTTACATGCATTTTGCGGGCGCCAAGATGCAGGTGGACGGCGCGCTGGAGGCCTCCTACACCAACGAGCCGCACAACGGCATTGCCTGGAACATCCCGATCTGGAGGCCGAGGGATTTGAAGGAGGCCGTGCGCGCCTTCCACGACGCCGGCTACCAGGTGGCCCTCCACACTGCCGGCGACGCCGCCGTGGATTTGGCGTTGGACGCCATTGAAGAAGCCATGAGCCGCAACCCGCGCCCCGATCCACGCCATCGCATCGAACACGCCCCCCTCAACACAGACCGGGCATTGCAGCGCACCAAAGACTTAGGCGTAGTCATCTCCACCCAGCCCACGCTCATCTGGGCCTTTGCCGATGCTTGCGAAAGAATCTGGGGAGAGGAACGCACCCAACGCATGATCCCGACCCGCACCTGGCTGGATATGGGCATTCCCGTCTGTCTCAGTTCGGACGCTCCCTCGATGCCGTGGTGGAAGCCCCAGGCTACGTTGTGCGCCGCGCTGGTCCGCCAATCCTACGTCTCCAGGAAACCGATCAGCCCCGAACAAGCGTTCACCATCGAAGAGGCCATGTACGCCCACACCA
Source organism: uncultured Anaerolineales bacterium (assembly GCA_937960595.1). Taxonomy (GTDB): domain Bacteria; phylum Chloroflexota; class Anaerolineae; order Anaerolineales; family Villigracilaceae; genus JAFGSI01. Next base: position 2,477 of record CALGPL010000054.1, on the reverse strand, counting down.
TGGCCGGCGCCTACGCCGACTTTGCCGAGAACGTCAAAGGCTCGCTGGAGCCCGGCAAATTCGCCGACGTGATCGTCTGGCACGACAATCCCTACACCGCCGCGGCGGAGGACATCGTCAACCTGACCATTGATCTGACGATCGTTGATGGGAAGGTGGTTTATCAGGCATAAAAGGAAAGTAAAAGTAGGTCGGACCGGCAGTCCGACCTACTATACCATCAGCCTGAGCGGCTCTTCGAGGTACTTGGCCAGGGCCTGCATGAACTGGGCCGCCTCGGCCCCGTCGCTGACGCGGTGATCCACCGAGAGGGTGGCCTTCATCCGCCAGCCGACCTTGATTTGCCCGTCCTCGACCACCGGCGCCTGTCGCGCCGAGCCGACGGCCAGAATCGCCGCCTCGGGCGGGTTGATGATGGCGGCAAAGTTCTCCACATCGAACATGCCCAGGTTGGAAATCGAGAAGGTCGAGCCTTCGATGTCTTCGGGCCGGACTTTGCCCTGCCGCGCCGCGGCGGCCATACGCTTGACCTCCGCCGCGATCTGGCGCAGGGGCTTGGCATCCGCCCCCTTGCAGACCACCGTCAGCAGGCCGCCCTCCACCGCCACCGCCACGCCCACGTTGACCGCGCCGTGACGCATGACCTTGTCCCCGGCGAAGGAGGCGTTCAGGTTGGGGAATTCGCGCAGCGCCAACGCCGCCGCCTTGACGATGAAATCGTTGACCGAAATCTTTTCCTCATCGGCCAAATAGCCGTTGACCTGCGCCCGCAGCGCCAGCAGAGCGTCCATCTTGAATTCGTGCGTCACGTAGAAGTGCGGCACGCTGGCCTTGGCTTCGGCCATGCGGCGGGCAATCGCCTGGCGGAGTTTGGTCAGGGGCATGGCTTCCCCCTCCACAGACGGCGGATGAGCAACGACGGACGGCTGACCGCTGACCGCCAACTGCTCACTGCTCACTGATAACTGTTCACTAATTACTCTCTCGATATCCCGCCGCACAATCCGCCCACCGGGGCCGGTGCCCTGGACGCGGCTCAGATCGAGGCCGCGCTCGCGGGCGACGCGTTTGGCCAGGGGCGAAGCCTTAACGATTGACGATTGACGATTGACGATTGACGATTGACGATTGACGATTGACGATTGGACGTCACCGGCCGGCGCCGGCGCAGTTTTTTCGCCGACGACTGACAACTGTTCACTATCACTACTCACTGATAACTGTTCACTACCCACTGAGATCTTCTCATCCGCCGCGCCGATAATCGCGATCGGCGTGTTGACCGGCACGACCGCGCCCTCGTCCACCAGCAGTTTGCGCACCACGCCCGCCGCCGAGGATTCCACCTCTACGGTGGCCTTGTCGGTCTCGATTTCGGCCAGCACATCGCCCTTAGCCACCGTCTCGCCCTCTTTCTTGAGCCAGCGGACGAGCGTGCCTTCGGCCATGTCGAAGCCCAGTTTGGGCATGTTGATCGTCTCGGCCATTACTTCAACACCTCCTTGACCGCCGCCACGATGTCCGGCACCTGCGGCAGGGCGGCCTGTTCGAGCGTCCGATTGTAGGGCAGCGGGACTTCCTTCTGGGCAACGCGCAGAATGGGCGCGTCGGCGTAGTCGAAGGCCTCCTCGTAGATGCGGGCGGCGACCTCCGCCCCGACCCCGTAGGAACGCCAGCCTTCCTCGACGATGACGGCGCGGTTGGTCTTCTGGAACGACTCCAGCACCGGGGCCATGTCGAGCGGGCGCAGCGTGCGCAGGTCCACGATTTCGACTTCGATACCCTCTTTGGCGAGTTCGTCGGCGGCCTTGAGCGAGAGTTCCAGCCCCTTGGCATAGGTGACCACCGTCACGTCCCGCCCCAGACGCTGGACCTTGGATTGACCGATGGGGAGGAGATACTCGCCCTCGGGCACTTCGCCGCGCACCTGGTACATGGTGGCATGTTCCAGGAACAGCACCGGGTCATCGCAGCGGATGGCCGTTTTCAGCAGGCCCTTGGCGTCCTCCGGCGTGCCGGGCGAGACGACCTTGAGGCCGGGGAAGTGGGCGAAGACGGCGTCCGGCGTCTGCGAGTGGGTGGCGCCGAGTTGACGCCCGCCCCCGCCGACGGCGCGGATGACCAGCGGAACCTTGAACTGTCCGCCGAACATGTAGCGCAGTTTGGGGGCCTGGTTGACGACATAATCCATGGCCGAGAAAGCGAAGTTGATGGTCATCAACTCGGCCACCGGGCGCAGCCCGACCAACGCCGCGCCGATGGCCGCGCCCAGGATGGCGTTCTCGGCGATGGGCGTATCCTTGACCCGCTCCGGCCCGAAGTGGTCGTAGAAGCCTTTGGTGACGGCATACGTCCCGCCCCAGACTCCCACCTCTTCGCCGAGGATGAAGACGGATGGGTCTCGTTCCATTTCTTCCCAGAGCGCCTGGGAAATCGCTTCGCGCATGGTGATTCTTGGCATAATGATTCCTTTTTTT
>CALGPL010000053.1 GCA_937960595.1 uncultured Anaerolineales bacterium | reverse complement strand
GTTTCTCTATTAGTCAACATACTTCGCCGAAATCAAAGATTCTGTGACGTTTATCAAACCAATCTGCGTTTATCTGTGTTCATCTGTGGCCGAAATTAAGTTACCCAATGCTCTCTTTTGGAAAAGGTTAAATCAGTTCATTGTAAGTGACAAAGGAGGCTTTTTTTGCTACAATGAAACCGTGAAACGCATCTCTGCGCCCTGGCGCATGTCTTTTCTCCAGAAACCACAAAGCGGCTGTGTCTTCTGTGAACTGCAATCACAACCCGACGGCCCACAGTCGCTGATCGTCGTCCGGGGGCAGCATGCCTTTGTCGTCCTCAACCGTTACCCGTATACTGGCGGCCACCTGCTGGTGGTCGCCTGTCAGCATCTCCCCACGCTGGAAGAACTCGGCGCCGAGACGCGTCAGGAAATGATCGAACTGGCCACCCATGCGATGCGCGTCTTGCGGCAGGTCTACAAACCGGATGGATTCAACCTGGGCGCCAACATCGGAGAAGCGGCAGGAGCAGGCGTGGCCGGCCACGTCCACCTGCACGTTGTACCCCGCTGGACGGGAGACGCCAATTTCATGTTGACGACCGCCGAAATCAAAGTCATCCCCGAAGCGCTGGAGGAGACCTATCAGCGCATCCACCTTGCCTGGAACAGACTCTGAAGGAGATTCCTGATGAATAAGAAAATGGTCGTTTTTTCATTCATCATTATTTTCACGATGATTCTGGTCGCCTGCAAAAGTGGCACCGGAACCGCCGTCCCGGCTGCCCGCAGCGCCGTCCTGACCCTGGTCGAGAACGATATCCAGAGCCGCGCCGGCGCCGAGGCGGCCTTCGAGCCGGCCGCGGCCGGTCACGAAATTGCGACTGGTGGTCAGGTGCGGAGCGGCGAAGACAGCCGCGGCCGGCTGGAACTCCGACCCGAAAACACGCTGGTCTACCTCGGCCCGAACACCCTTTTCACCCTCACCGCCCTCGAACAGCCCGGCAACGATCCTTTTGCCCGCTTGTGGCTCGAAATCGGCCAGGTGTGGGTTATCCTGCGGGGCGGCAGCCTGGAAATCGAGACGCCCTCCGGCGTGGCCTCGGTGCGCGGCAGTTACATGGGCGTCGGTTACGGCTCCAATGGCCTGAGTGTGACCTGCCTGGAAGGACACTGCAATCTGACCCATGACGGCCAATCCTGGGAGATGACCGACGGCCAGGCCTGCGACATCCTGCCCGATGGCAGCGCCAACCAGCGCTGGATGACCCCCCAGGAATACGAGCAGTGGAACGAAAACGTCCCCGAATCGAACGACCTCCCGCCTGTGGCCACACCGACGGCTACGCCCACCCCGACGCCGACTCTCGTTCCCTCGCCCACCCAGCAGCCCAAGCAGGGACCGGCCTCCTACGGCCCCGACCTGGAGGACTTCCCGGCCGGAATCAATCCGCTCACCGGCCTTCCGGTCGAAGACCCCTCCCTCCTGCAACTGCCGGCCGTGCTGATTTCGATCACCCACTTCCCCCCTTCGGCCCGTCCGCAGGCCGGGCCGGGCTTCGCGCCCATCGTCTACGAAATCTACATCAGCGAAGGCACCACCCGCTTCCTGGTCGTCTTCTACGGTGAGGAGCCCGAACGCCAGACGCCACGCCATGGCAATTGCCCCGTCAACGAGACTCCCTTCGTCCCCGGCGAGACCGTCCTGGCCAATTATGCCTGGTTCGACGAGAACCGCGATGGCATTCAGGACTCCTGGGAATACGGCATCGAAGGCGTGTGCATCAACCTCTACGATCAGAACGGCAACCTTCTCCAAAGCACTTCGACCGACATCAACGGCTTCTATGGCTTCAATGTTCAGGAAGGGCAACAGTACGTCATCGAATTCGAGGCGTTGTCCGGTTTGATCTTCACCGAACCGAACAGAGGGTACGAAAACACCGACAGCGACGCCGACCCGGGCACCGGCCGAACGCCGGTCATCACCGCCTCGGGCGTCGACATGACCTGGGATGCCGGCTACATCCCGCGCCCGCCTTCCGAAACCGAAACCGAAACCCCCACTCCTACGGAAAGCGAGATGCCGGGCGACGGTGAAGATGGCGGCGGAGTCGGCCCGGTGCGTTCCGGCCGCCTGCCCTACCGCTACATCCGCGACTACTTCCCCGGTTCGTGCCTGGTGTACGCCGGCGCCTCTCAGGAAGTCCTCTCGCAACTGCCCGGCTGCCGACTCCAGTACGGCAGCGACGAAAGCGACATCAACAGCGCCATGCTGGATATCACCGCCATGCGCCAACTGGCAGAGGACAACCGCGATCCAAACACACCGATCAACTACTCCGGCAACGCCTTCGATGACACTCCGCCCGAGGGCGGCGCATCCGCCCAGCGCGTCGACGTCTTCTGGTCCTGGCAGAACCAGACCCGCTGGGTCTACAATCCCCTGGCCGGCGCGTACGAACGCTACGTCAACCACCCCGACCGGCCCGACGAATTCGCCCCCATCACCGACCGGTTGACCGGCCGGACGCTGCTCTTCGAGAACGTCATCTTCGTCTTTGCCGAGCACATTGTCCAGTCACCGACCATCATTGACATCAATCTGCAGGCCGGCAACCAGGGCTATGCCTACCTGTTCCGCGACGGCCAGAGGTACCGCATTCGCTGGAACACCCTGGCCGGCGACTACGAACAGGCCACCGGGCGGCCGCGTCCGATGAAATTCACCGACGAGAACGGCAACCCCTTCCCGCTCGCCCCGGGCCACACCTGGGTGCACGTCTTCACCCCGGCCTCTTACATCCAGGAGCAATCGCCGGGCATCTGGCTGGCCCGTTTCTACGCCCCGGCCGGCTCGCGCTGAGTCGCATCAGGCCGTCTCCCTCCCTCGTCAAGAGGGAGGGAGATGCCGGCCCATCCCGACAACAGGCAAATGCGTATATAATTAAACTATGGACTTTGAAACCACGCGCGCTTTCGCCCAGGAACTGGACCGCCAGGATCCGCTGGCCTCCTTCCGTCAACGCTTCGCCATCCCCGACCCCGACTTGATCTACCTGGACGGCAACTCGCTTGGACGCCCGACGCGGGCCTCGGCGGAACGCCTCCAGCGTCTGATGAGCGAGTGGGAACAGGACTTGATCCGCGGCTACAACAAAGACTGGTGGCATGCCCCCGGCCGCGTCGGCGACAAAATTGCCCGTCTGATCGGCGCCGCGCCGGGGCAGGTCGTCGCTTGCGACACGGTTTCCATCAACCTCTTCAAACTCGCCTGGGCGGCGCTCTCCCTCCGGCCCGAACGCACAAAAATCGTCACCGATACCCTCAACTTCCCGTCCGACCTGTACATCTTGCAGGGCCTGACGCGCCTGCTGGGCGATCGTCACACCATCGTGCGCGTCGGCTCCAAAGACGGCGAAATTACCCCCGACCTGGACGCCCTCGAAACGGCCATTGACCCATCCACCGCCCTGCTGACCCTCTCGCACGTGACCTTCAAATCGGGCTACCTGTACGACATGGCCGCCCTCACCGAACTGGCCCACAAACGCGGCGCCCTGGTCCTCTGGGATCTGAGTCACTCGGCCGGCGCGGTCCCCATCGCCCTCGACGCCTGCAACGTGGACTTCGCCGTTGGCTGCACCTACAAATACTTGAACGGCGGCCCCGGCTCACCTGCCTTCCTCTACGTCCGCAGAGATTTGCAGGAAAAGGTCGTTTCGCCCATCTGGGGCTGGTGGGCGCAAAAAAATCCTTTTGCCTTCGACCTGGACTACACGCCCGCCCCCGGCATCGCCCGCTTTCTGAGCGGTTCCCAGCCCGCCCTCTCCCTGCTGACGATGGAGGCTGCCCTCGACCCGCTGCTGGACGCCGGCATGGAGGCCCTGCGCGCCAAGTCGCTGCTGCTCAGCGAATACCTCATCCACCTGACCGGCGTCTTCCTGGCGCCGCTCGGCTTCCGGCTCGGCTCGCCGCGCATCCAGGAACGGCGCGGCTCGCACATCAGCATCCGTCATCCCGAGGGCTATCGCATCAACCGCGCCCTCATCGAAGAAATGAACGTCATCCCCGATTTCCGCGAACCCGATAACCTGCGCCTCGGACTGGCGCCGCTCTACCTCAGTTTCGAGGAAGTCTGGCAAGGCGTCGACCGCATCCGGCGAATCGTGGCAGAAAAACGCTACAAGAAATATCCGCAGGAAAAACTGACCGTCACCTGAGCGCTTTTCGACGCGCCGCGCCGGGGCTGTCCGCTAACGGACAGCCCCGCATTTTTGATACAATAGGCCCATGACTCTCCCTGCCGTGAAAGCGGTCGAAACAAGCCCCTCCATCCTCTACGCCGATGACCTTCTCCTGGTCGTCGCCAAACCGGCCGGCCTGGCGGCCGTCCCCGGCGGCTGGGGAGCGGGCGAGGTCAGCCTGTTCGAGCAATTGCAGGCCGAACACGGCAAACTGTGGATCGTCCATCGCCTGGACAAAGTCACCAGCGGGGTCATTCTCTTCGCCCGCACCGCCGCCGCCCACCGGACCCTGAGCCTGCTGTTCGAGAGAGGCGGCATGCGCAAGGTCTATCACGCCCTCGTCTGCGGCCTGCCGCCCTGGCAGGAGCATACCGCCCGCCATCCGCTGCGCCCCGACGCCGGCCACCGCCACCGCACGGTGGTGGATGCACGGCGGGGCAAGCCCTGCGAGACGACCTTCCGCGTCCTGGAGCGCTTCGCCGCCCACGCCCTGCTGGAAGCGCGTCCCGCCAGCGGACGCACGCACCAGGTCCGCGCCCACGCCGCGGCGCTGGGATTTCCCCTCCTCGGGGACGTCCTCTACGGCGCAGCCGCGCACGAATCCCTGCAACGCCCGGCTTTGCACGCCTATTCTCTGGCCTTCGAATTCGAGGGGGAATCGTATTCTTTCACCGCCCCGTATCCCGAAGACTTCGCCCGCGCCCTGGAAAAAAGTAGAGCGAGATGACCTCTCGCTCTACACAGACGAAATCCATTTTGTCCTACACGATCTTGCGCGCCTCCATGTAAAAGCGCTTCTCTTTGGCCTCTCCCATCGAGAACGTCTTGCGCGGCAGGGCGCCGTCCAGGATGACCGTCTTGAACAGGTCAGATTTGGCCATGCCCGGCACATAGAAACCGGCGTTGCCGGCCTGGCCGCCCAATTGACAGACGACCTCCTCGCCATGGACATAATCGATCTTGTCTGCTCCGCCCTGCTTCATGAAGCCGTCCAGAAAAGCCTGGAGCGTCCCAACCGGCAGGTTGGAGGTCGGGCGGGGAATCTCGACCACGCCGAACGCCTTGCCCTCGCCGCCGCCGATCAGACCGACTAACTGGGCCGGGCCTTGCTGCTCGTCGACACGGCGAATCATCATCTCGGCCGTCGGCACCGGAATATAGGTGCAGCCCTCCAGCGAAGCGCGCATCGCCGACATCAGATCGCGCTTCAAACCGAACAGGACGCGGTGAATCGGCTCGAATTCCAGCCCCTCATCGTGGACGTTTTCGATCTCGACCAACGCATATCGCGCCGGATGGTCGAGGCCCACCTGGGGCTTCATCCGCTCCCAGACGGCTTTGGCCGTCGCCAGGGAATGGTTGCCGTCGCCCATCGCAAAGAGCAAGACAGGCTGTTCCGGCCCGACGCCGTACTTGGCGGCAAACGCCTCCGGCTGCGCCAGGGCGCGCAGGGCAGAGATCACCTGCGTTTCAAGCCCCGTCTCGACCGCATAGCCGCGCAGATGACCGGAGCCAAGCATCAGGTCGAAGTCGTAGAGTTTCTGCAGAGCCTCCTTGCGGGCCGCCAGCGGCTCGATCACCGTCCGCCCCGGATCGTCAATCAAGACCAGGATGTGGGGCAATTCCAGCGCCGCGCCGGTGCGAATCTTCATGCGCGGAGGCAGGCGCTCGACGATCGTCCCCTCGGTCGCCCGAATCAGGCTGGTCGAACCTTTGGTGTAATCGTAATGCTCTAGGTCGAGGCAGAGCATCAAGCCATGGCGGGTCTTGCCCAGGGCGGTGCGCTCGACCAGAATCAGGCCCTCGTGCAGTTGGAAGATGTCCCCCTCCAGATAGGCGCGCATGGTGCTCTGGATCGAACGGATGCGCTCCTCTTCGCCGGCTTTTTCGAGGTAAACCTCGGGGAAGATGAGATGATAGGTGGAGGGCGCATCGCCGACGATCGTTTCCACCTCCTGCCAGTATTCGGGTTGAGAGGTGAACTGGTCGCAGGCGATGACGGCCCACTTGGTCAGGTCAATACCTGCTTTGGGCAAATAGACCTGCGGGATTTGGACGCCGATATCTTGGTAAGTTTTCATTTCTGCATCGAATGAAACGCATGAGGCGTTCCTGCCTGGGGGATTAATGGCTTTTGGCAAACTCGATCAACTTCTCGGCCACTTCGGCCCCGACGCGCGCCTGGGCCTCCTTCGTCGCCGCGCCGATATGCGGGGAGCAGATGACGTTGTCGAGTTTGACCAGTTTCCAGTCGGTGGGCGGCTCCTCCGCGAAGACATCCAGCGCCGCGCCGGCCACCTTGCCGCTGGTCAGCGCCTCGTAGAGGGCCTCCTCGTCCACGATGCCGCCGCGGGCGCAGTTGACCAGGTACACGCCGGTCTTCATCTTCTCGAACTGCGCCTTGCCGATCATGCCTGCCGATTCCTTCGTCTTCGGCAGGTGCAGGCTGATGTAATCGGACTGCGCCAGCAATTCATCCAGGCCGACCATCTGGACACCCGGCACTTCGGTCACATAGGGATCATAGGCAACAACTCTCATCCCCAGCGCCAGGGCGCGCTTGGCCGTCTCTCGGCCAATGTTGCCGACGCCGATCAGACCGAGGGTCTTGCCGCCCAGTTCGGTGCCTTCGAAAGCCTTCTTCTCCCATTTCTCGGCCTTCATCGACTCGCTGGCCTTGTAGATCGAGCGCGCCAGGGCAAACATGTAACCGATGGCCAATTCGGCCACCGACGCCGAGGAGGCCTGCGGCGTGTTCATCACCGTGATGCCCTTCGAGCGGGCGTACTCGGCATCGATGTTGTCCAGGCCGACGCCGCCGCGCACGATGACCTTCAGGTTGGGGCAAAGGTCAATGAGCGGCTGGCGGATCTTGGTCCGCGAGCGCACCACGCAGCCGTCATAATTCGGCAGGACGTTGGGCAGTTCCTCGGCGGTGATTTCGAAGTTGGTATCCACCGTCAATCCGGCGGCGCGCATCTTCTCGATGGCCTCGGCTTCGGTCTTGTCGCAAACGAGAATTTTCATGGGTGTCCTCCTCAAGGAATGGTGAGATTAAAAAAGGGACGCCCGGCCCTCAAAGCCGCTGGTCCCAGGTGACGGATGCAGGCACATTCACAATTTCATTGTAACGACCCAACCTCCTGGTGTCAACGGAAATCTGTCAGTTTCTACCCATGTATATTGTGATGAATGCCACTTGAAAAATCTGCCCGTTTGCATGAAAATGAAGAGGCGCGAACCGCCTGCGCGGGCGGGGTGGGATGTGTTCCGCCCGGCGGGAGAGACTCAAAACAGTTCAACATCCACTTTCACCATCCAGAAGAGGAGCCCAGAAACATGACTCAAGCCAAACGCGTCTTCAATTTCAACCCCGGCCCGGCCGCCCTGCCGCTGGAAGTGCTCGAGCAGGCCCAAGCAGAACTGCTCGATTACAAAGGCACCGGTATGTCGGTCATGGAAATCAGCCACCGCTCGAAGGAATTCGAAGCCATCATCAACGAAGCCCAGGCCGACCTGCGCGACCTGATGGGCATTCCGGCCAACTACAAAATCCTGTTCCTGCAGGGCGGCGCCAGCCTGATGTTCGCCATGGTGCCGATGAATTTCCGCCCGGCGGGCGCCTCGGCCGATTACATTGTCACCGGCACGTGGAGCAAGAAAGCCTTCAAAGAAGCCCAGAAACTCGGCACGGCCAAAGCCGCCGCCAACCTGGAAGCCGAAAATTTCACCCGCCTGCCGGCCCAGTCGGAACTGACCCTCGACCCGCAGGCTGCTTACCTGCACTTCACCTCCAACGAGACCATCCACGGCGTGGAATACTTCAGCGAGCCGCAGCCGCCGGCCGGCGTGCCGCTCATCTGCGACGCCTCGTCGGACTTCATCAGCCGCCCCATCGACGTCTCCAAGTACGCCATGATCTACGCCGGCGCGCAAAAGAACGCCGGTCCGGCGGGCGTGGTGGTCTGCATCATCCGCGAAGACCTGCTGGAGCGCGTCCCCGCCAACCTGCCCAACTTGCTCGATTACCGCGCCCTGGCCGAGGAAAATTCCCTGCTCAACACCCCGCCCTGCTGGTCGGTCTACATCGTCGGCCTGGTGCTCAAATGGGCCAAAGGGCTGGGCGGCCTGGCAGCCATCGAAAAACGCAACCAAACCAAGGCCGACATGGTCTATCAAGCCATTGACGAGAGCGGCGGCTTCTACAGCGGCCACGCCAAGGCCGACCGCTCGCGCATGAATGTGACCTTCCGCCTGCCCACCCCCGAACTCGAAGACCAATTCGCTGCCGAGGCCAAAAAGGCCGGCCTGATCGGCCTCAAGGGTCACCGCTCGGTCGGCGGCATGCGCGCCTCGCTCTACAACGCCGTTTCTATCGAGGCCGTCCAAGCCCTGGTTCAGTTCATGCAGGATTTCCAAAAGAAGAACGGATAGATAAACTCGACCCGCAAAGAATAGAAAAACCTCGGCAGGTTTGAGACCCGCCGAGGTTTTCTTTCCCGCCCAGGCCCCATCCTCCGCTCCCCCTCCCCCATCGTTTATAATACCCCCATGGACGCCTTCTTCCTCGACCCCAACGTCGAACGCTTCCCGCCCGAGTCGGTTCGCCTGCTCGACCTGCGCGCCGAACCCTATCCTGACGGCCGCCGCGTCCGCGTCGGGCTGGAACTGACTCCCTTCCTCCAGCGCCCCAGCCTCGAACGCGAACTGACCGACTCCCAGGGCCACTCCTGCGGCTCCGCCAGCCTGATCGA
>CALGPL010000052.1 GCA_937960595.1 uncultured Anaerolineales bacterium | reverse complement strand
ACGCGCGTCGCCGTGCGCGATCAGGCTATCAGCCAGGTCTTTACCACGATGGAAGGCAACGCCCCCGGAGCGCGCGGCCCCATGGACTGCACCGAGATCGTGCGCGGTTCCGCCGAGGCGCGCAACACGCCGCTGGTCATCGTGCGCGACGACCATGCCCAGGTGACGCACGAGGCGGCCATTGGCAGCGTCAATCGCAAGGAACTGGAGACACTCCTGGCGCGCGGCTTGGACGAGGACGAAGCCGTGGACCTCATTATTCGCGGCATGATTCGTTAATGGCAAGGAGGAGAGCATGACACCTTGTCGCCGCCCCCAGAATGGCTGTCTTTGCATGGGCGCGTGCGCTCCCTGGGAACCGCGTCCGCCGCCTGCGGTTTGTCGTTGTTATTCGGATCCTCTCTCCTGATTTTACCTTTTCTTCTTTCTCACGAATGGAGATGTAACATGACAACAGAAAACAAACCCGCTCCCTGGTGGAAGGGACAAATTCCCACGGCCGTGCTGCTACTCGTCATCGTAGCGCTGGCGGCTTGGGCGCTGGCCAGCCAGACCGGCGCGGCGGAGGGCGTTTCGCCGATGACCTTTGTCAAAGGTCTCGTCCTGAGCGTGGTCGGCTTCCTGGCCGGCCTGCTCGGCGGGCTGATTGGCACCGGCGGCTGCAGCGTGATGCTCCCCATCATCCACTTCTGGATGGGCTATCCGGCGCAGATCGCCGTGGGAACGACACTCTTCGCGGTGGTTTTCACTGCGATCTCCGGCGCCTACGGCCATCTGGTGCGCCGCAACGTGGACAAGCGCGCCTTCTGGTGGCTGGGCGGCGGCGGCATCCTCGGCGTCCTGCTCGGCTCGTGGCTGTTCACCCTGCTCTCGGCCCACACTGCGTTGCTCGGCCTGATTCTCGGCCTCATCTTCCTCTGGCCGGCCATCCGCATGATCTATGAGGGCGTGATTCAGCAATCCATGCCCAAGCGCGAAGGGAACGTCATCACCGGTTCCGGCTGGGGGATGGGCGTCTTCGGCTTCGTCGTCGGCATCGCCACCGGCCTGGCCGGAGTCGGCGGCGGCTACGCCCTGGTGCCGGGATTGATTTACATGTTCGGGGCGCCAGTGTACATCACCATGGGCACCTCGCTGGCGACCATGATTCCGCTGGCGGCAGTCGGCGGCGGCATCAAACTGGCGCAGGGTTTTGTAGACCTGCCCACCGGTCTGCTGCTGGCGGCCGGCACGATCATCGGCGCGCAGATTGGCGCGGCGATCATCAAGCGCATCAAGCCCGCCACGCTCAAACTCATCTTCGGCCTGTATTTCCTGTATGTGGCGGTCAAGTTCATCACCGCTTTCTTCGGCATCCGCATCTGGTAAGCGTCCGTGGGGCAAGTCTATAGACTTGCCCCACCTCGAAGCCTGCAATATCAAAAAACTTTTCATAGGAGAAAAAACACCAATGAACAACAACGAAAGCAACCCCACCAAACCCGTCTTCGTCATGTGCTACTGCACCGGCGAATGCCCGGGCTTCCAGTCGCTGAACCTGTGGCAACTGGTCAACCGCGTCCGCAATGAAATGGATGTGGAGTTTGCCATCGTCCACCCGCAACTGTGCGTGGATGACGGCGAGCGCTTCTGGAAGAACTTTGCCAAGCCCGGCCAAAAGTACCTGGTCGGCGGCTGCGACCCGCGCATGCAGCGCAAAATGTACAAGGACGCCTTGTCTGCTGTCGGCGCCGACTTCGACGCTCAGGTCACCGCGCTCGACCTGCGCAATATGGAGACCGAGGCGGCCATCCAGAAAGTGAGCGAAACCCTGGCCGAGATGGGCGACTGAGGAGGGTCACCATGCCAGAAGTGAAAATGTGGCAAGGCATCCCCAGGCATGAAATTCCCTGGTATCCCACCATCAACGAAGACCTGTGCAGCGGCTGCCGCGCCTGCGTGGACGACTGCCCTGGAAATGTTTTCGACTGGGATGACACGCTGGGCCGCCCGATTGTGGCCCTGCCCAACAACTGCGTGGTGTACTGCGTGGGCTGCACGAAAACCTGCCCATCCGATGCCATCACCTTCCCGAAGAAGGAAGAAGTCGTCGCCCTGGTCAGAGAACTGCGTGTCAAGTACAGCGCCCTGCCGGAACCCATTCGGCTCACAGACTTGCCGATTCGGTGAAAGGACAGGCCACAACGAGTCTGGTCACCGATATCCTGCGTAACAACCGCACCTTCGCCGTGTTTGCCCAGCCCTATACATGGGACAATGGCAGCGGCCGAGTCGACCCTTGTTCCGCGCAGGCGCTCACCTTCCCCAAGGTGAGCAAACGATGAGCCAGATACAACACATCGCACAGGGCTTGCATGCTGCCCTCATTGGAACACAATGGAGACCTTGATGTACAAAGAACTATACGACGAACTGATGGCATCTCTGCGCCCGCGCACACTGCCATTCGGAGTCAAATTCTACGACACGCTAGACGAAAGGCCAAACGGCGTCAGCCGACCGGCGCACCCGATGAACGTCTGCCAGATCACCGCCCTGACCCGCTATTACGGGCGCGCCATGTACTTCACGCTGGAGGACATGGCTTGCATCATCGGCGCGGTGGCAGTCGGTTTCATGGAGCCGCCGGAGAACATGCGCAGCGGCAAGATCGCCGCCATGCTGCACGCCGACCTGGAATCGGCCAAACGCTTCACCGACCTGGTGCCGCGCATCCCGCCCGGCAAGATCAAAGCCATTGCCTCCGCCCCGCTCCACCAATTAACCTTCGAGCCGGATGTCATTGTCGCCTATGGCAATACCGCCCAGGTGATGCGCATCGTCCAGGCCTACCTGTGGAAACGCGGCGGGCGGGTGGGCTTCACCACCGGCGGCGAATACAGTTTGTGCGCCGACACCCTGGCAGATACCTATAACAAACAGGACATTTCCGTTGCCATCCCCTGCTTTGGAGACCGCAAGACCGGCCTGGCGCAGGATGACGAACTGACCGTCTCCTTCCCGGCAACGATGACCGCCGAAATCCTGGAAGGCATGCGCGGCACAGCCAAAACCGCCGCCTACCCAACGCCCTTTGACATCGGCTTCCCGCAAATGCCCGATTACACCCTGACGGATTGGGGAGTGGAATTTCGCCGCCAGCGTAAAACCGCTGTCAAACAAATGGTACAGGAGGCTGCATGAGCCTGGTGACTGACATCCTGCGCAATAATCGCACCTTCGCCGTGGTGGGCGTCTCGCAAGACCCGGCCAAATACGGCCACGAAATCTTCGAGACCCTGCTGGCGAAGGGTTACACAGCGATCCCCGTCAACCCCAAATACGACCAGGTGGACGGTCATCCCTGCTACCCGTCGCTGGAGGCCCTGCCCGAAAAACCTGACGTGGTCGTGGCAGTCGTCCCGCCGGCGGTGACGGAAAAAACCGTCGAAACGGCGGCCCGCCTCGGGGTCCAGACGGTGTGGATGCCGCCCGGGGCGTGGTCCGACCGGGCGGTGGAACTCTGCGAGCAGGCCGGCATGACCGAGGTCCACGACGTCTGCCTGGTGTTTGCATTGCGTTCGCTGAAAGAGTGAAGATGAGCCGCGTTCCCCCCGCAGGAAAAGAAATCATCATCCTGCCTGCGCCGCGTTGCCGCCGCAGCAAGAAAATCCTCGCCTATCTCCAGGAACGCGGCCTCCCCTTTCGGCAGGTGGCGCTCGACTCGCCCGAAGGACAAGAACTGGCGGCGCGCTACGATTTCCGCGCCTCGCCCGGCATCCTGGTAGATGGCGTCAGCGTCAACCCCTATGACCTGCTGATCATGCCCGCCTGCCGCGTGAATGCGGCACGTGCTTCTCAAATTTTTGGAGAATAAATTTATGAAATCTCAACCTGTAGAAACCCTTAATATTTCAACAACCGATCCTTTCCAGGCCGCCCGCGCCTTGGGCGAACTGCTCAAGCAGTTACCCGAATACGTTGCCTTCCTGGATGCGCTCAATGCCGTCAACGCCGACCCGCAGGTGCAGCAACTTTCCAAAAAAATGCGCGCCTGCCAGTCGGCCATGCAATGGGGTCGGGACGTAGTGCAAAACGCGGCCGAGATGGAGCGGCTCGAAGCCGAAATCGAATCCCTGCCCGTTGTGCAGGCCTACCGTCGGGCCGAGGCCGCCGTGCGCGAGGCCTTCCTGGCCGTAGATGAACTCATCAGCCGCGAGGCCGGCGTGGATTTCGCCGCCAATGCCAAGCGCAGTTGCTGTGGATAGGAGACCAAGATGACCACCCTTTCCCCCGAAATCGAACAGGCCGCCCGCGCCCTGGGCCAGGCCCTGCGCGCCAACCCGGCTACGCAGGCCTACCTCGAGGTCGAGCAGCGGGTCGCAGCCGACCCCGAGGCTGCCGCGCTCGAAAAAGAGTTGTACGCCACTTATGAGGCGCTCATCGCCCGTCAGCAGAAGGGCGAGCAAATCGCCCGCGACGAGGTGCAAGCCTTCTACGCCCTGCGCGACCGCTTCTTCAGCCACCCGCTGGTACAGGAACGCGAAAGCGCCCTGCAGCCGGTCAAGAGCCTCTTCATCGAGGCGGCGGTTGAACTCAGCGCCCCGCTCGGCGCCGATTACACTAAACTGGCCCAGAAAGGATGAGCCATGAAAATCGCTGCCGTTTCCGATGACGGCGTGACCATCAGTCAGCACTTTGGCCGCGCCCCCTTCTACATCATCCTGACCATCGAGGGCGGAAAAATCCTCGCCCGCGAACAGCGCGACAAAATGGGCCACGCCCAGTTCGCCGGCGAGCCGCACGAGGAGCCGCACGGCGAAGACCCGCGCGGTCACGGCTTCGACCCGGCCGCGCAGAACCGTCACGCCCGCATGGCCGCCGCCATCGCCGACTGCCAAATCCTGCTGACGCGCGGCATGGGCGCCGGGGCCTACGAAAGCATGAAGCAGGCCGGCATCCGTCCCATCGTCACCGACGTCGCCAACATCGAGGCGGCCGCCCTGGCTGCCGCCCGCGGCGAATTGATTGACCATGCGGAGCGCCTGCATTGAGCAAGAAACCCATCATCAAAGTCCTCGGCGCGAACTGCGGCGCCTGCCGCAATATGTACAACGTCGTCACCCGCTTCGTCGCCCGCGAAGGCCTGGATGTGGAGGTGGAATACGTCCACGATCCGCAAAGCGTCCTGGCGTATAACCTGATGACCATCCCGGCGCTGGTGATCAACGAGCAGGTGGTGATGGTCGGCTTTCGCGGCGCGCCGAAAATCGAGCAGGCGATACGCGAGCATCTGAATCACACGCACTGAGCCTGCTCAAGTAGGACAGCCTTTCTAGGCTGTCCATTCTAGGCTGTCCATTCTAGGCTGTCAAAGTGGGCGGAACCGCTGCGGAAGACAGGCCGGAAAACCCGCAGGAAGACAGGCCGAAAAAACCGCAGGTAGGACAGGCTGGAAAAACCTGCAGGAAGACAGGCCGAAGAACCCGCAGGAAGACAGGCTGGAAAAACCTGCAGGAAGACAGGCCGGAAAACCCGCAGGAAGACAGGCCGGAAAACCCGCAGGAAGACAGGCTGGAAAGCCTGTCCTACAAAAACATTTTTTTTGGAGGCTAAGATGTCGAACGATACTTTTTCCCAATGGCTGAGCGGACTCGACTTCGAATTTTGGAGCACCGGTCAGCACAAGATTGACCCGCCCGTGTTCTTCGAGAAGTGGGCAAAGGGCGAAGCCGTCCTGCTGGACGTGCGCGCCCCCGCCGAGTTGGAATTTTTGCGCTTCCCCTTCGCGCTGGAAATCCCGATTAACGAACTGCCTGCCCGCCTGAACGAAATCCCGCGCGACAAACTGGTCGTTACGTTCTGCTCCGGCGGCGACCGTGGCAATGTTGCCCTTGCCTACCTGCGCGCCCAAGGCTTCGACAATGCGCGTATCATGCCAGGCGGTTACCCCAATCTGATTCCCGAAATGATGCCCGGCAAGGTGCGCAAGACCTTGCAGGCGAAGAACGGTTAATGGCAAGAGACTTCCGAAGTCTCGAAGACTTCCGAAGTCTCGAAGACTTCGGAAGTCTTCGAGGTTCCTATGACTCTCTACCTCGTCAGCGCCGCTTTGGTCTTCACCTTTTCGGGCCTGATGGCCATGGCGGGACTGGGTGCGGCATTCCTGTTCGTGCCGCTCTTCTATTATCTTGGCGTGCCGCTGACAGAAGCCACCCCCGCCGCGCTGCTGTTGAACGTGGTCAGCCTGATGTTTGCCGCCATCAACTACTGGCGCGGAAAACTCGTCAACTGGCGGGTGGGACTGCCCGTGCTGATTGCCGCCGTCATCCTTTCGCCCATCGGTGCGCGCCTCACGCCCTATGTGGATAAAACCATCCTGCTTGGTATGTTCTCCGCCTTCCTTGTCTTTGCAGGATTCATGATGTTGTTCGCCAAAGTGAGAGCGCGAGAGAAACCTCTTAGCCATACAGTGGAAGCGGCAGCGGGAGCAGGCGTGGGGGCGGCGGCGGGATTTCTCGGCGGACTGCTCGGCGTCGGCGGCGGGAACTTCATCCTGCCCGTGCTTAACT
>CALGPL010000051.1 GCA_937960595.1 uncultured Anaerolineales bacterium | reverse complement strand
CATGGATTGATTGAACCAATTCATGGCCATCCAGATTCCGATCGCCAGGGCCAAGACCAGGATGACCGTCAGGATCGTCTTGACAGGGGAAGAGCCGGAAGGGGACATGCCCCGATTATACCGGAAAACCGGGCCGCTGGTCTTTACGGGATTGTCTATCGAGTGGCCGGGGTGACGGATGGCGTTTTTCCGGCTGCGGGGGGAGAGAACCGCTTAGGGCGAGATAGGCGCGCCGGTCAGAATCTGAAATCCGGCCTGGCCGTTGCTGCACAGACTGGTCTGAATGGCGAAGGGGCGGCTGTAATAGGTGCGGATGATGTCGTACGCGCTGTAGATTTGGCTGCCGCCTTGCCAGGGGGAAAAGGGTTCCTGGTAGCCGCAACGGGTGCCGTCGGTCGCGCCGACAAAGCGGTAGATGCCGTCGATGACGAACCACTCGATGCGGGTGGGCCAGATGACCGCCACGCGTGTCCCTGCCGGGACATTGTACAGACGGCTGCCGCCGAGATAATTGTGGATAAAGAAAGCACGATAGCCGTCATAAGTGGCGTAGGCGGCGGTGTGTCCGGCCTCGGGCACTTCTCCCCAGGGGGCCTCGTAGAAGCGGTAAGCAAAATATTGGTCAGCCCACAGTCCTCCTTTGCCTTCGGCGCGCACCTGAGCGGCAAAGGTTTCCAGGTCCGGGAAGGGGGTGGCGGCGGCGGGAGGAATCGGGGTGCTGGTCGGCAGATTCTGCTCTTGTCTCTCTGATTGCGGCGGGGGGATCAACGCGGCGGCGTGAATTTCCTGAGCATTCACGAATGTCGCTGCCAGGACCAGGCCCGCAAAGACAAGGAAAGCCTTCCAATTCTTTATCATGCTGCAAAGATATATGGAAGGCGTGTTCTAGGAAATTGGCAAAAGTTGGGGATTGGGAAGGGATGAAACCCTTAACTGTGAAAGGAGGAACTGCGCATTGGAAGGGGCAAAAAATCGCGGTTTGAACTGGGGTTTCTACTTACCCGGGCGCGTTTTCTGAATTCATGGATCAAAAATCCCGGCTTGCGGCCGGGGGAGTCACCTTTTTCTTTCCTGATAGCGCCTGTAGACGCGTTTCCATGCCTCGCTGGGATTTTCGGGCTTCGTCTTTTTGTGGATATCTTTGCTCATAGAGAAGGCAAAGTCCTCCAGAAGGGCGGCAATGGGCAGTTCGGGTTGGTCGTGCAAAATGGGCCTGCCCATGTTGATGGCGTCCACAAAGACGTCCTGTGCGTAGGGGATGGTCATGGTCGTGGTCAGGCCGAGGGCGGTCTCGATTTTTTCTCTGGTCAGCCCCGAATGAGGAAAAGGGGCATTGAGGATGAATTTGATTCGGTCGCGAGGATAGCCGAGTTTCTCATAGGTGTCCATCGCGGCTGCCACGGCGCGCACCGATGCCATGTCGGGGGAGGCCACCACGAGAATCTGATCGGCTAGGTCGAGCGCTCTCAGGGCCGGCTCGCTGAAATCGTGCGGCAGGTCGGCGACGATGTACCCGTAGTTTGCCTTGATGAGTTTCATCGCCGCTTCGAGGGTGTCGCTGTTCAGGATTTCGGCCTCGGAGGGGAAGGTCGGCGCGGCAATGAAATGCAGTCCGCTTTCGTGATGGCCGATAATCGAGGCCAGGAGCGCTTCGTCGAGGTCGGCGGCGGAACAGCCGGCAATGTCCAGCCAGGTGCGGCGGAGGGTCATGTTGAGCATGAGGGCGACTTGTCCGGCGGTCATGGTCAGGTCGAGGAGGATGGTCGGATCTTTCCAGAGGGAAAAGAGGCCGATTCCCAGGTTGATGGCCAGGGTGGAGCAGCCGGTTCCGCCACGCAGGCTGTGGACGGCAATCATATGGCCCTGTTGGGCAGAGGCCGATTCGAGCCGCTGTGATTGAAGGGCTTCTGCTCGCCGTAAGAGAGCGCCGACTCGGGCCACGAGTTCCTCGGCGTTGAAGGGTTTGGTGATGTGGTCGTCTGCCCCCGCCTCGAAAGATTTGATTTTGTCTTGCAGGCCAGATTGAGCCGTGAGGACCAGCACGGGGGTTGCGGCAAAGGCCGGGTCGCGTCGCAGGGCGCGGGTCACCTCGTAGCCATTCAGGTCGGGCATCATTACATCGGTGATGATCAGAGAGGGCCGGTGCTGACGGGCTAGCGAGAGGCCCTGTTCCCCATTGGAGGCAAAATAAAATTGGCGGTCGGGGGCCTCAAGGACGTTCTTAATCAGCGCGTGATAGGTGGTCTCGTCATCGATGATAAGGATGGTGTTCATGGGAATTTCTCCTGAAGAATGTGGGTCGTGATGAATTCTTCTGTCCGGTCTATCTCTTGTTTCAAGTGTTTTAGGAGGGCAGGAATTTCTTCTAGGCGCGCCTGTTTGCCCAGTTCTTCGATGCGCGCTGCCAGGTGTCCGACCGGCTGGGCGCACAAGTTGAGTGAAATCCCTTTGAGGTTGTGGGCAGATCGGCAGAGGGCTTCGGCGTCGCCGGCGGCCAGAGCGGTTTGCATTTCCTGCCAACGGTCGGGTAAATGACTGCGGTATTCGCTGAAGATTTCGGTCATCAGTTTCTTGTCGTTGCCGAGGAGCGGCAAAACGGCTTCCAGGTCCACGGGCGGAGCGTGGGATGGGACTTCGTCGTGGAGGTCGGGAGAAGGGGTGGAGCGGGCCTCGGAGGGCGGCGGCTCACTTTCTCCGAAGAGGCCGTCCTCTAACAGAGGGGTAGAAAATGGAGCGGAGTAATCTTGTTTTGTCGCCTGTGCTTTTTTTTCTGTCCCGTTTTCTGTTTGGGCCAGCCAGCGGTCAAGAGCGCTGAAGAGGACTTTTTGTTGCAGCGGTTTGGATACATAATCGTCCATGCCGGCTTGCAGACAGCGTTCGCGGTCTCCTTGCATGGCATGGGCAGTCATTGCAATGATGATGACGTGTCCACCGTTGGCGGCTTCCCATTCGCGGATTCTGCGAGTGGCTTCGAAGCCGTCCATCTCCGGCATTTGTACATCCATGAGGATGAGCGGATACTGGCGGGTTTGTGCTTTCTCAAAGGCTTGCAGTCCGTTTTCTACGGCGTCGACCCGGTAGCCGGCCCGTTGGAGAAGCGCCACGGCCAGTTTTTGGTTGATGGGATTGTCTTCAGCCAAGAGGAGACGCTGACCGGTCTTGCGCCGTTCGGCCAAGGTTTGGCGGGTGATCATCCGACCCTGTTCTGTTTCGCTCAAGACGGCGACGACCGCATCGAAGAGCAATTGCTGTTTAACGGGTTTGATCAGGTAGCCGGAACAGCCGAGCGCCTGCAGGCGGTCTAGGTCGCCGCGCGTTCCCATCGAGGTGAGGATGATAATTTTGACGTTTTTGGTCGCCGGATCGCTTTTGATGGCTCGGGCAGTCTGTTCGCCGTCCATGCCCGGCATTTGCATATCCAGCAGGACGATGTGGTAGGGGTCGCCGTTGCGATAGGCGGTGCGCAGACTTTCGAGCGCTTTGGCTCCGCTATTGACTCCCTCGGCGCGGCAGCCCAGCGCCTCGACGTTCTTGAGCAGGATCATGCGGTTCGTCTGGTTGTCGTCCACGATCAGGATGCGCGCTTCGGTCAGACGGTTCGGCTTGCGGAAGAGGGGAGCGGTATCCTGTTTTTTGCTGCTGGCTTTTTTGAAGGGGATCTCGAACCAGAAAGTGCTGCCAATACCGACGCTGCTTTCCACGCCGATTTTGCCGCCCATCGTCTCGACCAGTTGTTTGCAAATTGCCAGCCCCAGGCCGGTGCCGCCGTATTTGCGGGCTGTCGAGCCATCGGCTTGGGTGAAACGGTCAAAAATGGCTTCCTGACGATCGGGAGGAATGCCGATGCCGGTGTCCTGAACCGAGAAACGGATGGTGGCGTTTTTGTGTGTTTCGGCTATTTTTTCGGCGCGGACGACGATTTCGCCTTGGTGGGTGAATTTGATGGCATTGCCGATCAGGTTGACCAGAATTTGACGCAGGCGGGCGGGGTCGCCGAGTAGTTCAGAGGTCAGATCGGACTGCACTAAGCAGGCCATTTCGAGACCCTTATCCTGGGCGCGTTTGGCAAGCGTATAGGCGACATCTTCGACCAGGGTGCGAAGGTCGAAATGGATTTCTTCGATTTCCAGGCGGCCGGCTTCAATTTTGGAAAAATCGAGGATGTCGTTCAGCAGGGAGAGTAAGGCCTCGGCGCTTTGCAGGGCAGTTTGTAGATAATCGGTTTGGAGGGGAGTGAGGGGGGTATCGAGGACCAGTTCGAGCATGCCGATGACGCCGTTCATGGGGGTGCGAATTTCGTGGCTCATATTGGCCAGGAATTCGCTTTTGGCCAGGCTGGCTTCTTCGGCTGCTTGGCGGGCGCGGTTGAGTTCGGTGATGTCGTGATAGATGCCCAAGGCGCCGATCTTTTGCTGGTCAACGAAAACGGGGGCCGCCAGGATTTCCACGTCCACCAGTTCGCCGTCTTTGCGGCGGCGTTTGCCCAGGGCGTGAAGTGGCTTGTCGAGGGCCTGACGGGTGTAGGCAGCCGCTTCGTTGGCTGTGTCGAAGGCGGTAATCATCGTGTCGAGACGCGCTCCGAGGGTTTCTTCTTGCGTGTATCCAAAAAGGCGCTCGAAAGCCGGGTTGATCGAGATAATCTTGCCGTCATTATCGAGGACGACAATGGCGGTTGGGCTGTTGTTTACGAGGGTTTCAAAATACTGTTTTTGTTTGAGAACTTTGGCCTCGCTTTCCTTGTGGCCGGTGACATCATGCAGAATGACCAGGCTACAAGGCTTGTCCTCCAGCAGGTCGAGCGGGTAACGAGAAAAATCGAAGATGCGTCCCTGCCAGAAGAATTCTCCTCCAGAGGGGAGACGGGTCGCTTCGGGGCTTGCTTTGTTCTCGTTCAACAGGATAGAGAGAGGAACACCGATGATCTCAGAACGGGAGGTTCCCAGCATTTGCGCGCCGGCGGCGTTACAATGCAAGATGATTTCTGACCGATCTTCGATGAGAAAGGCGGCGTCGGAGAAGGCGTCGAACATGCTCTCCCAGCGCTTTAGAGTCTGGGCTGCCTCCAGGGCGGTCCTCTTTTGTTGTCCCAACATGGCCGCCAGCATTCCACATAAGAGAGGAATCAGATCGATCATCCACAATAGAGGCTGGTTTAAGTGGGCGGCGAGAAGAGAGACGCGATCCAGATGCAACCCGGACATCTCGCTGAGCGTTCCTATGAGGGGCGCGGCCAGGCCTGCCAGCAATCCCCAGGCTGCATAGATATAGGGCAGACGTTTGATCTTTTGATTCATATCTTTTCTCTTGGGTTGATCACCATCCTGTTGTTGAGGCGATTCGAACTTTCGCTGCGGTCGGCAGGCTGCCAATGATGTCGCTTCTTGCGGCCCTTTGCCTAGATGATCTGGCGAATATTTTTGATGAAGATTTTGGTCAGTTCTGGGTCGAACAGCAGGCCTTTTTGTGTTTCGATGTAGATCAGGGTGTCCCGTTCGGGCATGGTATGGCGATAGGGGCGGTCGGAGCGCAGGGCATCCCACACATCCGCGAGGGTAAACAGCCGGGCGGCCAGTGGAATTTGTTCGCCCTTGAGGCCGCGCGGATAGCCGCTGCCGTCCCAATGCTCGTGATGGCAGTAGGGGATGTCGAGGGCCGGACGCAGATAATCAATGTGAGAAAGCCATTCATAGGCATAGACCGGATGCTGGCGCATGATTTTCCATTCTTCTTCGGTCAGCGGGCCGGTTTTGTGAAGGATCGAATCGGGAATGCCCATTTTGCCGATGTCGTGCAGAATCGCGCCGCGGCGGATATGTTCGATCGAGTCTTCCTCTACTCCCGCCAGGCGGGCCAGGCGGACGGTCATTTCGGTGACCCGCCGCGTGTGGCCGACCGTCTCATGATCGCGCAGGTCAAGGGCTTGGGACCAACCCTCGATCGTTTGTTGGTAGGCGGCGCGCAGTTCTTCGTTCATGCGCGCCAGCCGGTCGCGCTGTTCGATCAGGCGGCGGTAGCGGTTGAGGCGGGTGATGGTTTTGAGACGGGCAAGCAGTTCGAGGGTATCGAACGGTTTGGTGAGGAAGTCGTCGGCGCCGGCTTCCAGGCCGGCCAGACGGGTGGCGCGATCGTCCAGCGAGGTGATCATCAGGATCGGCACTTCGGCCAGAAGCGGGTGTTCGCGCAACCGACGGCAGACGGCCAACCCATCCACGCGGGGCAACATGATGTCCAGCAGGATGGCGTCTGGTTGAAGGGCGATGGCTTTGGCCAGGCCCTCGGCTCCATCTCTGGCGTGATGGACTTCATAGGTTTCTAAAGGAAGCAAGGCTGCCAGGGTTTGCTGGATGATGGGTTCGTCATCCACGATCAGAATACAGGGTTTGTCGTTCATGGGTGGTTGTTTTCCTGCTTCGTGAGCGGCAGGGTCAGTTCGACCTGGACGCCCGGTCGGGGTTCGCGGTTTGCCAGCCGAATCTGCCCCCCGACCTGCCAGACCAATGAGGCGACGGTCGGCAACCCCAGGCCCATGCCGGGCGCTTCGCCGGTGAAGTGTTTCTCGCCCTGGAAATAGGGCATCAGAGCCCAGTGCAGTTGCTGGGCGGTCAGGGTCAGGCCGTCGTCGCACAGGTTCAGGCGAATGCGGTTGCCTTCGAGCAGACTGACGGTGATCTCGATGTGCGGATCTTGTTGCGGATGGAATTTGTGGGCGTTGTCGAGCAATTCATGGAGAATTAATTCCATGGCGTTGATCGGCAGGGCAATCTGCCGGTGGAGGAGGTCTTGTGGCAGTGAAAACGAGAGGTGGGCGATGCCGCGATTTTCGGCGATCTCTTTGACCAGCGCGGGCAGCGCTTCCAGAGGCATCGGCGGACCGCCTTGCAGGGAGAGCGGCAGGTCGAGGTATTCGAGTATGGCGCGCACATCGTTGACCAGCCGTTCGCTGCTCTTCCAGGCCACTTTGACCATCTCGCGGATTTCCTGTTCGTCGAAGGCGTCCATTTTTTCGGCCAACAGGGTCATGCTGCTGTAAATCAGAGAAACCGGGGTGCGCAGTTTGTGGGCGACGATGGTGTGGAATTTGCGCGTGTCTTGGTCCATGGACATTTTGTCGGTGATGTCTTGCATCCGTACGACGCGGTGATTGTCCTGGCCGAGAGGCGTATCCACGGCGCTGACCAGCAGCCAGAAGGGGCGGGCGGTGCTGGTTTCGGGCTGGACGAAGTAGCCGGGCTGAGGGTCGGCCTCCCAGCGGTTCCAGCCTTCGGCCGGTTCGAGGGTGTAATGCAGGCGCGCCTGATCGAGGAAGCCGATGTTGGTGTAGTCATCGGGCAGTTGGAGCCAGAAGCGGGCGCGTGGATTGGCATATTGGATGGTATTGCGGTCGGAGAGAATCAGGTAGCCGTCCTCCGAGTTTTCGACCATCCATAGAAAGCGCGCCCGTTCGGTGATCAGGCTGCGGTAGCGGTTGAGGCGCAGGATGTTTTGGACGCGGATTTGGATTTCGGTGGTGTCGAAGGGTTTGGTGAGGAAGTCGTCGGCGCCGGCGTCCAGGCCGGCCAGGCGCGAGGCGCGGCTGTCGAGGGCGGTGATGATGATGATGGGCACCTCGGCCAATTCGGGGATTGCACGAATTCGGCGGCAGACTTCGTAACCATCCATATCGGGCATCATGATGTCGAGCAGGATGGCATCGGGCAGGGACTGGCGGGCGAGTTCCAGCCCTTGGCGGCCGTTTTCGGCGAAGATGAGTTCGACGTTGCGGTCGGCCAGCAGGCTTTCGACCGTCAGGCGGACAATGGCCTCATCGTCAATGACCAGAATGCGGGCTTTTTGGCTCATTGGCTGTTCTCCATGCGCTTGTTTTTTCAATCATACGCAATCCTCCTCTACAGCGACAAGCGGGAAGGCTCTCTGGTGTGACTTCGGCTAGCCCTTATTTTTTGGCTGCGGGAACTACGGAATCAGGCTTCGATGAGTCCTTGCTGGATGGCAAAGCGCACCAGTTCGGCCTGTGAATTGAGGCGCAGTTTGGCCATGATGCGCGCCCGGTGGGCCTCTACGGTGCGCACGCTGAGGGTGAGTTTTTTGGCGATGGCGGCGTTGGTGTTGCCTTCGGCGATCAGTTGTAGAATTTCGCGTTCGCGCGGGCTGAGGATGTCCAGCGAGCCGGCTTTGTCGCCGTTATTGGAGAGCAGCAATTCGAGGACTTCATCGGCGATTTCGGTGCTCAGATAGCGCTTGCCCTCGGCGGCGTTGTAGATTGCCTGGAGAATCTCGGAAAAATCGGCGTCCTTGATGACGTACCCCAGCGCGCCGCTGTGCAGGGCGCGCACGGCGTAACTGGCGTTGGCATGCATGCTCAGGAAGACAATGCCTGTTTTCAGGCCGCGTTGACGGATTTGCCGGGCGGCCTCGATGCCGTTTAGATTCGGCATCATGATGTCCATGAGAATGACGTGGGGCTGCAATTCGGCAGCCTTTTCCAGGACCTCCAGCCCGTCAGCCGCCTCGCCGATGACTTTCAGGTCCGGACGGGACTCGAGCATGGTGCGCAAGCCCTGTCGCACCAGTTTGTGGTCATCTGCCAGCAGAATGTTAATCGTCATCATGGGATTCTCCTCTGCTGAGAGGAAATTCAGCAGTGATGAGTGTGCCTTTGCCGGGCGCTGATTGCAGATGGAATGTGCCTCCTGCCAGGCGGACGCGTTCGCGCATGGCCGAGAGGCCGGTGGAACGGCCGGCGGGAAGGTGTTGGGGATCGAATCCGGCCCCTGCGTCCAGGATGGTGACTTCCAGCCCCTCGGGTTCGAGGTTGAGCGTGACGGTGGCTTCCTGCACGCCGGCATGGCGGGCGACGTTGGTCAGGGCCTCCTGAATCAGCCGGAAGACGGCTGTTTCGATGACTTTCGGGAAGCGGCGTTCATCGAAGGGGGCCAGGTTGTGGTTGATTTTCAGGGAGGTTTGTTGTTCGAAGCGCTTGAACAGCCAATGGAGGGCGGCCAACAGGCCGAAATCATCCAGCACGGTGGGGCGCAGGTCGAGCGAAAGGTCGCGCACCCGTTGGAGCAGTTCGAGGGTAATTTCGCGGGCCTGGTTCCGTATCGCTGGCAGGTCGGACGGGGCGGCGTCGTTGTAGCGGTCGAGCAGCAATTTCAGCCCGGTCAGCAATTGGCCGATCTCATCGTGGAGTTCGATCGCCAATCGGCGGCGTTCGTTTTCTTGCGCCAGGAGAATTTCTTCTGAGAGACGCCGCAGTTCGGCATTTTGGGTTTCGATTTGACGATACATTTCTTCCAGGCGGGCGCGCTCTTCCAGCAGGTGCCGGTAGCGGGCGACTCGCTTGAGGGTGTGCAAACGGGTTTGGAGTTCGAGGCTGTCGAAGGGTTTCGAGATGAAGTCGTCGGCCCCGGCCTCGAGGCCGCGCAGGCGGGACTGGCGGTCGTCGAGGGCGGTGATCATGAGGATCGGCACTTCGGCCAGTTCTGGGTCTTGGCGCAGGCGGCGGCAGACTTCGTAGCCGTCCAGGCCGGGCATCATGACATCCAGCAGGATGACCTCAGGGTGCAGCCGGGCGGCTTTGCGAATGCCCTCCGGGCCTGAAGCCGCCTCTTCGATGCGGTAGTCCGAGACGTTCAGCAGGGCGGTCAGGGTTTGGCGGGCGACCGGGTCGTCATCGATGACCAACAGGATGGCTTCGCTCACTTTTTATTCTCCAGGAAGGAATGGATGACGGCCCGCAGTTGCTCCAATTCGACCGGCTTGCTCAGATAATCGTTGGCGCCGGCCTCCAGGCAGCGTTCGCGGTCGCCGGGCATGGCCAGGGCGGTGAGGGCGACAATCGGCAGGTTGGCCAGGCCGGGGTCGGGCAGGCTGCGGATGCGGCGGATCGTCTCCAGGCCGTCCATGCCGGGCATCTGGATGTCCATCAAGATCAAATCCGGCCGCACTTTGAGGAGGACGTTCAGGGCTTCGGAGCCGCTGCGGGCCAGGACGACGGTGTATTTGCAGGCGATCAAGTAATCGGAAATGGCCTGGATGGTAATTTCGTTGTCTTCGACCATCAGGATGGTGCGGGCAGGGGCGCCGGGCGGCGAGGCCGCGTTTTCTGCGCCTATCTCGGGCCGACTTTGCCAGAGGGGCGCGGTCTGACTCTTGAGCCAGGGGATGATGACGGTGAAGCGGCTGCCCTGTCCAAGCGTCGATTCGACCTCGATCCGTCCGCCGTGCAGTTCGGCCAGACGGCGGGCCAGTGAGAGGCCCAGGCCGGTGCCGGGGTAATTGCGCGCCAGGCTGCTATCCAATTGGACAAAGGGTTGGAAGAGTTTGCCCAGGTCTTCTTCGGCGATTCCGATGCCGCGATCCCAGACGGTGAAGCGGATTTCGTTGGCCGCCTCGTCGCCGCAGACTTGCAGGCCGAGTTCGCCGCCTTCGGGGGTGAATTTGACGGCGTTGCCGAGCAGGTTGAAGAGGATTTGTTTCAGGCGGCGGGCATCGGCGCGCACGACCATTTCGGGCGGCGTCTGGCTGTAGGAGACGAGTTGACGTTTGGCAACGGCCATTTGTTTGATCAGCCGCAGACTGGCCTGGCAGAGTTCCTCTACCGAGACGCGGCCGAGTTCGAGTTCCATCCGGCCGGCTTCGATTTTGGAGAGGTCGAGGATGTCGTTGATCAGATTGAGCAGGTGGCGGCCGCTTTCTTCGATGGTGTGCAAGATGTCGCTCTGGCGTTCGGTGAGGCTGCCGTACACTTGACGCTGCAGGGCTTCGGTCAAGCCGAGGATGCCGGTCAGGGGGGTGCGCAGTTCGTGGCTCATACTGGCCAGGAATTCGTCTTTGAGGCGGGCGGCTTTGGCCAGGGCGAGGTTGGCGGCGCGCAGTTCCTCGGTTCGCTGAGCCACGCGTTCCTCGAGTTCGAGATTCAAACGTTTCAGGGCCTGCTGGGCGAGTTTTTGTTCGGTGATGTCGCTCGAAATGCCGCCGAGGGCGTAGATTTTTCCGCGCCGGTCTCGCAGCGGAAACTTGACCGAGAGGAAGACGCGGCTTTGACCCTGGGGATCATCGAACGTTTCCTCGAAGAAACGCGGCTGGTCGGTTTCCAGCACTTCTTGATCGTTGGCCTGATATTGTCGAGCGTTTTCGGGGGAGAACAAGTCCGCGACTGTTTTGCCGATCAGGTCGCCGGTTTCTCGACCGATGATTTGTGCCAACGCTTTGTTGACCAGCAGGTAGCGGCCGTCCAGGTCTTTCAGGTAGATCATGGCGCTGGCATGGTCGAGGATGGCCTGCAAGAGCGATTGACTCTGGCGCAGGGCCTCCTCGGCTTGTTTGCGCTCGATGAGTTCTTCCTGAACGGCCTGGTAGAGGTAGGCGTTTTCGAAGGCGACGGCGATTTGGCTGGCCAGGGTGACGAGCAGGCGTTCATCCCTTTCGCTGAAGGCGTCGAATTGTTCCGATTCGATGCTGATGCAGCCGGTAACGCGCTGGCCGATTTTGAGCGGCACGTACAGGCCGGAGTGGATGCCGGGGTAAGTCTCGATGTACTCGCGATGGGCGTGCACGTCGCCGGTGCGGATGACCTCGCCCCTGGCGGCCGCCAGGCCGGCCAGGCCGCGTCCGATGAGATGGGCGGACTGCTCGAAGCGCGCCTGGATGTCAGCCTGTTCTTGGGGATTCAGAGCGGCGCGGTTGAAGGCGACCAGGCGCAGCGTTTGGCTGTTCCCTTCTCGCAATTGGATGGCAGCGCGATGCCAGTCCATGTATTTCGCAAACGCCTCGATGAGACAATGGGCGATCTCGGCCGGATCGAGCAAGTTCGTAATCGAAACACTGGCTTCGT
>CALGPL010000050.1 GCA_937960595.1 uncultured Anaerolineales bacterium | reverse complement strand
CCCCTACCTGTTTTGCAGTGGCTCGCGAATCAAGGCGCTTAACTTCTTGACGACTTCATTGAACTTTTCAGGTGGCAACTTGCAAATGAATTCTGCTTGCCTTGCTTTCCAATCAAGACTCTTGACTTGATCAGATAAGATTGCGCCCTTCACTGCCAACCCCTCAGGGATCAAAACTTCAAACGGATACCCTTTGACTTGACCGGTAATCGGGCAAAACAAGGCCAGACCAACTTTGCCGTTATAGGCTTCGGGAGACAAAACCAGCGCCGGTCTATGCCCCGCTTGTTCATGTCCTGCTTGCGGATTGAACATCATCCAAACAATGTCGCCGCTGTCGGGAACGTATGCCATAGGCTCACCAAATCTCGTTTCCTACGGCAAATCCCGTATCCACTTCAGCGTGAAGATTGTCTTGGGTGATCCCTGCAAGCAATTCTTCGAGCGTCCAACTCGGCGCTGAAGCAACCGGCGTCACAATAATTCTGCCTTTGACGAGGCTGATTTCAACCAGAGAATCGTGCGCTAATTGAGCGTCAATCGCAAAGGCTTTCGGGATTCGCAAGGCAAGGCTATTGCCCCATTTTTGAACTTTTGTGAGCATAAGGCTACCTCCTGTATGTTTCTACAACAAAGATACACCTTTTTGCCGGTTTTTTCAAGAGCCTATTTCTCCCGCAAGTCATCCACCGACATGTTCATCTCCGGTTATCTCCGTTCATCTCCGTTTATCTCCGGTTACAAATTACCGCGCCTTTTCCACGAACACGCTATCCGGGCGGAAGGTGATGGCGTCGCGCGGGCAAATCTGGGCGCAGACCTCGCAGCCGGTGCACAGGCTGGCGTCTATCAGCGCTTTGGGGCGCCCGGTCTTCTCGTCCAGTTCCTCGCTCTTCAGGATGGCCGGGCAGCCGATGCGGAAGCACAACGTACAGCCGTTGCAGCGCTCGGCCAGCACCTCCAGCGGCGTCCACTTGCGGCGCGCCTCGGGCAGCAGGGCGCACGGCTCCTGCACAATCAAGACCGACGGCTCATCCAGTTTGATGTATTCCTTGAGCGTCTTCTCGATTTCCTTCACGTCCAGCGCCGAAAGGGTGCGCACGTGTTTGACCCCGCAGGCGCGCACCAGCGGCTCCAACTCCACCAGGGTGGTCTCCTTGCCCATCAAGGTCTGACCGGTGCCCGGGTTGGGCTGGTGACCGGTCATGCCGGTGATGCGGTTGTCGAGGATGACGGTCACCACCGGGGACTGGTTGTAAGCAACGTTGATGAGCGCCGGGATGCCGGTGTGGAAGAAGGTCGAATCGCCGATGACGGCCACGTGTCGTTCGGGACTTCCGGCCTGCGCCGCGCCGTGGGCGACGGCAATCCCCGCGCCCATGCAGCCGCAGGTGTGGATGGCGCTCAGCGGCGGGATGAGGCCGAGGGTGTAGCAGCCGATGTCGCCGTTGACCGGCACTTTCAACTTGTTCAGCACGTAGAAGGTCGGGCGGTGCGGGCAGCCCGGGCACAGCACCGGCGGACGGGCGGGAAGCGGAGCGACCTCGGGGGCCGGGGCGGCCTCGGTAACGGGAGCAGGCAGCAGTCCGGCGCGAACCGCTGCGGCGCGCACTCGCGCGGGGTCGAATTCGCCCGTCAGCGGGAAGATGCTCTTCCCCTCGCAGGCGATTCCCATCAGTCTCACCCCCTCCTCGATGAACGGGTCGAGTTCCTCCAGGACGATGAGCCGCTCCACCGAGGCGGCAAAGTCGCGGATGAGGCGCTCCGGCAGCGGCCAGGACATGCCCAGTTTCAGGATGGAGGCCTCGGGGAAGACCTCGCGGGCGTATTGGTAGGAGACGCCGGAGGTGAGGATGCCCAGGGCGCGGCCGCGCCGTTCGATGCGGTTGAAGGGGAAGTCGTTGGCGAATTCGGCGATGGCGCGGATGCGCTCTTCGATGACCGGGTGGCGTTTGATGGCGTTGCCCGGCACCATGACGTATTTGGCCGGGTTGCGCGGGAAGGGTTTGGCCTCGGCCGGGACTGCGCCGCGCTCGCCCAGTTCCACCGCGCCGGTGGAGTGACAGATGCGGGTGGTCAGGCGCAAGAGGACGGGCGTGTCGAAGCGCTCAGAGAGGTCGAAGGCGGCCACGGTCAGGTCTTTGGCCTCCTGGCTGTCGGAGGGCTCCAGGCAGGGGACGCGGGCGAATTTGGCGAAGGTGCGGTTATCCTGCTCGTTCTGGCTGGAGTGCATGGCCGGGTCGTCGGCGCTGACGATGACCAGCCCGGCCTCGATGCCGGTCATGGAGGCGTACATGAACGAGTCGGCAGCCACGTTCAGCCCGACGTGCTTCATGGCGGCCAGGGCGCGTTTGCCCGCGTAGGCCGCGCCGACGGCCACATCTACGGCCACCTTTTCGTTGGTCGCCCACTCGGCATAGACGCCGGGGAAGAGGGCGAAGTTTTCCAGAATTTCGGTGCTGGGCGTGCCGGGGTAGGCCGAGGCGACTTGCACGCCGGCCTCCCAGGCGCCGCGCGCCACCGCTTCGTTGCCGGAGAGCATTTTTTTGAGGGCCAAGGGAGACTCCTTTTTGTGGATAGTCGGGTAGTCAGATAGCCGGAGGGGAGAACTGTTGTTATTAACTTTATTCGTAATAACCGCCAGGACGCAAAGAACGCCAAGAATCTCCTGAATTCGCCAAGAAGAGCCCTTGGCGACTTCCAAATCGGATTGGCGCCGTGGCGTCTCGGCGGTAAAGGCGATTGCAGATAAAGTCTATTTTATACGACCTGGCAGGCGGAGGCAAATGGCAATCGGCAGTTTTTGCCTTTGACATTAGGCACTATACCCTTTATGATTAATGCGGACACCATGAAATCGAAGAAATTCGTCCTTTATACCTCTCTACTCTATCTAGAGAACCAATCGCGCCTGAAACTGGTGATTCTCTCTTTTGTGCTGGTGCTGCTCCTGGGCGCGATTGACTATCTTACCGGTTTTGAATTGACCTTTTCATTGTTCTACTTGCTGCCGGTCTCGATTGTCTCGTGGGGAGTTGGGCGGCGCGCCGGCCTGTTGATCTCGGCCGTGGCGGTGTTGACGTGGAGCATTTCGAACCTGCTGGCCGGTGAGATATTTTCGAGCACTTTCGTCGTTGTCTGGAACACGGTGACGCGCTTGCTCATTCTCGTTGTCATGAGCCTGTTGTTGAACGCCCTCCGGCGCGCCCTGGACGAGGAACGCCGTCACGCCCGTACCGATCCGCTCACGGGGGCGCTCAACCGGCGGGCCTTTTACGAACTCGTCAACACCCGCATCCTGTTTGCCCGCCCGACGCCGCCCGCCTGCACCCTGGTCTATCTCGATTTGGATAATTTCAAGAACGTGAACGACTCCCTCGGACATGCGACAGGCGACGTGGTCTTGGTCACCGTTGTGGACACGATTGCCCAGCAGATCGGCCCGGAGGACGCCGTTGCCCGTCTGGGCGGCGACGAATTCATCATCCTCATGATGGAAACCGACCCGCAGGCGCTGACGGCCGCCATCACCCACTTGCAGGATGAACTGCTCGCCGCGATGCGCGCCCAAGATTGGCCGGTCACCTTCAGCATGGGCGCCCTGACCTTTTTGCGACCTGCGGCTAGCGTTGGCCAGATGATCACCCTGACCGATCAACTCATGTACCAGGTCAAAGCCGGCTCGAAGAATGCGGTAACCTACGCCGTCTTTCCCGATCCTTTTTCCTCTTCTCCGTCCTCTTGAGAGCGAATCTATGATCCATTCCTCGACGATCAACGGCCTGCGCCTTCAGACCGGCGACGTGATCTGCACCATGAACGGCAAACCCGACATCCTGCCGGGCGAATTCTGGCGGCTGGTCGGGCGGCTCGTCCCCGGCGAGGTGGACCACGTGGCCGTCTACCTCGGCCCGGGCGGGCGCTGCATCGAATCGGGGACGCGCGGCGTGATCCTCTTCGAGGTCCCGGACGGGCAGTGGGAGGCCGAGAAGATGGTCGCCCAACGCGGCCTTCTGATTGATGAACTGATTGGCATTGCCTACCCTCTGGAGGGACGCGGTTTGCTGCCAGAAGAGCAAGACGCCATTCGCAAAGAGGTGGCCGAATATTGCCTGGCGCAGGTCGGCAAACCCTACAATTTGAATTTCCTCGATCCCGACCGCGAAGACGCTTATTATTGCAGCCAACTCATCTACAAAGCCTATTTGCGCTGCGGAATCGACTTGAATACCGGTCTCTCCCTGGAAACCTTGCCAGGCTCAAACCGCATGATCTTTCCTCAAGAAATCTGGCAGGGCTGCACGCACGAAAAAGCGCTCCCCGACTTCGGCGCTGGAGAGGCGTCCTATCAGGTATAATCCGCTCGCATGATCTTCCTGATCACCGGCGCGGCCGGATTCCTCGGTTCTCATCTTGCCAACCGCCTGGTGCGCGAGGGCCATCAGGTGCGCGCCCTCGACGACCTGTCCACCGGCGACCCGCAGGCGCTCGACCCCGGCGTCCACTTCACCCGCGGCGACGTCAACGACCGGCCCAAGTTGTGGACGCTGCTCCAGGAGGTGGACTGCGTCTATCACCTGGCGGCGCGCGTCTCGGTGCCCGAATCGATCCTCTATCCGCGCGAGTACAACGCCGTCAACGTCGGCGGGACCGTCAGCCTGATGGAGGCCATGCGCGATGTCGGCGTCCGGCGGGTGGTGCTGGCTTCGTCGGGCGCTATTTATGGCGATCAGGATGTCCAGCCGCTGGCCGAGGGGCAGACGCCCCGCCCGCGCTCGCCCTACGCGGTCTCCAAACTGGCCGCCGAGTACTACGTCCGCACCATCGGAACGCTGTGGGGCATCGAGACGGTCAGCCTGCGCATCTTCAACGCCTATGGGCCCGGCCAGCACCTGCCTCCCGCCCATCCGCCGGTGGTGCCCTACTTCCTGCGCCAGGCCGTCCGCAACGGCACGATTGTCGTCCACAACGACGGCAACCAGACCCGCGACTTCATCTACGTGGATGACGTGGTCGCCGCCATGGTGGCGGCCTCGACCGCGCCGGGCATCAACGGCCTGGTCATCAACGTCGGTTCGGGGGCGGAGTGCAGCATCCGCGACCTGGTGCGGCTGGCGCTTGAAGTCACCGGCAGCCAGTCCAACGTGATCTACAATCCACAAATCGAAGGCGGCGTCTCGCGCATGTGCGCCAACATTGCCCTGGCCGAGAAACGCCTGAACTTCAAACCGGCTATCGGACTGAAAGACGGCCTGCGTCTGACCCTGGAACGCGACCCGCGCTTCAGACCGTGAGACCGATCAAGGGTGTCTTCGCTCTGTGGCCGCTCCCCTGCCCCGAGATTTCTACGCCCGCCCCACCCTGACCGTCGCCCGCGAACTGCTCGGGGCGCGCCTGGTGCGCATCCTCGACGGTCTGCGCCTGGCCGGGATCATCACCGAGACCGAGGCCTACATCGGCGAGACGGATCTAGGTTGCCATGCCCGCGCCGGACGCACACGCCGCACCGAGGTTATGTACGGCCCGCCCGGGCGCGCTTACGTATATTTCACCTACGGCATGCACTGGTGCCTGAACGTGGTGACCGAAGCAGACGGCTTCCCGGCAGCAGTGTTGATTCGCGCCATCCGGCCGGTGGAGGGAATCGAGGTCATCGCTGCCCGCCGCCAGGGGCGCGATACCCAGGGGCCGGCCAAACTGACCCAGGCCCTGGGCATTGACGGCGCTCACAACGGCGCCGACTTGTGTTCTCTCACCGGCGGCCTGTGGATCGAGGCGGGCGAACCTGTTCCCGATCAGGCCGTGACCACCGGCCCGCGTGTGGGGTTATATACAGTGCCAGAACCCTGGAAAAGCCAGCCGTGGCGTTTCCTGGCGCACCTGGCTTGAAGGGCCGGCTGCCGGCAAGACGGAAATTCCGATCGCCGCTATCTTCAGCCAAAGGAGGAAATATGGGTTTATTGGAAGGGAAAACCGCCCTCATCTTTGGGGTGGCCAACGAACGCTCGATTGCCTGGGGCATCGCCCAGGCGTTGCATGCCCAGGGAGCGCGCCTGGGCCTCAGTTACGCCGGCGAGGCGCTCGAGAAGCGCGTCCGCCCGCTGGCCGAAAGCCTCGGCTGCGACTTCGTCGAACCCTGCGACGTGACCGGCGACGAACAGATCGCGGCCCTCGCCGAAAAAGCCGCCCAGACCTTCGGTCAGATCGACATCCTGGTTCATTCGATTGCCTTTGCCCGCCGCGAAGAGTTGAGCGGCCCTTTCTATCAGACCAGCCGCGAAGGATTCCGCCTGGCCATGGACGTCAGCGTCTATTCGTTCGTCGCTCTGGGGCGGGCCTTGGCCCCGCACATGCGGCCCGGCGGCTCGATGCTGTGCCTGACCTATTACGGCTCCCAGAAGGTCGTCCCCGGTTACAATGTGATGGGGGTGGCGAAGGCCGCTCTGGAGGCGGCCACCCGCTACCTGGCCCACGACTTCGGCCCGCTGGGCTTGCGCGTCAACGCCATCTCGGCCGGGCCGATTCGCACGTTGGCGGCCTCCGGCGTGGGCGGCTTCAAGACGCTTTACAATCAATTCGCTTCCCTGGCTCCCCTGCGCCAGAACGTCACCATCGAAGATGTCGGCGGCGCGGCCGTCTTCCTTTGCTCGGACCTCTCGGCCCGCATCACCGGCGAAGTGCTCTATGTGGACAGCGGCTACAACATCCTGGGCGCGCTAGCAGGGTAAAAAAACTTTATTCGTAATAACCGCCAAGACGCAAAGAACGCCAAGAATCTTCCTGAAATCCGCCAAGAAAGGCGCTTGGCGACTCCCAAGTGGGCTTGGCGTCATGGCGTCTTGGCGGTAAAAGTTATTGCAGATAAAGTCTGAAGACAGCCCCTCTTGACCGGGCAGCCGGAGACAGGATTCAGGCTCGCTAGACTGCGCCGCAGTTTCGCGTCCCGGCCAACAGCCGCCAAGGGGCCTTCTTTGCACTTCCTCCCTCTGACCCTGAGAGAGATCTCGCCGGCCTGTCTGGAAGCCGGAGCCGCAAAAGTCACGAAGATGATAAAATAGGGGGCGCGTTTATTTTCCTACCTTTCAGATTACGGACAAACCATGTTCAAACGCAACGAACAACCAACGTCTCCTGCCGTGGTGCAGGCCGTAGAACGCATCACCTCGGTGCTTGGGGCGGGAATCATCTGGCAGGGCAGTCTGACCGGCTCGGGCGGGGTGCGCATCGAAGGCGTCTTCGAGGGGCCGATCGCCCTGAAAGGCATGCTGGTCGTCGGTGAGACCGGCAAAGTGACCTGCGAGAACGTGCGCGCCGTCCACGTCATCGTGGCAGGTGCCGTCAAGGGCAACATCACTGCCCAAAAGGTCGAGATCCGTTCGACCGGCCGCATCTGGGGCGACATCGTCACCGCCGCCTTCGCCACCGAAGAAGGCTCCTTCTTGCGCGGTCAGATTCGCATGGAGGACGCCGTTGACCTCGGCCTGGATGCCATGCCCGAGGCGCCCGCCGAGGAAAATCCCACCCCTGAACCGCCAAAGGCCTGACGTGACCGAAAAACCTGCCTACCGAGTCCCCATGTCCTCGCCCGACCTGAGCGGGGCCGAACGCCGCGAGGTGGAAGCGACCCTGCGCGCTGCCGGCATCCCCGACCCAGACCTGCAAGCCGTGCTGGCCATCCTGGACGGCCCCAGCCTGAGCATGGGCCCCAAAGTGCCGGCCTTCGAGCGCCTGTTCTGCGAATACACCGGCAGCCGGCACGCCATCGCCGTCAATTCCGGGACGGCCGGCCTGCACCTGTGCGTCCGCGCCGCCGGCGTCGGCCCGGGCGACTTCGTCCTGACCACCCCCTTCTCCTTCGTCGCCTCCACGAACGTCATCCTGTTCGAACAGGCTGTACCGATCTTCGTGGACGTTGACCCGCAGACCGGCAACCTCGACCCGGCCCTGGCAGCCGAGGCGGCCCGCGACCTGGCCGCGGGCGGCGAAAAGGCCCGTCGCTGGCTGCCCCGGCAAGGGGCGGGAGAGCCGCGCCCGATCAAAGCCGTCCTGCCCGTGGACGTCTTCGGCCAGCCCGCCGACCTGGACGCCATGCGCCAGATTGCAGACGAATACGGCGTCAGACTCATCGAGGATGCCTGCGAGGCGCTCGGCTCGGAATACAAAGGCTGCAAAGCCGGCACCCTCGGCGACTACGGCGTCTTCGCTTTCTATCCGAACAAACAGATCACCACCGGCGAGGGCGGCCTGATTGTCACGAGCGACGACGAGGCAGCCGCCTTCATGCGCGCCCTGCGCAATCAGGGCCGCGCCCCCGGCGATACCTGGCTGCAACATACCCACCTCGGCTACAACTACCGCATGGACGAAATGTCCGCCGCCCTGGGCATCGCCCAGATGGCCCGCGCCGAAGAACTGCTGGCCAAGCGCGAACGCGTCGCCGCCTGGTACGATGAGCGCCTGGCCGAGATTCCCCAGGTCGAGCGCTATCGAATCCGGCCCGAGACGACGCGCATGTCCTGGTTCGTGTACGTGGTCAAATTCGACCCGTCGGTGGACCGCGACGCCCTGGCGCAGAAACTCGAAGCACGCGGCATCCCCGTCCGCCCTTACTTCGCGCCCATCCACCTGCAGCCCTACATGGTCGAACGTTTCGGCTACCGCCCCGGCGACTTCCCCGTCACCGAGGACCTCGGCCGGCGCGGCCTGGCGCTGCCCTTCTCGGGCGTGATGAGCGAGGCCATGGTCGAGCAGGTCTGCCGGGCCCTGGTCGAAGCGCTGAGCGGCTGAGTCGTTCGCATGATCCAATCCTTTCCTCCCCCCCGTCAGCCGGGCCTGATCATCCACCTCCTGCTCATTCTCCTGCTGGCCATCGTCGGCGGGATGGGCCTCTGGCTGGCCATGCAGACCGGCCTGGGCGTGACGCTGACCCTCTCGATCCTGCTGGCCGCCGCCGCCCTCTTCCCGATTCCCTTTCTCGTCTACCGCCTCTCGGCCCTGACCCGCGCCACCTACAGCCTCGACCGGGACAAGATGACCCTGGCGTGGGGGCTGCGCCTCGAGCAGATTCCGATCTCGGACGTGGAGTGGGTCCGCCCTGCCGAACTGGCCGCTCCGCTGCCCAAGCCCTGGCTGCGTCTGCCCGGCTCGGTGCTGGGGATGCGCCGCCACCCCGACCTGGGGCCGATCGAATTCCTGGCCTCCGATGCCGGCCACCTGCTGCTGGTAGCCACGGCCCGGCGCATTTTCGCCATCTCGCCTGCCGATGCGGCGGCCTTCACCCAGGCCTTTCAGCGCGCCATCGAGATGGGCAGCCTGGTTTCGGCCCCGCCCCGCTCGATCTACCCGTCCTTCGTCATCGCCCAGGCGTGGGAGAGCCTGCTGGCGCGCTATCTCTGGCTGGCCAGTCTGTTCATCAACATCGGCCTGCTGCTGTGGGTCAGCCTGATGGCCCAATCCCTGGGGAATGTGCCTTTGGGCTTCCTCCCCTCGGGCGAACCGGCGGCAACCGTGCCGGCCGCCCGCCTGATCCTCCTGCCGATCGCCAGCCTGATCCTGTTCGTCTTGGGCTGGGGAACCGGCCTGATCTTGTACCGCCAGCCCGAAAGGCGCGCCGCTGCCCAGGCGCTCTGGGTGGGCGGGCTGGTCACCGCCCTGCTCTTTCTGCTGGCAGTGATGTTCATCGTCATCACGCCGGCTTGATTCCAGAACACGTTCCGGGACAGAATGCTCATCCAAATCATCGTCGGTTTTCTCGCCGCGCTGTTGATTGCCTATGCCGCTTACCGCGCCGGCAGTTTGAGCCGCTCGGGCGCGTTGGGCGCCTTGATCGAGGGAACGCTCATCTTTGGGCTGGGCGGCTGGCCGTGGGCGGTCTTGCTGCTCGGCTTTTTCGTCTCCTCCACCCTTCTGACGCGCCTGTTCGGCAAGAAAAAGGCCTCCTTGGACGAAAAATTCGAAAAAGGAGGCCGGCGCGACATCGGCCAGGTGCTGGCCAATGGCGGCGTCGCCTCGCTGTTTGCGACCTTGCACTTTTTCTTTCCCGGCGCGCCCTGGCCCTGGATGGGGTTTGCGGCTTCCTTGGCCGCCGTCAACGCCGACACCTGGGCGACCGAACTGGGCGTGCTCAATCCCGTCTCCCCGCGTCTCATTACCAACGGCCGCAAGGTCGAGCGGGGAACCTCGGGCGCCATCTCGGCTTACGGGACGCTGGCCGCCGCAGGCGGGGCGACGTTCATCGCCCTGCTGGCCGTGCTGGTCAGCCCCGTTCCGCTCTGGCTCGCCGTCTTCATGGCTCTGGCAGGACTGTTCGGCGCACTGATCGATTCCCTGCTGGGCGCCACCCTCCAGGCGATCTACCGCTGCCCGCAGTGCAACAAGGAGACCGAAAAACACCCCTTGCACAAATGCGGCACGCCCACCGTCCAGATTCGCGGCTGGAAATGGCTCAACAACGACGCCGTCAACCTGGCCTGTTCAATCAGCGGGGCCATCGCAGGAGTGTTGCTTTTGCTGGCGTTTTCATAAGACTTTATTCGTAATCACCGCCAAGACGCGAAGAAGAACGCTAAGAGGCCCAGAAGATTGCCGGGGAATGCCCTTGACGGCCTAAAATCTTCTTGGCGCCTTTGCACCGTGGCGGTGAAATTTATTTCGGGGAATGTCTGTAAAAAGCATCCGCGCCGGATGGTCGGCTCAAAATCGTTCCCAGTGAAGCACCTCTGCGAGGGATTTCTTTTCTTTCGTGGGACTCTCGGCCGGCACGCCGACCGGAATCAACGCCATCAAGCGCTTCCCGGCCGGGACGCCCAGCAGCCGCTTGAACTCTTCTTCGCGCGGCAGGGCGTCGCCCTCCACCCAGCAGGCGCCGTAGCCCAGGGCAGTGCAGGCCAGCAGCATGTTCTCGATGGCCGCCGCGCCGTCCTCCACCCACCAGCGCGAGGACGGATCGAGCACCACCGCGATCACGGCCGGGGCCGACTCGATCCACGCTCCGGCCGACTTGAACTGCGCGATGGTCGCCCGGTCTTGCACCACGATGAAATCCCAGGGCTGGCGGTTGCTGCCGGTGGCAGCCAGCCGCCCGGCGTCCACAATGGTCTCCAGATGCTGACGCGGAATCGGGTCGGGCTTGTACTTGCGGATGCTGCGCCGCGTGCGGATGGCTTCCAGAGCGTCCATAACAAAATCTCCTTGTTGGATTGAAGAACTCGATCAGTTAAGCAGGTGAGAGACGAGAATACGGAGGCCGATGCCGATCAGCACCAGGCCGCCGATGACTTCCATAGACTTGCCGAATCTCTTGCCCAAACCGCCCCCCAGCCGCAGACCGAGCCAGGACATCAGCCCGGTCACCAGGCCGATGACAATGGCCGGGTACCAGATCGCCACGCCGATCAACCCCAGGCTGAGGCCGACGGCCAACGCGTCGATGCTGACGGCGATCGAGAGCATGACCAGCGTCCAGCCGCGCGAGGGGTCGAGGCGCTCGTGTTCGCCGTTCGGGTCCAGCCCGGAGCCAATCATGCGCCCGCCGACAAAGGCCAGCAGACCAAAGGCGATCCAGTGATCATAGACGGCAATGTAACGCTCAACCGTGACGCCTGCCAACCAGCCGACCAGCGGCAACAGAAATTGAAAGAGCCCGAAGTGAAACGCCAGCCGAAAGGCCGAGCGTGGGCCGTTGGCCCGGCCCGCCGTCCCGGCGCCGAGGCAGACGGCAAAAGCGTCCATGGCCATGCTGAGCGCGATGAGCAGTATTTCGAGGAAACTCATACTTTCCAGATCTTGAAATCTCTGAGGATTGACCCGCCCACGAATTCGCGCAGGATGGAATTATCGGGAATCAGGTCGGTTTCGACCGGCAGGAACCACTCCAGAAAAGCCAGCAGGCGCTTGGCCTCGATGTGTTCGGGCGTCCCATACGAGACCTGGCGCAGGAGCGGCTCGGCCAGCGGCTGAAGGGCGGCCAGTTCATAGACCAGCGCCGAATTGAACATCACATCGGC
Organism: uncultured Anaerolineales bacterium; assembly: GCA_937960595.1. Classification (GTDB taxonomy): domain Bacteria; phylum Chloroflexota; class Anaerolineae; order Anaerolineales; family Villigracilaceae; genus JAFGSI01. The sequence goes on along the minus strand of CALGPL010000050.1, from coordinate 17,060 downwards.
GTTCTCCTGATAAGGAAAGATGTTGCGCTCCTCGCCGCGCTGGACCGACTCCCAGCGGTGGATGGTCTCTTGGGCGGTGTAGCCGCGCTCGCGGGCGTCGCGCACGATGCGCCGAATCAGGCGCGTGTCGGTGGTCGAGACGCGGTTGTGACGGTCGAGGTTGAGTTGCGTCAGCGCCGCGCCGTAGATGCGGAAGGCGCGTCCGGCCAGCGGAGCGGGCAGCAGGCGCGGGTTCAGGCCGTGAATCCCTTCCAGAATAATCAAATGGTCGCGGCTCAACTGGACCGTCTCGCCCGGCTCGCGTTTGCCGGTCTTGAAGTTATAGTGCGGCATCTGCACCGCCTCGCCGGCCAGGAGATGCTGAAGCGTCTCGGCCAGCAAACCCAGGTCGATCGCCTCGAGGGCCTCGAAATCGTACTGGCCGTTTTCGTCGAGCGGAGTCTGATCGCGGTCGACGAAGAAATTGTCCAGTTCGAGGGCAAAGGGCGAGAGGCCGAGCGCCAGCAACTGCACCGCCAGGCGGCGCGAGAAAGTGGTCTTGCCGGACGAGGAGGGGCCTGAAATGAGGACGATGCGGGCATCCTCGCCCCGGCCGGCAATCTGACGGGCGATGTCGGCGATGTGCTGCTCGTGGAGCGCTTCGGAGACCAGGATGACCTCGCGGCTGCGGCCGGCCTGGATGGCGTCGTTCAGCGCCCCGACGTTATCGATGCCGAGGCGTTCGAGCCAGTCGCCGTAGAGGCGGAAGGCGGTCAGCAGTTTGGGATAGTCCTGCAGAGGCGTGAGGGCGGTCGGGCTGCGGCGGCGCGGGAAGCGCAGCGTAAAGCCGTTCTCGGCCGGGGAAAGCGCGAACCATTTGAGATAGCCGGTCGAGGGCACCATGTAGCCGTGATGGTAATCCACATGCTCTTTGAGGCTGTACAGGGTGACATAGGGTTTGCGGCGGTGGCGCAGCAGGCGCACCTTATCGGGATAATTTTCTCTCTCGAAATAGGCGATGGCCTCCTCGAGCGGCAATTCGCGCCGCTCGAAGGGCAGGTCGGCTTCCACCAGCCGCTGCATTTCGGCTTCCAGCCGCTGCAGTTCGGCCGGGTTGAGCGGCGGACGGCCCTTGAGGTGGCAGTAATAGCCGCCGCTGGTGATGGAGTGATCGATGATCAGCATCCCGCGAGGAAAGAGGACGGCAAAGGCAGTCTCCAGCAGGAAGGTCAGCGAGCGGCGATAAATGCGCGCCCCGTCGGCATCGGCCATGGTGACGGGGACGATGTTCGATTCCATCGTGATGGAATAGGTGAGTTCATGCAAGACACTGTTGACCACCGCCCCCATCAGCGGCCCCGGCAGTTCCGCTTCGATCGGACGCAGGAAGTCGGCCACGCTGGCCCCGCGCGGGCCGGCCAGGGTACGGCCGTCGGGCAAATGCACCTCGACCGTATCGCGCGGCGAGACGAGTTGAATCTTGGGATTCATAAGACCATCCAGTCATTTCGCCAGCGCCAGGAATTTCTCCGGCTGGCGGGAAAAGGTTTCGAGGGGCATCTCGGCGCGGGTCAGGGCAAGCAGGGTTTCGGTCAACAGGCGGTTGACCGGGGTGGGAACGCCGGCCCGCTCGCCGTAGCGCACGACTGCGCCGTTCAGCCACTCGACCTCCGAACGGCCGCGTCCGCCGCGCAGGTCGATGTGGAAGGAGGGCATTTTGCCGCCGCGCCCGCCGCCGACGGCTTTGCGCATCAGCGGCCGCGCAATGACCTCCGGCAGGCGCGTCCCCAGCGCCAGGGCGCGCACCGGCGCGCCGGGCAGGTCGATCACGCGGATGCCCAGCGCCCGCATCACGGCCAGAGCCTCGCCCAACATCGCCATTTCGAGCCGGAACAAGCCCGGGTGGGCAAACACCTCGGCGGGAGTCATGTCGAGGATGGCAGCGCTGGCGTTGGCCGGCAGGTTGGTGAGCATCTTGGACCATTTCATGTCGGCGGCGGAGGGGAAGAGACGGGCGTTCAGCCCGGCCGCGTCGAGCGCCGCGACCAGCCTCTCTGCTTCCATTCCGCTCCCCGCCACGCCGACGCCGCGCAGGCGTTCGAGGACGATATCGCCCACGGCGCGGCGGCCCACCGAGGAGGTCACCGTCCCGGCGATGACCCGCTGGGGGCCGAGCGCCGCCGCCAGGTCCGGCTCGTTGTCCACGCCGTTCGAGAGGCACAGGATCGGCGGCAGCGCCGCGCTCAGGTCGCCGATCGCTTCGAGAAAGGCAGCCGTATCGAAGGATTTGAGGGCATAGATGGCTATGTCGAAGGGGCCGCGCTCGAGCGCCTCGGCCAGCGAGGCACAGAACTCGACGGAAGACAGATGATGCGTTCCGGAAAGCAGGCGATTTTTTGCAAGCGTCAGGTCGAGGACCAGGCCGCGCCGGCGCAGTTCTTCCACCGCGTTAGGCTGCTCGACGAAGACGACTCGCTGGCCGGCCAGGGCCAGCGACCCACCGATGTAGGTGCCGATCGCCCCGGCGCCGAAGGTCAGAAAGCGCAACGGACTCATGCGGCCTCCTCTTCCGCCGCGCCGCCGTCGAAACCGAGCAGATACCAGTTATGACGCTCGGCATGGTATTCGAGTGTGGCAAAGGCAGTGTTGTGGAACAGGAAGCGCGGCCCGCTGGAATTTGCCTGCACGGGGATGTTGAGCATGGCATACATGGCCATGTTGAGAATGCCGCCGTGCGCCACCACCAGGATGCGCCCGGGCGGAGAATCGACCAGTCGCTGGAGATTGGCGCCTGCCCGCAGGTAGAGTTCCCAGCGGCTCTCGCCGGTTTCGCCGTAGTGCATGTAGGGGGTCATGAACGGGGGGCGCGGCATCAGGTGCTCGCCCTCTTCGGCGGTCAGGCCGGCCATCTTGCCGTTGTCGATTTCCATCCAGCCGGGATCGAATTCGAGCGGGACACGCAGCGCGGCGCAGACGATTTCGGCCGTTTGGCGGGCGCGCAGGAGCGGGCTGGCGATGGCGCGGTCAAAGGTCGTGCCGGCGGCCTGCCAGCGTTCGGTCAGGGCGCGGGCCTGGGCCCGGCCGCGCTCGGTCAGCGGGAAATCGGCCTGACCCTGGAAGCGGTTCTCGGCATTGCCGAGCGACTCGCCGTGGCGCAGAAAGACGAGATGATGAACGGTAGAGGGGTCCATGAGGGAAAGATTGTACTATAAAAGTCTCGACAGGCGGCGCAGAAATCAGAGCGGGTCGTCGAGCAGGCGCAGCAGGTATTCGCCGTAACTGTTATAGCGCAGGTCGCGCGCCAGGTCGGTCAGTTGGTCGCGGTCAATGAAGCCCATGCGATAGGCCACCTCTTCCGGGCAGCCGATCATCAGTCCCTGGCGCTCCTCGACCGCCTGGACAAAGGTCGAGGCCTGCAGGAGGGTCTCGTGGGTGCCGGCATCCAGCCAGGCGACGCCGCGGCCGAGTTGCCGGACGCGCAATTGGCCGCGCTCGAGGTAGATGCGGTTGAGGTCGGTGATTTCCAGTTCGCCGCGCGGCGAGGGCTTGAGACGGGCCACCAGGTCGCAGACCTGACGATCGTAGAAATACAGGCCGGGGACGGCGAACCTGGAGCGCGGTTTCTCGGGCTTTTCTTCGAGGCTGACGGCGCGGCCCTGCTCATCGAACTCGATCACGCCGTAACTGCGCGGGTCGCGCACCGGATAGGCGAAGATCAGCGCCCCGTCTTGCAGTTGGGCGGCCTGGCGCAGGTGATCCCACAGGCCGGTGCCGAAGAAGATGTTGTCGCCCAGGATGAGGCAACTGGTCTCGCCGCCGATGAAGTCGCGTCCGACCAGGAAAGCGTCGGCCAGGCCGCGCGGCTCGCTTTGTTCGGCGTACTCGAAGCGCACGCCCCAGCGCGTTCCATCGCCGAGCAGACGGCGGAACTGCGGCAGGTCTTCGGGCGAACTGATGACCAGCATGTCGCGGATTCCGGCCAGCATGAGCAGGCTCAAGGGATAGTAGATCATTGGCTTGTCGTAGACGGGCAGCAATTGCTTGCTGACGCCGAGGGTGAGCGGATAGAGGCGTGTGCCGCGTCCGCCGGCCAGGATGAGTCCTTTCATTTGCCGAAATCCTCCCGTTGGGTGTAATTCTTCTCCAGCCAGGTCTGGTAATCGTTTTGGGCGCGGATGGCCTGTACCCAGGCCGGGTGGCCGAGATACCACTCGACGGTGGCGCGCAGGCCCGAGGTCAGGTCGTGACGCGGCCGCCAGCCCAGTTCGGCCGCGATCTTGCGCGTGTCCATCGCGTAGCGCCGGTCGTGGCCGGGCCGGTCGGGGACGTGGGCAATCAGCCGCGCGTGCGGACGGCCTGCAGGGTGGAACTCGTCCAGCAGGGCGCAAATCTGGCGGACGATCTCCAGGTTGAAGGGTTGATTGCCGCCGCCGATGTTGTAGGTCTCGCCGGGGCGGCCACGCTGCAGGACGAGGTGAATCGCCTCGCAGTGGTCCTCCACGTAGAGCCAGTCGCGGATTTGCCTGCCATCCCCATAGACCGGCAGGGGCTTGCCCTCCAGGGCGTTCAAAATCATCAGCGGGATGAGTTTTTCGGGGAATTGGTAGGGGCCGTAATTGTTCGAGCAGTTGGTGATCGTGACCGGCAGGCCGTAGGTGTGGAAGTAGGCGCGGGCGAGGTGGTCGCTGGCGGCTTTGGAGGCCGAGTAGGGCGAGCGCGGGTCGTAGGGCGTCGTCTCGGCGAAGGGCGGGTCGTCGGCAGCGAGCGAGCCGAAGACCTCGTCGGTCGAGACGTGGTGGAAGCGCTTGCCGGCGAAGTCTCCCCGCCAGAGGGCGCGGGCCGCCTCGAGCAGGGTGAACGTGCCGACCACGTTGGTCTGGATGAAGGGCGCCGGGCCGAGGATGGAACGGTCCACGTGGCTTTCGGCGGCAAAGTGGACGATCGTGTCTATCTCCTGTTCGGCGAGCAGCCGTTCCACCAGGGGCGCGTCGCAGATATTGCCGTGGACGAAGGTGTGGCGCGCCGCATCCGGCAGGTCGCGCAGATTTTCCAAACTGCCGGCGTAGGTCAGGGCGTCGAGCGTGACGATGTGGAGGTCCGGCTCGGCCGCCAGCAGGTAACGGACGAAATTGGAGCCGATGAAGCCTGCCCCGCCGGTAACGAGAACGTTGCGCATAAATCTCCTGTAACCGATGAGTGCATGAGTTAACACGAAGTAACACAAGGGGAACACGAAGGACACGAATCTTTTATTTTTATTTTTGTGAACCTTTGTGTACCCTTCGAGTCCTTTGTGTTTAAACGAAACGCAACTTTAACACGAAGTACATGAAGGTTGAACAATGAAGGGCTTTTCCTTTGCGCTCCTTTATGTCCTCGTGTCTTTATGTCCTCGTGTTAAATTCTTTTTTTGCAGTGGACTCATTCGTGTCGTTCGTGTCCAAGAGACTCAAAAATTGAATTCCAGAATCGCCTCCGCCACCCGCTCCTGTTCCTCTTGGGTGAGGACGTTGTGGAAGGGCAGGCGCAGGAGTTGGTCGCTGACGCGCTCGGTGACCGGGCAATCGCCTTCCCGCCCGCCGAAGCGCCGCCCCATCTCCGAAAGGTGCAGCGGCAGGTAGTGAAAGACGCTCATAATGCCGCGCCCGCGCAGGTGGGCGATCAGCCGCTGGCGCGCGTCCAGGCTGGGCAGGAGCAGGTAGAACATGTGATAGGCCTGCTCGACGTGCGCCGGGACGTGCGGCAGTTGCACTTCATGCGCCTGCGCCCAGTCTTGCAGGGCGGCAAAATAGAACTCCCACAGACGTTTGCGGTGGGCTTGAATCTTCTCGCGCTGTTCGAGTTGGCCGTAGAGATAGGCCGCCAGAATATCGGAGGGCAGGTAGGAGGAGCCGATGTCCACCCAGGTGTACTTGTCCACCTGGCCGCGGAAGAAGCGGCTGCGGTTGGTGCCTTTCTCGCGCAGGATTTCGGCGCGCTCGACCAGGGCCGGGTCGTTGATGAGCAGCGCCCCGCCCTCGCCGCAGGAGAAATTTTTGGTCTCGTGGAAGGACTGCGCCGCCAGCGCCCCGAACGTGCCCAGGTACTTGCCCTTGTACTTGCCGAACAGCCCGTGGGCGTTGTCTTCGAGCAGACGCACCCCGCGCCGGTTGGCCGTTTCGAGGAGCGAATCCATCTCGCAGCCGACCCCGGCGTAGTGCACCGGCACGATGGCGCGCGTGCGGGGCGTGATCAAGGCCTCGACCTGCGCCTCGTCCAGGTTGAGGGTATCCGGGCGGATGTCGGCAAAGACCGGCCGCGCCCCGCGCAGGACGAAGGCGTTGACGGTGGAGACGAAGGTGAAGGAGGGCAGGATGACCTCGTCGCCGGGCTGCAGGTCGAGCAGCAGGGCCATCATCTCCAGGGCGTGGGTGCAGGAGGTGGTCAGCAGCGCCTTCGGCACACCCAGTTCGGCCTCCAGCAGGGCGGCGGCTTTTTTGGTGAACGGCCCATCGCCGGAGTGGTGGCCGCCGCGAATGGCCTCGGCGACGTAGTCCATCTCCCGGCCGACGGGCGCGGGACGGTTGAAGTCGATTTTGAGCGGTGTGTTCATGACAGCAGTCCCAGAATAATATCACAGGTCTGTTCGGCCATGGAAACGGTGTAGTGACGGTCGTTGAACAGATTGAGCGCCTGGGCGGCCAACGCTTCGGCCTGCGGGCAAAAGCCGGGCGCAAAGATACCCGCCAGCGAAGCATAATGCGCCGAGGCAAACAGGCCGGCCTCGAAGATGGCCTTCAAGACCCGATCGCGTTCCGGCAGGCGCAGGTTGAAGCGCCAGTTCTGGTAAGCGGGCGGCAGTTGCGCCGCGGCCGGCAGGCGGGCCGCATAGACAGCGTTGATTTCCCGGCGGTGGGCCTGCGCCTGCTGCCGGCCATCGGCCAGGCGCCGACGGTACTCGTCCCAGGCGGGCAGGTCGCCGCCGCTCTCCAGCCAGTCGCTGTCGGCGTAGAGGAACGGTCGTCGGGCGGCGAGGCTTTCCTTGTAGGCCTGTTCGAGCGCCTTCAAATGCGCGGGGCGAAAGGGCAGGTGCTGCGGCGCGTAGGGCAAGTCCTGGCGCAGGAAGGCATAGCCGCCAAAGCCCAAATCCACAACCTTGGCGTAGCCGCTGCTGTAGAGCAGCACATCCGCCGGGCTGCGCGGCTCAGGCTCCAGGTCGGGGGCGCACAGGCAGCGGTCGTCAATGAGCAGCAGGGAGGGATGCTCGGCCTTGACGGCGGCGAAGAAATCGAACGGGGTGGACGGTTCGCCGTAGGTGTGAGCATAGAGCAGGCCGCCGCAGTCGCGGCGCCGCAAGCGGTCGGCGGCCGCTTCGAGGTCCATGTGCAGGGTCGCCGCTGAAATGTCCACGAACTCGAAAGGAACGCCGGCCTTGAGAAAGGTGATCGGCACGATCGGGCAGATGTTGGCCGGCAGCAGGAAGGGGCGGCGGTCGGCGCGGCCGGTCAACAGGTGGTAGAGGATGGCCGAGGCGCGCCGGTCGAGGACGAGTTTCATGGCCGCCAATCAGACGTCCTTGCGGACGAGGAGGGTGAAATCGTACAAGCCGTAATCGTGCAGAAGCGCCACATTGCGGGCGAAGTGGCGCTTGCAATAGTCAAAGTAGAAGAGCGGGTCGCCGTAGTACAGGTCGGGACGCTGCGCCATGCGCTCGGGGTCGGAGTATTTGGTCAACATGTTGAAGGAAAAGCCTCGCGAACACAGGCGATTCATGTTGTCCAGCGTGCGGAGGGTGAAGTCACGCCAATCCTCGTAGGAGGCGTCCATTTTGATGTTGAAGATGGCCCCGGCCAGGAGGTAATCGGCGGGTGGGACCTCGTTCTCGTCGGTGGTGAAGTGGGCGTTGGGGAAATCGCGGTGGGTTTCGCGCCCGGCGATCACCATCTTTTCGATGATGTCCACCCCCCAGTACTCGAACTGCCAGCCCTTGGCGTGCAGGAAGTCGAACATCGCTCCGTATCCGCAACCGTAATCGAGGACGGTGAACGGGCGGGAGGGGTCGATGACTTTGACCAGTTGCTCGAAGCGAATGGCTTGCGCTTCGGGGCCGTTGTAGTCCACGCCTTTGGGGGTCGCGCCGAATTGGTCTAGTTTGCCGGCGAAATAATCGTTCAATTTACGCAAGGTTTCTTCCAGGCTCATGAGGATTTCTCTTTTCGAATAATATAGTCCAGCGCCTGCGGCCCGGTCATGAACAGCAAGTCCAGGATGCTGACGTGTGGGTCATAAGGTGGATACAACTGAGGATACTCCGGGTAATCATACTCCATGTACTCGAAGGGGATGCCGGCAGCGGCGAATTTCTCCGGCTCGAGGTATTCTTTGGCCGAAGGGCCGCTCAGGTAGTGGGTCGCGCCGACGCGCTGGAGGATTTGAATCAGGCGGTCGGTCTTCTCGCCGCTGACGCCGTCCAGTTCGCTCGAGCGCAGGAAACGCGTGTGGGCGATGCCCAGTTGACGCGCCAGGGCGATGGTCAGGTCAATGGTGAAGTCGGCCAGGAAGCGGTCGCGGCGCCGATAGAAAGGTTCGAGGAATTCGGCATAGCGGCGGAAGTAGGGCGCCCGGCCATAAGCGAAGGTCAGCGCCTTCCAGTGACCCTTCGCCCACGGCTTCGACCAGTCGATTTCGATCTCGCGGATCGGGCGGCCCTGCGTCACCCCGGCGCTGTGGACCGGGATGGTCAGCCATTGCTTGCCCTGGGCAGTCTTGATCTGGTTGCGGTTGCGCCAGCCATGCTTATCGTACTGGACATCATCATAGAAGATGAACAAGTCTGCCCGATAAATCTGGTCGAAGACCCCGCGCCAGGGAATGTAAGAGGGCTGGAGGATGACGACGTTCACCGTTCCGTCCCCACCTGATCGGCAATGACATACGGCGGCCGGTCCATGATGCGGTCGAACATGCGCGCCAGATACTCGCCAAAGATGCCGAGGGCGAACAACTGCGTCCCGCCGAAGATGGAGACAATCGAGGCCAGGAACGGAAAGCCCGGCAGGCTGCCGGCCGTGAAGTAAATCGCCAAGACATACACCAGCACGGCCAGGCCGAAGAGGGTCATGAAAAATCCCAGCCAGGAGGCAAAACGCAGCGGGGCCGTGCTGAAGCCGGTCAGAATCAGAATCGCGGCCTTGACCAGCGCCCCAAAGCGATAATTCGAGGGCCGGTCGGCGGCCTCGATATCCACCGCTACCGAGGTGAAACGGCTGGTGCCCCACGAGAGGAGCACGTCCAGGGTCAGCGAGGGGCTGCGGAAGTTGACGAACGCCTCTCGCAGATCGGTGCGGAAGGCGCGAAAGGCCGAAATGTTGCGCACCGACGGCACGCCCATCACCTGCGCCAGAATGACCTTGATGGCGCGCGTCATCCAGTTGCGCCACCAGGCCTGCGGCAATTTCTTCGGCGCGCCGTAGACCACATCGAAGCCGCGCTCCAGTTCGGCCAGCAGAGTCGGCAGCGCCTCCGGCGGGTGTTGCAGGTCGTCATCCATGGTGACGCAAATCTCGTAGCGGGCGGCCCGCACGCCGCACAGGGTGGCATTGTGCTGGCCGTAATTGCGCATCAGGCGGATGCCGCCCACCCAGGGGTATCTTTCGGCCAGGCGGCAGATGACCGCCCAACTGTCATCGGGGCTGTCGTCGTTGACCAGGATGACCTCGTAGTTCTCGGCCAGGGCCGGCAGGATTTTCGCCAGCCGTTCCAGCAAGGCCGGCAGGGTTTCCTGACCACGATAGACGGGAATGACCACCGAGCAATTCATCGGCGCAATTTTACCCCAGACGGATGCTCACAAACGAACCCCGTGCTGGTCTTCCAGGATTTGGGCGGCGCGCCCCACCTCGGCCTGTTTGCGTTCATCGTCCCAGCCGAGGGCCTCGCCCAGCCACCCGGCCAACTGCTCCAGGCGCGGACGATTCAACTGCCCCAGGTAGCCGAGCAGGGTGCGGCGCAGCAGGAGGTCGTCGAGGTGGACGATCTTCTCGCGTTGCGCCATAGCGTGAATTTCCTGGCGCGTGTAATCGGGCGTGGTCTTGAGCGCGACGGCGTTCGCCCCGGCGCCGATGGGCAGGGACTGCGTGTCGGCGCGGCGCGTCTGCCCGAGCAACGCCAGGACGCGGTCGGTGACCTGCTCGGAGAAGGCGCGGAACGAGGTCCACTTGCCGCCCACCAGCGAGAGGACGGGAACCCCGTTCAGGCTATCCTCGCGGATGTGATGGTCGCGGGTGATCTGGCCGGTGGTCTTGGCCGAGCCGGTGTAGGCCAGCGGACGGACGCCGGAGAAGCGGAAGACGATCTGTTCGCGGCGGACGGGGATGTCGGGGAAGACGCGGCCGATCATTTCGAGGAAGTAGTCCACTTCTTGCTCGGTGCAGCGCGCCGAATCGGGGTCTTCGATGGGCAGGTCGGAGGTGCCGATCATGACCTTGTCGAAGAGCGGGAAGATGAGCACGATGCGGCCGTCCTTGTTCTCGAAGAAGAACTCGTGGTCGCCGATGGCGGCGCGCAGTTCAGGGTTGTCGAGGACGAGGTGCGAGCCTTTGGTCGGGCCGAGGTAATGCGTCTTCAGGCCGAGGGTCCGGTTGGCGAAATCAATCCACGGGCCGGTGGCGTTGACGATGACTTTCGGACGCAGGTCGAAGGTCGCGCCGGTCAACTCGTCGCGCAGGGTGACCGTCTGCCCGTCCACGCCGACGAGGCTGACGTAGTTGAGGGCGCGGGCATGCGCGCCTTCGGCTTCGGCGTCCAGGACGAGTTCGAGGGCCAGGCGTTCGGGCGAGAGCAAGAGACCGTCGTAGTAGGTGGCGGCGTAGCGGATGCGCGGGTTCAGGCGGGGAAAACGCTGCAATGCCTTGCGGCGCGGCTCGAAGGTGTGACGCGGCACGACGCGGTTCTTGCCGGTGTAGGCGTCATAGAAGATGAGGCCGAGTTTGATGACCAGCGCGCCGCGCTCGGCAGGTTTTTCCAGCAGGCCCAAAAACTTGAGCGGGGCGTTGAGCAGGCCGGAGAAAATCTTGAAGATCGGGATGGTGGTGGGCAGCGGTTTGACCAGGGTCGGGGCGTTCTGGATGAGGCGGTTGCGTTCCCGGACGGCCTCGCGGACGAGGCGGAACTCGCCGTTTTCCAGGTAGCGGATGCCGCCGTGTGCCATGCGCGAGGAGGCCGCCGAAGCGCCGGAGCAGAAATCGCCGCGGTCGATCAGCAGCACGTTCACGCCGTTGAGGGCCAGGTCGCGGAACGTGCCGATGCCGTTGATGCCCGCGCCGACGATGAGAACGTCGGGAGGGGTGGTTTGGAGTGAATGGAGGATGTCTTGTCGGTTCATGAAAAACCTTTGCTTGCGTATAGGGAGAATTTGGGAGATTCTGGCTTTCTGACTTTTTACAAAATTGGCGTAATTCTGTAAAGCGCCTTTTTAAAAATTGCAAGGCTATTCCGTACAGGCTGGAAAGCCTGTACTACTCCACCCACCCGAACGTGCGCGTGACGGCCTTTTTCCAGCCGGCGTAGAGGCGTTCGCGCCTCCCTGCGTCCATCTGCGGCTGCCATTCCTTCTCGCGGCCCCAGTTGGCGCGCAGTTCGTCGTAATCCTTCCAAAAGCCGACCGCCAGCCCGGCCGCGTAGGCCGCGCCCAGGGCGGTTGTCTCGGCCACCTTCGGGCGGATGACCGGCACGCCGAGAAGATCGGCCTGGAATTGCATCAACAGTTCGTTGAAGACCATCCCGCCGTCCACCTTGAGGGCGGTCAGCCGGACGCCGGAATCCTTCTCCATCGCGTCCAGCACTTCGCGGGTCTGGTAGGCGGTGGCCTCCAGGGCGGCGCGGGCGAGGTGTCCCTTGGTCACGTAGCGCGTCAGCCCGACGATGACGCCGCGCGCATCCGAGCGCCAGTAGGGAGCAAACAGGCCGCTGAAGGCCGGGACGAAGTAGATGCCGCCGTTGTCCTCCACCGTGCGCGCCAGGTCTTCCACCTCGGCAGATTTGGCGATGAGGCCGAGGTTATCGCGCAGCCACTGGACGAGCGCGCCCGTGATGGCAATCGAGCCTTCCAGCGCGTAGACCGGCTTCTCGCCGCCGATTTTGTAGCCGAGCGTGGTCAGCAGGCCGGAGGTCGAGGGGACGGGCGTCTCGCCGGTGTTGAGCAGCATGAAGCAGCCCGTGCCGTAGGTGTTCTTGGCCTCGCCGGGGCTGAAGCAGGTCTGCCCGAAGAGCGCCGCTTGCTGGTCGCCCAGGTCGCCGGCAACCGGCACTCCGCCCAGCGCGCCCTGCGCCGTGCCGTAGATTTCCGCAGACGAGCGGATTTCGGGCAGCATGGCGCGCGGGATGCCCAGCAGGCGCAGGATGTCCTCGTCCCAATCGAGGCTGTGCAGGTTCATCAGCAGCGTGCGGCTGGCGTTGGTGACGTCGGTGACGTGCGCGCCGGTCAGGTTCCAGATGAGCCAGGTGTCCATGTTGCCGAAGAGGAGTTCGCCCGCCTCGGCCTTGGCCCGCGCCCCGGGGACGTTATCGAGAATCCACTTGATTTTGGGGCCGGAGAAGTAGGTCGCCAGCGGCAGGCCGGTTTGGGCGCGGAAGCGGTCTTGCCCGCCGAGCGAAGTCGAAGCGTCTTGCGCCAGGTCGTTGCAGATGCCGTCGGTGCGCGTATCCTGCCAGACGATGGCGTTGTACACCGGCTTGCCGGTCGCCCGCTCCCAGACGACGGTCGTCTCGCGCTGGTTGGTGATGCCGATGCTGACGATGGACGATGGACCGTGGACGGTGGACGGTGGACGGTCTTCGGTCCACGGTCCACCGTCCACAAAAGCCAGCGCCTGCGAGATGACTTCCTGCGTATTGCGCCAGATTTCCAGCGGGTCATGTTCCACCCAGCCGGGGCGGGGGTAGATTTGGCGGTGTTCCTTTTGGGCGACGGCGACCACGTTCCCGCCGTGATCGAAGAGGATGCAGCGGGTGCTGGTGGTGCCTTGGTCAATGGCGGCGATATACTCTGGCATAGGGTCTCCTTTTCAACACAAAGGTCTCGAAGATGGCACAAAGGAACAAAGTATCTTTGTGTATCCTTTGTGTCCATTAGACTTTATCTGCAATCACCTTTACCGCCAAGACGCCATGGCGCCGAGCCCACTTGGAAGTCGCCAAGAGCCTTTCTTGGCGAATTTCAGGAAGATTCTTGGCGTTCTTTGCGTCTCGGCGGTTATTACGAATAAAGTTTATTGTGTTTACACCCAGTCTCTTGCTCCGGCCAGGAAAGCCGTGCCGGACATGGGACGTTTGCCTGCCGGTTGGACTTCTTCGAGGACGAGAATCCCCTCCCCGCAGCCGAGGGCCGGTTCGCTGCCGACCCGCAGCCTGCGTCCCGCGCCCGGGCTTGTTCCTTCGCCCAGGCGGGCGCGCAGCACCTTGAGCGGCGCGCCGTTCCACTCGAAATAGGCCCCCGGCCAGGGGTGCATCGCCCGGACGCGCCGTTCCAGCGCCGCAGCGGGCTGAGCGAAATCGAGCAGCCCGTCTTCTTTTTTGAGCATCGGCGCGTAGGTGACGCCTTCCTCGGGCTGGGGCTGCGGGACGATTTCGCCGCTCAGGTAGCGCGGCAGGGTTTCGAGCAAGAGGTCGGCGCCGAGGCGGGCGAGTTTCTCGAAGAGCGAGCCGCCGGTCTCATCGGGGGCAATCGGCAGGGCGCGTTGGGCGAGGATCGGGCCGGTATCCACCCCGGGGTCCATCTTCATGATGGTGACGCCGGTCTCGCGGTCGCCGTGCAAAATGGCGGCCTGAATGGGCGCCGCGCCGCGCCAACGCGGCAGGAGCGAAGCGTGGACGTTGAGGCAGCCGAAGGGCGGCAGGTCGAGCACCTCGGGGCGCAGAATCTGCCCGAAGGCGGCGACGACGATCAGGTCGGGCGCCCAGGCGCGTAGTTGGTCCATCGCTTCGGGCCGACGGAGTTTTTCGGGCTGGAGGACGGGCAGGCCGAGGCGCAGGGCGGCCTGTTTGACGGCGGGCGGTTTCAGCGTCCCGCCGCGCCCGGCCGGACGGTCGGGCTGGGTCACCACGCCGACGATGGGGTAACGCGCCGCCAGCGCTTCCAGGCTGGGGACGGCGAAGTCCGGCGATCCCATGAAGACGAGGCGGGGATTCTTTTCCACGCAAGCGATTCTAGCACATAGTACCGCAGGGTGCTTATAAATCGGTTGCTTTTTGTCCAATTTCGTTGTACAATAGCCGCATCGAGAGAAATCCATCCATATCCTTTCCAGGAGGAAAAAATGAACGAACAAACCATCAACCCCGAAATCACCAGTGACGATAAACTGTGGGCCTTGCTTTCGTACCTTTTCCCCGTCATCGCCATTATTGTCTTGCTGATGGAGGATAAGAAGAACCGCCCGTTCCTGAAATTCCATGCTGTCCAAGCGATTGCAGTGACGGTCGTATTGGTGATCATCGGCACAGTCACCCTGGGCTGCGGCAGCATCTTGTTCCTGGCCATGATCTACTGGGGCATCAAGGCCTATCAGGGCGAGTACGTGACCATCCCCGTCGTCACCGACTTCATCAAGAAGCAGGGTTGGGTTTAATCTATCCTCCTGATAAGAGAATTTCATAATCGAAGAGGCCTACAGTACAGGCCTCTTCTTTAATGGTCTCTATTTGATGAGATTGGGCTATCAGCAACTTCTGCGCGGCGATTTCGTTATATCTTGCAGAGCAATCACCGAATTCCCCGCTCAGAAAGGCAGGACCTGATGCCCAGAAAGAAAACCGTCCCTTCCGGCGAATCGCTGAGTGAAATCGTTCCGCCGCCAGCCGCCGAACCTGCTCCAGCCGCCGCGCCTGCGCCTTCGGAGGGCAAGAAACCCGACAACGTGCAGATGATTGCCGTCGCCACCCTGGTCAACGGCATCATCAATCTCCTGTGGGGAACGACGCTCATTCTAGGGCTGCTTCCGACGATCCTCTGCTGGCCGCTGGGAGCCTATCCGTTCGTGTTGGGCATTCTGGAAATCGTCTACGCTACCAGGCTGCTGCCGAACCCGCCGCGCCCCATCCGGCCGGCCACTTATCTGGCCGTGATGGAAATCATCGCGATCCTGTATCTGAATCCCTTTGCCCTGATCGGCGGCATTTTGGCTCTGGTTTTCTACAACGATCCGCAAGTCGTGGCCTACTTTGCCCGGCTGAACTCTGCTCAGGAGTGATCCTATGCCCGCGAAACAATCTCCTCCCCCCGAACCGACCGCCGCGCCCCTCCCGCCGGCTGCTGCGGCCCCCGGCCTTTCCTCTCCGGCCGCCCCGCCCTCCCCCAACGACGAGCGGACGTGGAGCATGCTGGCCCATCTGAGCGTGTTGCTCAACCTGGTGACCGGTTTTGCCGGCATCATTGCCGCCTTTGTCATCTATCTGGTGTACAAAGACCGCTCGCGCCTTGTCGCCTATCATGCGTTGCAATCCACCCTCTTCCAGTTGATTTGCTGGTTCGGCGGCGGCGTGCTGATCGGCGTGATGTGGGCGGTTGTCGGCGCGCTGTCGGCCATTTTGATCGGCATTGTGCTGATTCCCTTTGCTGCCGTGCTTACCTTCGTTTTGGGCCTGCTGCCGATTGGCGCCATCATCTACGGCGTGATCGGAGCCATTCAGACCAGCCAGGGTCAGGATTTCAAATACTGGTTGATCGGCGACTGGGTACGCTCTACCCTGACAGGTTGACTGGCGTCACCTGTCCTCGTTTCGCACAAACCATCTTTCGAACAAGGAGAACATCATGAACGAACTCCCCGCCTCGGCTGGCGCTCCCAAACCCGGCAAAGTGCAGACGATTGCCGTCCTGACATTGATCAGCGGCATCACCAACATCCTCTGGCCCATCATTCTCTATACGATCACGGGTCTTGCTACCATCTTTGTGGGCTGCTTGTTTCTGCCCTTCTTTATGCCGCCGATCGTACTGGGGGTGTTCGAGATCATCTATGCAGCCAAGATTCTTCCCGACCCGATCCGGCCCGTCAAGCCCTCGCAAGCGATTGCCATCCTGGAGATCATCAGTCTCCTGACCGGCAACCTGGTTTCGGCTGCAGCAGGCATCGTTGCGTTGTTGCTCTACAATGATCCGGAGGTCAGGGACTTCTTCGAACATAGCGGGTGAGGCGGTTTGCCCAAGTCCCCATGATCCACTTGCGAACCGGCGTCTGGCGCGCCGGTTTTCTTTTGGGTCAAATTTTTAACTTGACTCTCGTTCCTCTTCCTCTTACAATGAGTGCACTTTACAATCCAACGGCCACCGGGAAGAGACTCCTTGATGGAGCGCCGAAGGGGCAAGCCCGCAGACTGGCGAGAGCGGGCGAAACTCTCAGGCAAAAGGACCCTGTGCCGTATTCCTCTGGAAAGTCATCGCAAGATGACACCGACGGGGCAAGTTTGGTTCGAGTCGGATAGTCACATAGCCACATAGTCAAATGGTATCTGCACTATAAGACTATTGACTATGAGACTATGAGACTATCGAACTAAATGAATCTCTCAGGTCTTTTACAGAGGCGCATGACGATGAATCGTGCGCCTTTTTCTTTCTAACCGCCAAGACGCCAAGGCGCAAAGTGATATTGATAGACGCCAAGGAAGATAACTGTGAACCTCCGAGAACCAAGCCCGGAACTTGACGAATTGGCGCGCAAAGTAATCGGCGCGGCGATAGCAGTTCATCGCGCTCTTGGTCCCGGTTACGTGGAGAGCGTTTATGAAGAGGCCATGTGCGTTGAATTGGAGTTTCAAACAGTGCCATTTCGACGCCAATACAGGATTGCAGTGCAATACCGGGGACGACCTGTAGGCGAGGGACGGCTCGACTTACTTGTAGCAGAAATGCTGCCTGTGGAGTTGAAAGCGGTTGAGATGTTGGCGCCCATTCATCAGGCTCAGATGTTATCATACTTGAAAATGACCGGCTTTCAACTCGGTTTGCTGATTAATTTCAATGTGCCTGTCCTCAAGCAAGGGATTAAGCGAGTGATTTTATCCTCGTGACTCTTGGCGAACTTTGTAAGCCTTGGCGTCTT
>CALGPL010000049.1 GCA_937960595.1 uncultured Anaerolineales bacterium | reverse complement strand
AATGGCAGGCATGCGAGATAAGTTAATCCACTTTTACTTTGGCGTGGACTACCATCTGGTCTGGAAAGCGATTACAGAACGACTGCCGCAAGTCAAGCAAGAAATTCAGAAGGTGTTGCTAAATGCGGGCTAACACTGGCTGCGCCTGACCGCCTTCGGCGCGAGTATGCGGCGGTACTCTGCATAAATTTCGTGGTTTGCAGGCAGTGGAGTCTTGCATATCACCGCGGCAGGTGAGCCTTGCCGATGAGGATAGAGGATAGGGACGGAAATCATGAAAATTCGTTCCGTTACCTACTTTTGCAACCCCGACTGGCCGCTGAACGAGAAGACCTTGCGGCAGGCGGGGGCGTTCCTGGCGGAGGCCAAGGCCGCCTTCGAGGCCGAAGACTACGAAGTCCAGACGACGCGCCTGGCGACGATTCCCTTCCCGCGCCTGCTGGGGCAAAAAGTCGGCGAGACGCCGCGCCTGGCCGAGAGCCTCAGCCGCCTCCTGCCGGAAATCGGCCTGGCCTACGCCTCGCTGGGGCCGGCGCGTCCCGAGTCGCCGCAGAGTTACGCGCCGATTCCGGAGGCAGTCGCCGCCTCCGAGAACGTCTTTTTCGGCGGGGTGATGGCCGAAAAGGGACAGATTTTTCCCCAGGCGGTGCAGGCCTGCGCCGAGGTCATCGTCCGCCTGGCGCCGCTCGACCCGAACGGCTTTGCCAACCTGCGCTTCGCCGCCCTGGCGAACGTCCCGGCGGGCGCGCCGTTCTTCCCGGCCGCCTACCACGAGGGCGATAGCCCTGCCTTTGCCCTGGCAATGGAGGCCGCCGACGTGGCCGTCCGCGCCTTCGAGCAGGCCCGGACGGTGGACGAGGGACGCCGGGCGATGATCGGGGAATTGGAAACCCATGCCCGCAAATTGGGCCGCGCGGCGGACTTCCTGAAATTCAAACACCAGGCGCGCTTCGGCGGCATTGACTTTTCGCTGGCCCCCTTCCCGGAAGAGGCCAAGTCGCTGGGCGCGGCGGTCGAGCGGCTGGGCGTCCCCAAAATCGGCCTGCATGGGTCGCTGGCCGCGGCTGCCCTCCTGACCGAGGCCATCGAGCGGGCCGATTTCCCGCGCGCCGGCTTCAGCGGCTTCATGCAGCCGGTGCTGGAAGACGCCATCCTGGCGCGCCGCGCTGCCGAGGGGACGCTGACCGTCAAAGACTTGCTGCTCTACTCCGCCGTCTGCGGCACCGGGCTGGATACCGTCCCGCTGCCCGGCGATGTGACCGCCGCTCAGCTATCCGCGCTCCTGCTCGACCTCTCGGCCCTGGCCCTGCGGCTCGACAAGCCCCTCACGGCGCGGCTGATGCCCATCCCCGGCAAAGGGGCAGGCGAGCCGACCTCCTTCGATTT
Source organism: uncultured Anaerolineales bacterium (assembly GCA_937960595.1). Lineage (GTDB taxonomy): Bacteria > Chloroflexota > Anaerolineae > Anaerolineales > Villigracilaceae > JAFGSI01. Next base: position 8,228 of record CALGPL010000049.1, on the reverse strand, counting down.
CGGCTTCTTTGCCAACAGCCGTGTCCTGGCGCTGGAGGCCCAGCCGTTGGGCGGAGCGCTTGCGGGCCGCGACTGCCTGGCGCTGTCTGCTTCCCGCAAGAGGCAGCCTGCTCTTTGAGACGCGCCGCATTTCCCAATCCTTAAAATTTCCCCGTTCCACTTGACCAGACAAGCAATCCGGATATACTAATCCCAGCCCCACCGTTCGAGGGGGTGCCGATGAAGGGGAAGTTCTGTCTGTGTGGAATGCGAGAAATTGCCGCCGGCAGGCTGCGGGTCTGGCTTTGCCTGGGGTTGCTCTTTTTGCAGGGGTGCCGCGGAGACCGGCCGGCGGCGGCGCGCCTGAGCCTGCCCCCTACCCCCGTCCCCTCGCCGACGCCGACCGTTTCGCCGACGCCCATCCCGCCCGCCGACCTGCCGCTGGTTCTTCCGCCGCCGCTGACCGATTTTTCTCTCCCCACGGAGCCCGCCTTCGATTTGCCGGAGGCGATTCTGTTTACGGCCAGCCCCGGCGCGGCCCAGTGGATGGACCTCTATGTCCTCAGTTTGCAAGACGGTGCAGTTGTCTGTCTGACCTGCGACCTGCGCCTGGCGCTGGAACAGAACGGCTGGTACAACGCCCCGCGTTTCGACTCGCCGGCCTGGGCGCCGGATGGCGGGCGGTTCGCTTTTGTCTTCCGCTCCGTCCAGCAGAGCAGCATCCTGACCGCCGACCGGCGGGGCGTCTTGCAGGAAATGCGCACCAGCCGCGAGGCGTGGTTTGCCGACCTGGCCTGGTCGCCGGCAGGCGACGCCCTGGCTTTCAGCGTCGGTCCGCTGGCCGGCGAGGACTACGGCGCCAGCATGGTTTGCGTGCTGAGGCTCGAGGCGCAGCGCACCGACCCCCTGTGCGTCGCGCCCGAGCGGGCCAATCGTTTCCCGGCCTGGTCGCCGGAGGGGGAGCAAATCATCTTTTCGGGCGGCCAGGGACTCTACCGCCCCGACGGCCGCCCGATGGATCTCTTTGTCTGGGATCTTGAGACCCGCGCCCTGACCCGCCTGACCGAGACGGCCGACCGGTCAGAGGTCGCGGCCCGCTGGTCGCCGGACGGGACGCGCCTGGCCTACCTCGTCCAGGCGCGGCGGGGCCTCCGGCAGGCCGAGTCGCGCCTGTGGGTCACCGCGACGGGCGGCGAGGCGGTTCCCCTGCTCGGCGCGGAGGACATCCGCGCCTTTGCCTGGTCGCCGGATGGGGCGCGGATCGTGTTCACGCGCCTGGCCTCGCCGTCAGCCGAAGCTTGTTGCGGCGACTGCCTGCCGTGGACCGCGATGCTCTTGTTCGATCTGGAAAGCGGAAGCATTGTCCCCCTGACCGACGCGAGTCAGTGGGTCGGTCAGCCCGCCTGGCGGCCCTGATCGCGCCGGAGGTCCCCAACTCTCTCGACCAGCCAGAGCAGTTGTTCCAGGCCTTGTTCGAGCGGCGGCAAGTGGATGTACTCATGAACGGTGTGCGCCCCGCCGCCGGTCGTCAGGCCGAGGGTGATGGCCGGCAGGCCGCGGCTGAGAGGCAGGTTGGCGTCGGTCGAGCCGATGTTCAGGCGCGGCTGCAGGCCGAGGTTCTGTAGGGCGGCTTGCGCCAGCCGGACGAGCGGATGCGAGGCGGGGATTTCGCCCGCCGGACGCGCCCCGATCGTCTCGGCCTCGACCGTCACGCCGGAGCGGCGCGCCGACGCGCACAAGGCCTCGACCTGTTCTGCCAGGCTCTGCAGGGCGGCGGGCGATTCCGAGCGCAGGTCGAGTTCCAGCGAGGCTTCGGCAGCAATGGTGTTGACCGAGGTCCCGCCGGCAATGACGCCGATGTTGAGGGTGGTGCGCGGTTCGGCCGGCAATGGGAGGGCGGTCAGCCGGGTGGCCAGGGCGGCCAGTTCGTGGACGGCGGACGGCGCGCCGGAATCGATCCAGGAATGGCCGCCGGCGGTGCGGACGGCGATGCGGTAGCGGCGCACGCCCAGGCCGCGGTGGTAGATTTGGCCGAGGGCCATGCCTTCCAGGACGAGGTAGGCCAGCGGCCGCTCCCCGAACCGTTCGACGACCGCCTGCATGCCGCGCAGGTCGCCCAGCCCCTCCTCGCAGACGTTGGCCACCAGCCACAGGTCGCCCGGCAGGCGCAGACGGCGCCGGCGCAGTTCCCACAGCAGGCCGAAGAGGCCGGCCACGCCGATGGTGTTGTCGCCGATGCCGGGGCCGGCGAGGCGCTCGGCCTCGCGCCGGAGGGTCAGCGCTACGCTGGGAGGGAAGACGGTGTCCAGGTGGGCGCTCACGACCAGCGGCCGGGCGGCGCGGCGCGTCCCCCGCAGGCAGGCATAGACGTTACCCGCCCGGTCGCGCTGTGTCGGCAGGCCCTCGGCCTCGAAACGGGCGCGCACGAAGGCGGCCCGTTCTGCCTCCTGGAAGGTCGGCGCAGGGATTTGCTGGATTTCGACGGCCAGGTCAACGAGGCGCGCAAGTACCTCTGACATCTTACACCTGCCGGACGATGCCGCGCAGCGATTCGAGGCGGGCGCGGGCCAGGCCGGGCAGAGCCTCCAGGGCGTGGAAGGCGCCCGACCCCTCGATGGTCAGCGAGGCCGAGATGTTGCCATGCAAGACGGCCTCGAGCGGATCGTAGGTCTGCTGGTAGCCGATGAGGAAGCCGCCGCAGAAGGAGGCCCCGGCGCCGGTCGGGTCGGCCAGGCGGGCGGGGTAGGCGGGCACTTCCCAACGTTTGCGGGCGGCCGAGTCGTAGAGCATCTGGCCGCGTCCGCCGCGTTTGACCACCACCAGTTCGCAGCCGCAAGCGGCGACCGCCTCGGCCATGGCCCACAGGTCGTCGGTCTGGCCCCAGAAGAGGGCGCGCAGTTCCTCCTCGGCGGGCAGGAAGGCGGTCAGCCCCTGGAGGAGGGTGCGCACCTCGTTCCAGGCGCGCGGCTGCATGTAGCCGGCAGCCGGGTCGAGGGTGCGGGTGGTGACGTTGGCGCCCTGGAAAGCAGCCATCAGGCGGCTGGCGGTGGGATAGTCCAGCGGGCAGAAGTGGACGGCGTGCGCCTCGAGATAATCGGCGGGGATGTCGTTCAAACGCGGCGAGGCCGGGTCGGGCTGGCGCAGATCGTCGCGAAGCGGGGGCTGGTAGCCGAGCAGCGCTTTGGGAAAGGTCAGCCCCAGACGGGCAAAATGAGAGACCGGGTTGGTGGTCTGGGGCGTGTGGGGGTCGAGGTAGGCCAGGAAGTAGCGCAGGTCGAGCGGCTCGGCCAGGATCTGCACGCCGCGCGTATCCCAGCCGCGGCGGGCAAGGGTCTTGAGCCATTCCTGCGGGTATTCTTCGCCGACTCGCGCCAGCAGCGCCGGCGCGCCCTCCCAGACGGCCAGGCCGGCGGCGGCGTAGAGCAGGTCGCCGCCCGGCACATCGATCAGCGGGCGGCCCTCCGGCGGGATCAGGTAGTCGCGGCGCAAGCGGCCGGCCAGAACAAAGGTAGGATTCATAGGTCAGGGCAGGAAGACGCGGCTGGCCGCGCTGGGCTGACTCGAATCGAGCGGCAGGATGAAGGTGAAGTTGCTGCCCTTGCCCTCCACGCTCTCGGCCCAGATGCGCCCGCCGTGCATTTCGATCATCACCTTGGCGACCGACAGCCCCAGCCCCATGCCGCCGTGCCGGCGGGTGAGATGCGACTCGACCTGGTAGAAGCGCTCGAAGACGTGGCCGAGGTCCTTGGCCGGAATGCCGATGCCATCGTCAATGACCGAGACCTTGACGTAGCCGGGGATGCGTTCGGCCACTACGAAGACGTGCCCGCCGGGATTGGTGAAGGTCAGGGCGTTTTTGACCAGGTTGGTGAGGGCGAGCGAGATTTTGGAAGCATCTCCCTCGACCGTCAGATCGTCTTGCCCGGCGTCGACCCGCAGGCTGAGGCGCTTTTCGCGCGCCTCCTCCTGGAAGCCGGCTGCGACCTCCTCTACCACGCGGCGGATCGAGACCGTGCGCCGCCGGACGCTGGCCATGCCGCGCTCGACGTTGTCCATGTTGGCGATGTTGTCGATGATTTCCTTGAGGCGCATGGCGTTGCGGACGATGATATCCAGTTGCGGGCGGTTCTCGGCCTGGATGACTTCGCGCAGGAAGGTGGCGTGGCCGAGGATCAGGCCGAGGGGGGTGCGCAGTTCGTGCGAGGCGACGGCAATGAAATCGCTCTTCATCCGGTCGAGGCGACTGGCTTCCTCCTGAATCTGGCGGATGCGGTTCAGGAGGCGGTTGTTCTGCATGGCAATTGCCAGTTGCGAGGCCAGCGTCTCTAGAATTGTCAAGTCGTCTTCGGTATAATGGGCCTGGTTTGCTTTGTTGACTGCCTCCAGGACGCCGAGAGTCTCCCCTTTGTAGATGATCGGCACGGCCAGGAGGGAGCGACTCTCGTACTGCGCCGCCTGGTCGGCGCCTTTGAAATGCCGCTCCGACTTTTTGGCGTCTGGAACCACCGCCGGCTTGCCGTTCTGAAACACCCAGCCGGCCACGCTGGCGCCGACCGGCACGCGCACCATCTGCAGCGCCTCGCGGTGGAACCAGGGGACGGCCAGAAATCGCAGCGTTTCATCGTCTTCGGCTTCCAAAATGGAAGCCACCTCGCTGCCGGTCAGTTCGGCGGCTACCGAAAGCAGCGACTGGAGGAACGGTTCCCAGTCGAGGGAAGCGCTTAGATTACGGCTGACTTCCAGCAGTCGTTCCAGGCGTTGGATGCGTTCGTTCGTCGTCATGGGCAGTTTCGAGGTTCGAGGATGATTCCGATTATACAACAATCGCCGGAAAAGGGATTCACAGCCCTCCCCCGCTGCCGGCTGACTCTAGAAAACAAGGAGAAAACATGAGCAAGAAGAAAGTCCGTGTGGCCATTATCGGTGTGGGCAATTGCGCCTCCTCGCTCGTCCAGGGCGTTCACTTCTATAAGGACACGCCCGACGATGCCACCGTCCCCGGCCTGATGCACGTCAACCTGGGCGGCTATCACATCCGCGACATCGAGTTTACCCTCGGCATCGACATCAACGTCACCAAGGTCGGTAAGGATCTCTCGGAGGCCATTTTTGCCGAACCCAACAACACCTATCAATTCTGTGACGTGCCGCGTCTGAACGTGCCGGTCGTGCGCGGCATGACCCACGACGGCCTGGGCAAATACCTGTCCCAAATCATCCAGAAAGCCCCCGGCCCGACCGCCGACATCGTCGGCCTGCTCAAAGAGACCAAGACCGATGTGGTCGTTTCGTACCTGCCGGTCGGCTCGGAGATGGCCACCAAATGGTATGTCGAACAGGTGCTGGAGGCCGGCTGCGCCTTCGTCAACTGCATCCCGGTCTTCATCGCCTCGCAGGATTATTGGGCGCGGCGCTTCCGCGAGCGCGGCCTGCCGATCATCGGCGATGACATCAAGAGCCAGGTCGGGGCGACCATCCTGCACCGCGTCCTGGCCAGTCTGTTCGTCGACCGCGGCGTGCGCATCGACCGCACCTATCAACTCAACTTCGGCGGCAACACCGATTTCCTCAACATGCTCGAACGCGAACGCCTCGAATCTAAGAAAATCTCCAAGACCGGCGCGGTGACCTCGATGATTCCCTACCCCCTGCCCGAAGACGACGTCCACGTCGGCCCCTCCGACCATGTGCCGTGGCTGACCGACCGCAAGTGGTGTTACATCCGCATGGAAGGCACGACCTTCGGCGAGGTGCCGCTCAATGTGGAACTCAAACTGGAGGTCTGGGACAGCCCCAATTCGGCCGGGGTGGTCATCGACGCCATCCGCTGCGCCAAACTGGCCCTCGACCGCGGCCTGAGCGGCCCGCTCTACGGACCGTCCTCTTATTTCATGAAGACCCCGCCGCGCCAGTTCAAGGACGAGGTCGCCCGCGCCAAGACGGAGGCCTTCATCCGCGGCGAAGAGGACCGGCCTGAATGAGATTTCCCCGCACCTTCTGGTTCGGCCTCCTGGCCCTGTTGCTGGCCCTCAGCGCCTGCGACCGCGCCCCGGCGCCTGCCTCCGTGGATCCGAACGCGGCAGCCACCCAGGCCGTTGCCACCCTCTACGCCGGCCTGACTCAGACCGCCCAGGCGCCCTCGCCCACGCCGGCCCCTCTCGCCACTGCCGCTCCGACGGCCGTCCGTACCCCGCCGGCCCTGCCGCCGCCCTATCCGGCCGCCGGTTACCTCCACCCGCTCGATACGCCGCACCCCTACATCGAAGACACCTGCCAGTACCTGCGCGCCCGCTGGACCTCGACCAACGCCGCCCCCGGCACGGTCGTCATGGTCATCATGTTCCATTCCATCGTCGCCCCCGGCGGCCAGGCCACCGACTACAATCAAATCGAGGCCGGTCGCTTCGACATCCTGATGCGCGACCTGCACGAGCAGAATTTTGTCGCCATCACCCCCGCCCAACTGGCCGATTTCCTCGAAACCAACGCCTACATCCCGCCGCGCTCGGTGCTGCTGGTGGTGGATGACCGCCATTACGCCCAGTACTTCGACACCTACTTCCGGCCCTATTATGAACAGTGGGGCTGGCCGGTGGTCAATTCCTGGATCAGCCTGAACGATGCCATCGGCGCGGCGGCCCTGCCCGAAAACGTGGCCCTCTTTCAGGAGGGCTGGGTGGATTACCAGGCTCATGGCGTGGTGCACAACACGCCCATCTCGGAATCTGTCGGCGAGGAATACATGCTCAGCGAACTGCAGGGTTCGCGGGAGGCCATTGCCGCCAATTTCGGGCGGCCGCCGATCGCCTACATCTGGCCGGGCGGCGGCTTCACGCCGCGGGCGGCGGAACTGGCCCGCCAAGTCGGCTACCGCCTCGGCTTTACCGTCAACCCGCGCGGCCCGCTGATGTTCAACTGGATTCCGCTGGCCGACGTGGCCGACCCGATGCGGCCCTCGTACCTGCCGGAGGGGGCCGTCGGCGACCCGCTGATGGTCCTGCCGCGTTACTGGGCGCCCGACGCCGATTTGCAGATCGACAACGTCCGCGCCATGGGGCAGGAGGCAGCCGCCTACGCCGAGGCCAACCGCGCCGTCGAACTGGAATATTACGATATCGTCTGCGCCCCCGTCTACGGGCCGATTCCGTGAGGCCAGAGATGGACTGTATCTTTTGCAAGATCGTGGCCGGCGAGGCCCCCGCCCGCATCGTCTATCGCGACGACCTGCTGACCGCTTTCCAGGACGTGCATCCCGCCGCGCCGGTCCACATACTCATCGTCCCCAACCGGCACATCGCCACCTTGAATGACCTGACCCCCGCCGACGAATCCTGGAGCGGCCATTTGCTGGAAGCCGCCCGCCAGATCGCCGCCGCGCAGGGGCTGACGGGCTATCGTCTCGTCCTCAATGTCGGGGCGGATGGCGGCCAGTCCGTCTTTCACCTGCACTTGCATTTGCTGGGCGGCGGCCGGCTGCGCTCCCATTTGGGGCTCGGATAATGGACTTTATTCGACCGCGAGAGTCGTTGAAAAGAGAAGGCTTTCCACTTTCTGGAAAGCCTTCTTGTTTCTATCGTTTGAACGTCCGCCAGGCGTAGAGGGCCACCCCAATCCCGGTCAGGAGGAGGACGACGCCGATGATTCCCAGGAGAGGCGATCCGCCCTGCGGCTCCGGGCTGTTCTCGGTCTGTCCTTTCAACTGGGCGCCGAAACTGACATAAGAGGTGTCGCCGGCGCTGACTTCCAGCGTGTAAGTCAGCACGGTGGTCGGATTGAACAGGTCTGGCACGGCAGCGCTGATGGTGTAGCGGCCGGGCGGCATGTCGGTAAAACAGGTGCGCAGCGGCTCCTCGGTGTCCGGGTCGAGTTCGGCCACGGTCTGCTTGGACTGTGAATAGGTGCCGTTGGCGCTGGTGATGCTGACCGCGCCGCCGGCGATGCCCAGTTCGGTCTCCTGGCGCAGGCCGTCGCCGTTCACGTCCGCATAGATCAGCACGCACACCTGGGCGGTGCCGGAGACCGGCGTGGGGGTCGGCTCGCCCGGCGTGGGAGTCGGGGCCGGGCCGGCGGTGGCGGTCGCGCCGGGGGGGCCGCCTACGCCGATGACCAGTTCCTGGCCCTCTCGCAGCGTACAGTTCTCGTCCAGGCGGTTGGTGGTGCGCAGGTAGTCCACCGGCACGCCGGTCAGCAGGGAAATGCTGATGCAGGTCTCGCCCGCTTTGACGATGTAGATGATGCGCCCGTCCGGC
>CALGPL010000048.1 GCA_937960595.1 uncultured Anaerolineales bacterium | reverse complement strand
CCTATGAAAACCACCGACGTCCTCATCCTCGGCTCCGGCATTGCCGGGGCGACCGCCGCCCTGCAACTGGCGCAGAACCCGCAGCGGCGAATCATCCTGATTACCCGCGAGGCCGACCCGCACGAGTCGAACACCCGCTGGGCGCAGGGCGGCATCATCAGCCGCGGCCCGGGCGACAGCGCCGACCTGCTCGTCCGGGACATTCTCGAAGCCGGCGCCGGGGCCAGCCTGCCCTCGGCGGCGCGCATCCTGGCCGAGGAAGGCCCGCCGCTGCTGGAGAAAATGCTGGTCGAAATCGCCGGGGTGCAATTCGACCGCCAGGAAAACGGCGAGCCGGCCTGGGGTCAGGAAGCGGCTCACTCGCGGCGGCGCATCCTGCACGTCGGCGACGGCACCGGGCGCGCTATCATCGAGGGCTTGATGTCGGCGCTGCGCCGCTTCCCAAATGTGGAACTCATCACCCGCGCCACCGCCGTAGACCTGATCACCTACCCGCACCATTCCCGCGATCCACTGAAGGCTTATGAACCGGTCACCTGCTACGGGGCCTACGTCTTCGACCGCAACGGGCGCGCCGTCCACCGCACGCTGGCGGCGGCCACCATCCTGGCCACCGGCGGGCTGGGACGCATCTACCGCAACACGACCAACCCGCCCGGGGCGCGCGGCGACGGCCTGGCCATGGCGCATCGCGCCGGGGCGCGCATCCTCAACGCCGAGTACATTCAGTTTCACCCGACGGCGCTGGCCGCGCCGGGAGCGGAGGGATTTCTCATCAGCGAGGCGGTGCGCGGCGAAGGCGGCATCCTGCTCACCCCCGAAGGCAAGCCGTTTATGGAAAAGTACTCGCCGCAGTGGAAAGACCTCGCCCCGCGCGACGTGGTCGCCCGCGCCATCCACACCGAGATGGAAGAACACGGCTACTCGCACGTCCTGCTCGACATCGCCTCGCGCCTGCCGGCGGGGCGCATCCGCGAACGCTTCCCGAACATCTACGCCGAATGCAAGCGCGTCGGCATAGACATCACCCGCGAACCCATCCCGGTCGTGCCGGCGGCGCACTATTCCTGCGGCGGCGTGGCCGTGGATGAGTGGGGACGCACCGGCATCCGCGGCCTCTACGCGGTGGGCGAAGTCTCCTGCACCGGCCTGCACGGCGCCAACCGGCTGGCCTCGACTTCGCTGCTGGAGGGCTTGGTCTGGGGCGTGCGGGCGGCGCGCGACATCGAAGCCATGCTGGGACAGACTGAAAGTCTGCACCACATCCCCACCCGTGAGGATGTGCCGCCCTGGGACGAATCCGGCCTGACGCAAGACTCCGACCCGGCGCTCATCCAGGGCGATATGCAGACCATCCAGAACATCATGTGGCACTACGTCGGCCTGATCCGCTCCGGCGACCGTCTCTCGCGCGCCATCCGTGAACTGCGCCATCTGCAAAACGAAATCGAGACCTTCTACCGCACCACCAAGTTGAGCGACGGCCTGATCGGCTTGCGCAACGCGGTGGAGGTGGCACTGCTGATCGCCCAGGCGGCGCGGCACAACCGCCAGAGCCGCGGCTGCCACTACCGCGTCGATTCGGTGGACGGCGGGGACCGGCTGCTTTAGGGCCTTTCTCGATCGGCGGCGCTCACTTTCCCCTTTGGTCTCTCCGACTCAACTCGGCTTCCAGGTCGGCCGGCGAAAGGCCGCGGCTGACGAGCAGCACCCAGACATGGTAGAGCAAGTCGGCGGTTTCCTCGATCAGGCGAGCGTCGCCCTGGCTCTTGGCGGCAAGAATGACCTCCACCGATTCCTCCCCCACCTTTTTCAGAATCTCGTCCTCGCCTCGGGCAAATAACTCACAGGTGTAAGAACCGGGTCGAGGGTGGACTTTGCGTTCGAGGATGATTTGATATAAGTCGTTGAGGGTCATACTGTTCCTTTCCACAGGAATGGGGGCTTGGCCGTCCTTCGTCTTCGCCGCGCTCCGCTCAGGACGGCTGTTTGCTAGACTTTGTCTGCAATCACCTTTACCGCCAAGACGCCATGGCGCCGAGCCCACTTGGAAGTCGCCAAGAGCCTTTCTTGGCGAATTTCAGGAAGATTCTTGGCGTTCTTTGCGTCTCGGCGGTTATTATCGCTGCGCTCCGCTCAGGACGGCTCACCGTGATAGGATAATCTTCGATAAAAGCAACTTGTCTTGCCGGTATGACAGGCCGGGCCGCGCGGTTCGACCAACACCAGCAGGGCGTCGGCGTCGCAATCGTAACGCACTTCGACCACCCGCTGCGTGTGCCCGGAGGTCTCGCCCTTGTGCCACAGGGCGCGGCGCGAGCGGCTCCAGAACCAGGTCTCGCCGCTGGCAAGCGTCCGTTGGAGCGACTCGGCGTTCATCCAGGCCAGCGTCAGCACTTGCAGCGTGCGGCTGTCTTGAACGATGGCCGGAATCAGCCCATCGTTTCCGTAGTTCAATTCATCAACGTTTGGACTTTTGAGCGTTATCATGTTGTCCTCCGTACCTATATCCGCAGATGACGCAGATGGCGCAGATGGCGCAGAGGGTGAAGATGGCGCAGAAAAAGAGAAACATGCTCATGATCTGCGCAATCTGCGGATGCATTTCGGCATTTTGCGCCCTCGAGCAGCGACTTTTGTATGCCGGCTAGGCAGTTCCTGTCCTCCTGATTTTCAAGCCGCGCCCGGCCAAATAGGCTTTGATTTCTCCCACCGTGTACTCGCCGTAGTGCAGCATAGAAGCCACCAAGGCGGCATCGGCCTTGCCCTCGGTCAGGGCGGCGTAGAGATGCTCGGGCGTCCCGCCGCCACCCGAGGCGATGACCGGCAGAGAGACGGTCTCGGCGATGCGGCGGGTGAGGGTCAGTTCGTAGCCTTGCTTTGTGCCGTCGGCGTCCATCGAGTTGACCACGATTTCGCCCGCCCCCAGCGCCTCGCCACGCCGCGCCCAGGCGAGGGCGTCCAGGCCGGTCGGCGTGCGCCCGCCGTAAATGACGATTTCGTAGCCGGAGGGAATGGCCGCCGAAACCGGCACGCGGCGGACGTCCATCGAGAGCACCACCGCCTGTGAACCGAACGCCCGCGCCACCTCGGCAATCAATTCCGGTCGTTGGACGGCGGCGGTGTTGAGATTGACCTTCTCGGCCCCGGCCAGCAGGACGCGGCGACAGTCCTCCACCGTGCGCAGGCCACCGCCGACCGAGAAAGGGATGAACACCTGGGCCGCAACGCGCTCGACCACCTCGAGCAGGATGCCGCGCCCCTCGCCGGAAGCAGTGATGTCGTAGAGCACCAGTTCGTCCAGCCCCTGCTCGTAATAGTCCCTGGCTTTGGCCACCGGGTCGCCGATGTCCTTCGTGTCCACAAATTTCACGCTCTTGGCGAGTTTGCCGGCGCGCACGTCCAGGCAGGCGATGATGCGTTTGCTCAGCATGGTTTCTGCTCCTAGGATGCGAGAGACCAGGTCTCTCAAAGAGACCTGGTCTCTCTGGTCTCTCTAAGCGTTCCACTTCGCAAAGTTCTTCAACAGGCGCAAGCCGAGCGGCCCGCTCTTCTCGGCGTGAAACTGGACGGCGAAGAGATTCGCTCTGCCGATGGCCGCCGGGAAAACGATGCCGTGCTCGCAGACGGCGAAAACATCCTCGGCGCGTTCGGGGCGAGGGTAGTAGGAGTGGACGAAATAGAACTCGTCCCCGCGCCGCAGATGCGCCAACAGCGGATGCGGCCGGGTCACCACGACTTCGTTCCAGCCCATGTGCGGGATTTTCAGCGTTGGGTCGTTGGGGCGGAAGCGCAGCGTCTGACCGGGAATCAGGTTCAGGCCATCGGCGTCGTCCTCCTCGGAGTGGGTCAGGATGATTTGACAGCCGAGGCAGATGCCCAGGATGGGCGTTCCGGCGCGGAAGGCTTCGGTCAACGCCTGGTCGAGGCCGCGCGCCCGCAGGACGGTCATCGCCGCGCCGGCCGCGCCCACGCCGGGGAAGATGATGCGCTCGGCGCGGCGGACCTGCTCCGCGTCGGCGGAAATACGACTGGGGATGCCCAGGGCCGCCAGGGCGCGCCGCACCGAGGTCAGGTTGCCGGCTTGGTAGTCAACGAGGGTAATCATCATGGAAACACTCGCGCAGAGAGAGTTTGCCTTCGTACAACGCTCGACCGACGATGACGCCGGCCAAGCCGGCGGCGCGGGCGCGGCGGATGTCCTCCAGGCTGGAGACGCCGCCCGAGGCGATCACGCGCAACCCGGTGGCCGCTTGCAGCGCCGCCGCCCCGCCCACGTTCAACCCGCTGCCCACGCCATCGCGCCGCACATCGGTCAGCACACACCAGCGGACGCCTTGCGCGTAAAGGAATTGCCCGGCTTCGAGCACGGTCAGCGCGGTGACCTCCTGCCAGCCGGAGATGGTCACCCGGCCATCGCGCGCGCCGAGATCGCCGGCGATGCGTTGTGGGCCGTAGGTTTCCAGCGCCCAGGCCAGCAGCGGCGGATTCTGGATGGCCGCCGTGCCGAGGCAGACGCGTGTGACGCCCAGGTCGAGGGCGGCGCGAATGGATTCTTTTTCGCGCAGGCCGCCGCCGAACTCCACGTTCAGGCCGACGCTCAGGATGCGCTCCAGCGCCTTCCAGTTGGCGTCTGCCTGCTCGCCGAAGGCGCCGCTCAGGTTGACCACGTGCAGCCATTCGGCGCCCTCGGCCTTCCAGCGTTCGGCCCAGGCGCGCGGGTCATCGCCGTAAATGGTTTGCCGGGTCGGGTCGCCCTGCGCCAGGCGCACTACTTTGCCCTCGCGCAGGTCAATGGCGGGGAGGAGGAGGAAGTCGTCAGTCATCAGTCATCAGTCATCAGTCAGCGGACAGCGGATAGCGGATAGCGGACGGCAGACGGCGGACGGCAGACGGCAGACGGCGGTCGGCGGTTGGCGGTCAGCGCGTGAGCGTGCCTTTGGTGCTGGGGACGTCTTGCCGGCGCGGGTCGAGGCGCGTGGCGGCATCGAGGGCGCGGGCCAGGGCTTTGAAGAGTGCCTCCGCCTTGTGATGGTCGTCGCGGCCGTAGAGAAGGCGGGCGTGCAGGTTGCAGCGGGCAGTCACGGCGAAACTCTCGAAGAAATGGGCAAACAGGCCGGTCGGCAACGTGCCGGCGACGGGCGCGTTCCACTCTACCTCGATGACCGCGTAGGGGCGCCCCGAAAGGTCGAGGGCGACGAAGGCCAGCGCCTCGTCCATGGGAACGTAGGCGTGCGCCATGCGGACGATGCCCTTTCGCTCGCCCAGCGCCTGGTCGAAGGCTTCGCCGAGGGTCAGCGCCACGTCTTCCACCGTGTGATGCGCGTCCACGTGAAGGTCGCCGTGGGCGCGCACGTTCAGGTCGAAGAGTCCGTGCACGGCCAAATGGCTCAGCATGTGGTCGAGGAAGCCGATGCCGGTGGCAATGGAATGCCGACCGGCGCCATCCAGATTCAGTTCAACGAGAATCTCGGTCTCGTGGGTCTTGCGTTCGATGGTGGCGGTGCGCATGATGTTCCTTTCCTAATGGTCAACCTTCCGGCGCGATCTGCGACAGGGCAGAAAGCAGCGCGTCGGTGTGTTCCGGTTTTCCTACGCTGATGCGGATGCAATCCTGCAAAGCGGGTTTATCGAAATAGCGGACGAGGATGCCGCGCGCGGCCAGGGCGCGCTTCAGCGCGGCGGCGTCGTGACCGAGGACGCGGCAGAGCAGGAAGTTCGCCCGCGAGGGGTACGGACGCAGCCAGGGGATGGTTTGCAGCAGGCCGAACAGCCGCTCGCGCTCGGCGATGATTCGTTGCGTCAGGGCGCGCAAGTCCTCGGCGTGTTCGAGGGCGGCCATGGCCGCCGTCGCCGCGGCGACAGAGACATTGTAGGGCTGCTTGATTTTCCAGAGATGCGGCATGAGCGCCGAGGGGAAAACGCCGAATCCCACCCGCAAGCCGGCCAAGCCGGCCCACTTGCTGAACGTGCGCAGGACGATGAGATTGGCGCGGCGGGGCGCTTCGGCAAGCAGGGAGGGCGCCTCGGCGAACTCGATATAGGCTTCGTCCACCACCACCAGCAGCGGCAGGTCGAGCAGACGCAAGAGGACCTCGCGCGGCGTCAGGCTGCCATCGGGGTTATTGGGCGAGGCGAGGAACAAGACTTTGGGGCGGTGCTCGCCGACGGCGCGCTCGATCCCTTCCACATCGAGGCGGAAGTCCGGGCGACGCATGACGTTCACCACGCGCGCCCCGTTGAGGTCGCCATCGAAGGCGTACATGCCGAAGGTCGGCGGGCAGTTCAAGATGACGTCGCCGGGGTTGATGACCAGGCGCAGGATCAGGTCAATCAACTCGTCCGCGCCGGCGCCGGTAAGGAGGTTCTCCTCCGGCACACGGTGGTAGCGCGCCAGGGCGGCGCGCAAGGCGCGGCTTTCGGGATCGGGGTAGATGTGGCCGTAGGGCATCTGCGCCAGCGCCTGACGAATGGCCGGCAACATGCCATAGGGATTCTCGTTGGCGTCCAGTTTGATGATGTCCTGCGGGGCGCGACCCAACTGCTGCGACAACACCTCGAACGGCAGGATCGGCTCGTAGGGCGGCATGAGGCGGATGTGCGGACGGATCAGAGTCTGCGGATCGAACATGGCGCTCGCTCACTCAGAGGGCAGGGCGCGAAAATCGGCGGCGGCGGCGTGGGCGGTGAGGCCTTCGGCGCGGGCGATGACGGCAGCCGGGCGACTCAGGGCGCGGCAGGTGGGGGTGTCGAGGGCGATAAGGCTGGTGATTTTGAGGAAATCCAGCACGTTGAGGGGAGAGGCAAAGCGCGCCGTGCCGCCGGTCGGCATGACGTGGCTCGGGCCGGCGACGTAGTCCCCGAGCACCTCGAACGAATATTCGCCGAGGAACAGGCCGCCGGCGTTGCGCACCTGCGCGGCGACCGCCTGCGGGTCGCGCGTGGCAATGCAGAGATGTTCGGGGGCGTATTCGCTCGCCAGGGCGGCGGCGGTTGCCAAATCGGGGGTGAGGACGATGCCGCTGCGCCCCTCTAGCGACCGGGCGATGATGGCGGCGCGCGTCAGGGAGGTCATCTGGCGGCCAACTTCCTCCTGCACGGCGCGCGCCAGAGCCTCGCTGGGCGTGAGCAGGATGGCCATGGCGAGAACGTCATGCTCGGCCTGGGCGAGCAGGTCGGCGGCCACCCAAGCCGGGTTGGCGGTATCATCGGCAATTACCATCGTTTCGGTCGGGCCGGCCAAGCCATCCAGACCGACGAGGCCATAGACCTGCTGCTTGGCGAGGGTGACGAACAGGTTGCCGGCGCCGACGATCTTATCCACGCGCGGCACGCTTTCGCTGCCGAAGGCCAGGGCGGCGATGGCTTGCGCGCCGCCAAGGGCATAGACTTCGCTCACGCCGCACAGGGCGCAGGCGGCCAGAATCACAGGGTGGACGATAGACTGTGGACTGTTGACCGTTTCCTGGTTCGAGGCTGGCAATGGGAGGGGAGGGGTCGCGACCGCGATTTCCTTCACGCCTGCCACCTGAGCCGGGATGACCGACATGAGCACCGAGGACGGCAGGGGAGCGCTGCCGCCCGGCGCGTACACGCCGACGCGCTCGACCGGCGTGAATCGCTGGCCGAGTCGTCCGCCGAGCGTTTCGCTTTCCCAGTTCGGGATCGGCTGGAGTTCATGGAAGGCGCGAATGCGCTCGGCGGCGAGTTGCAAAGCGGTGAGCAGGTCGGGCGGAAGGGAACGGAGCGCCGCGTCCAGTTCGCTTTGGGGAACGCGGAAGTCGCGCAGGTCGGCCCGGTCGAGCAGCCGGCTCCAGCGGCGCAGCGCGGCGTCGCCTTCGTCCCGCACCGAAGCCAGGATTTGCGCGACCGCCTGCGGCGGGGTCACGCCGGCGCCGAACAGTTCTGCCGTCTGCGCCAGAGTCGCCGGCGGATAGTCCATCCAGAGCAGCGGTTGGCGTTTGAGGATGGTCTGACGAGCAGTTTGGACATGGTAGATTTGCATCATTCGGCCTCCAGTTGGGCAAGCATATGGCGGTATTCCTCCGGCTCTTCCTCGAAAATGTAGGTGACCGGCGTGACGACGATGTCGCTGCCGCCGACTTCGCGCAGTTGGGCGATGGCCTGCGCCAGTTGCTCGCGGCGGACGATGAGGTGGGCGGCGTACCATTTCTCGCCGCTGCGCGTGACCACCGGCGAGAGCGTGGGGCCCTGCAACCCGCCGATCAGCGGACGGGTGAACATGCGGGCGGCGATGCTCTCCGGCGAATCGCCGCGGATATTGACGAAGACCGAAACCGCCTCGCTGGCGCGCAGGTGAGCGACGATGAACTCCAGCAATTGGCGCGCTACGGCCAGGACCTCGGGGCGGGCGCGCAGGGCCGCCCGATTGGCAATCAGGGCGGCTTGCGAGCGCAGGATCAGGCCGTCGCTCAGCGGACGCAGGCGGTTGTCGCGCAAAGTCTGGCCGGAGGAGACCAGGTCGGTGATCAGGTCGGCGTAGCCGATGGCGGGGGCGATTTCGAGCGTCCCTTCGGCGGTGATGAAGACCGTCTCCGGCAAGCCGTGCCGGTCAAAGAAGGGCGCGGCCGTGTTTGGGTACTTGGTGGCGACGCGCAGCGGACGGCCGAGTTGCTCGCGTTTGCAATGCAGGCCGGCCATGCTGGTCACGTCCTCCCAGGCCTCGGGGACGATGACGGTCAGGGCGCAGGCGCCGAAGCCGAGGGCCTCGTGGAGGGTGATGACCTGCCCGTTGGGGCCGCGGTGCTCGCTCAGCACGTCCAGGCCGGTGATGCCGAAGTCCACGCTGCCGTTGCGCACAGAGAGGACGATGTCGGTCGGGCGCTGGAAGAGCACGCTCAGGCCGGGCAAGGCCGGGATGGTCGCCTCGTACTGGCGCGGGTTGGGTTTATAGACGCTCAGGCCGCAGGCGTTCAGGAAGGCCAGGGTTTCGTCGGCCAGGCGTCCTTTGGAGGGGATGGAAAGGCGAGGAACGGTGTGCATATTAGACTTTATCTGCAATAACCTTTACCGCCAAGACGCCATGGCGCCGAGCCCACTTGGAAGTCGCCAAGAGCCTTTCTTGGCGAATTTCAGGAAGATTCTTGGCGTTCTTTGCGTCTCGGCGGTTATTACGAATAAAGTTTATTTTCTTGGCGCGATTCTCCGCTCAGGGCGGGAAACAAAACCCCCCGGCCTGAGACCGGGGGGGGGCTGGGTACTAGGGTGGTTCGAGTTCAGTTTAAGCGAAACGAACCTGCGCTCCGGTCAGGCAGGGGGCAGGGCGAGCATGATGATGCAGGCAGCAGATTCGTTCCATGTTGGGCGCTATTCTACCACAAATTCAGTTGCTGTTTTCTTTTAGTTCGTCGTAAGAACTCTTGATTTCTTTGATTTCACCGGTGACGATGAAAATGGTCCGCTCGCAGATATTGGTCACCCGATCGGCCAGACGTTCCAGATTGTGAGCCACCCACAAGAGCCAGTTGGCGCGCTCGATGTTCTTGGGGTTTTCCAGAACGAAGGTCATCAGTTCGCGGTAGACTTGATTGTAGAGCAGGTCGACCTCGTCGTCTTCGGCGGGAATTTGCCGGGCCGTCTCGGCGTCTTCGTTGACGAAGGCGGTCAGGGCGCGGTGGAGCATGCTGGTGCCGATCTGGGCCATGCGCGGCACGTCCACCAGCGGCTTGAGCAAAGGTTGCTCGCCCATGCGGAGGTTGATCATGGCGATACCCTTCGCATAGTCTCCCATGCGTTCCAGTTCGCCGGCGACCTCGAGGATGGAGGCCAGCAGGCGCAGATCGTGGGCCATGGGCTGCTGGGTGGCGATCAAGACCATCACCTGCTCTTCGATGGCGTAGCGCTTGGCGTTGATCTTGAGGTCTGTCTCATAAATGCGCCGCGAGGCCTGGAGGTCGCGCTTCTTGAGCGCCTCGACTGCGTCGAGGGTAGACTGCTCGACCATGCTGCCGAGCAGCAACAATTCATCTTTCAGATGCTGGATATCGCTTTCGAAGGATTTTCGCATAGAGGCCCTTCTTTCCTGTTTCCGTCCATTAATTATAACCATTTTCATCCTCCGCGGGCTAACCGAATCGACCGGTGACGTAATCCTCGGTGCGCTTGTCGCTGGGACGGGTGAAGATTTTGGTCGTCTCACCGAATTCAATCACGGTTCCGGCGCGGCTGCCATCGTTGACCAGCATCATCATGGCGGTGTAATCTGAGACGCGCGCCGCCTGCTGCATGTTGTGGGTCACGATGACGATGGTGTAATCCTTTTTGAGGTCTTGCATCAGTTCCTCGATTTTCAGGGTGGCGATCGGATCGAGGGCCGAAGCGGGTTCGTCCATCAGAATGACCTCGGGCTGGACGGCGATGGCGCGGGCGATGCACAGACGTTGTTGCTGGCCGCCGGAGAGGGCCAGGCCGGAGCGGTGCAGGATGTCTTTGACTTCGTCCCACAAGGCGGCCTGGCGCAGAGAATGTTCGACGAGTTTGTCCATGTTGCCGCGGAAGCCGTGGATGCGCGCGCCCCAGGCAATGTTTTCGTAGATGGATTTGGGGAACGGATTGGGCTTCTGGAACACCATCCCGATGCGGTGCCGGACCTCGACCGGATCCACGCCTTTGGCGTACAGGTCCTCGCCGTCGAAGAAGACCTGTCCTTCGGCGCGCGCCCCGGGGACCAGTTCGTTCATGCGGTTGAAGGCGCGCAGCAGGGTGGACTTGCCGCAGCCAGAAGGCCCAATGATGGCGGTGATTTTGTTGCGTTCGATATCCATGTTGACATCGGTCACGGCCTTGAAATCGCCGTAGTAGATGCCCAGGTTGCGAGCCTGGATGACGTAGCGGTTGTCGAGGGTGTCCATTAGAACCTCTTGGTGTAGCGATTGCGCAGCACGATGGCTGTAGCGTTCAAACTGAGCAGCAAAGTGAGCAGAATCAGAATGGCCGCTGCCGCCAGGTGACGCCACTCGCCTTGCGGGCGGGAAGTCCACTGGTAGATCTGAATCGGCAGGGTGGTAAAGCGCGAGAATAGGTTGGGGTCGAAACTGATCGCCGTGGAGGCGCCGACCACCACCAGGGGGGCGGTCTCGCCGATGGCGCGGCTGACGGCCAGGATCGTGCCGGTCAAAATGCCGGGCAAGGCGTTGGGAAGAACATGCGCCCAAATCGTCTGCCACTTGGTGGCGCCGATTCCCAGGCTGGCTTTGCGCAGCGACTGGGGCACGGCGCGGATGGCCTCCTGGGCGTTGATGATGATCAGCGGCAGGATCAGCAGGGCCAGGGTCAGGCCGGCGGAGAGGATGGTGCGGCCGTTGGCCGTCGTCGGATTCACCAGACCAAAGACCGCGCCGCTGGTCAGGCGCTCCAGGGCGCGCACGAAAATCGCCAGGCCGAGGATGCCGTAAATGATCGAAGGCACCCCTGCTAGATTGTTGATGTTGGTGCGAATCAGACGGTTGAGCCAGTCGTCGCGGGCGTATTCTTCCAGGTAGATGGCTGCTCCCACGCCGAGCGGAAAAGCAACCAGGATGGTGATTGCGATGGTCCACAACGAACCGAGGATGGCGGTGCGCACCCCGGCGTTGACTGCTTCGGACGATTGCGGCCGGCGGATGGTCTCGACCGTCAGCCAGGAGACGAAGCGCAGTTCGGCTTGAGGAAACTCCTCGGCCGCCTGGGCGCGGATTTCGTCCGAATGGATCAGCGACTCCCACAGCGACCAGGTCTCCAGCACTTTGTATTTGACGACGCGTTCGATCACCAGATCATAGACGTTGGCCTGCGAACGTTCCTCGAAAGGCTTTTCATCGTTTAGTTTATTGAACGCGCTGGCCGAAAGGCTGTCCTGCAAAATGCGAATCAATTCCTCTTTGGGCAAATCCTCGAGCGGCACGCCGTCCACGGCCAGGGTGTCGGGATCGACGCGTGCTTCGAGGGCCACGTAACCGAAGGATTCGTTGAGGATATCGAGCAGCAGAGCGCTCAGGACGAAGATGCCGATGATGGTAGCAGCAAAGAAAATCCATTGCCAGACCGCACCCAGCCGGTGCCGGCGCGGTAAATTGTCCTGGAAAGGTCCCAGAGGGGCAGGGGATGCGCTCATTCATACACCTCGCGGAAGCGCTGCACAATGCGCTGGCTGATGATGTTCAGGGTCAGGGTGATGAAGAAGAGCATCAAGCCGATGGCAAAGATGCTGTTGTAGTCGATCGAGTCGTAACTGAGGTCGCCGCCCGACATGCGCACGATGTGGCCGGTCATCGTCTCGGCGCCGCGGAAGGGGTTGAAGGTGAAGTTGGGACCGGCGCCGACCGCTACGGCGACGATCATCGTCTCGCCGATGGCGCGGCTGACGCCGACGATGATGGCCGCCGCGATCCCCGAGAGCGCCGCCGGGAAGACGACTTTGAGGGCTACCTCTAGTTTGGTCGCCCCCAGCCCGTAGGCTGCTTCGCGCAGGGCGAGCGGCACGGCGTTGAGAGCGTCCTCGCTCATCGAAGCCACCAGTGGCAGGATCAAAATTCCCATGACCAGGCCGCCGGAGGCCATGTTGTAGATTTCGACCACATCGCGGCCAAAGATCGAGCGCAGCAAGGGCGTAACGAACATCAGCGCGAAGTAGCCGTAAACGATGGTCGGGATGCCGGCCAGTATTTCCAGGATCGGTTTGAGCGTCTTGCGGACTTTTTCGGTGGCGTATTCGCTCAGGTAGACCGCTGCCGCCAGCCCGAGTGGGATGGCGATGGTCATGGCAATGGCCGAGGTGATAAACGTCGAGGTGACCAGCGGCAGGATGCCAAACTGATTGATGTGGGGCTGCCAGGCGGTGCCGGTCAGGAAATCCCACAATTTCACCTCCGGCGTGCGAAAGAACAGCAGGGCCTCTTTGCCCAATTCGTAGACGATTCCCAGGGTGGTAAAGATGGAGAAAAAGCCGGCAAAAAACAGGATGGATTGAATGAGGATTTCGCCAGCCCGCGGCCGCTTGCGCAACCCTTCCTCGCGGAGCGGATAACCGCTGGCCTCCCCGTTGTATTTCTTGGTCATGGCGTTCCCTCGTCTCAGACAAACTTCCCTTCCCCCCTCCCGAAGAAGGGGGGAAGGGGATGGAGGAGAGATGTTCTCGGATCGCTTACGGCTGCAAACCGACAGCCGTGTACCAGGTGTTGAGGGCCTCGTCCAGAGCAGCCTGGCTGGCCGGGAAGTACCCGACATCAATGATCTCGTCATTGACATTGGTCAGGTAGAAGTAGATGAAGGCCGCAACTTGAGGCTTTTCCTGCATAATCTGGGCCGTCGAGTAGATGAACAGCGGGCGGGCCAACGGATAAGTCCCGTCTTCGGCGGTCTGTTCAGTCGGCTCAATCCCATTGATGGACACCGTCTGCAACTGACGGGCATTCTCGTGATAGTAGGCGAAGCCAAAGAAGCCGATGGCATACGGGCTGCCGAGCACACCCTGCACCAGGACGTTGTCATCCTCGGAGAGTTGCAGATTGCTGGCGGCCAGGATAGGCGCCTCGTCCTTGTTGAAGACGACTTCGACGAAATAGTCGAAGGTGCCGCTGTCGGTGCCGGGGATGAAGCGCAGGATGGGCTGGTCCGGCCACTCGGGGCGCACATCCGACCACCGTTCGGCGGTCGAGAAGATGATGGCCAGTTCTTCCTTGGTCACATCGGTGACGAAGTCATTCTCGCGGCTGACGACAACAGCCAGGGCATCGGTGCCCACGCGGAATTCGAGCGGCTCCCGCCCGATGGCGCGGCAGGACTCGACTTCGCTGTCCTTGATGCGGCGGGAAGAATTCGAAATGTCGGTCTCGCCGTTGACGCAGAAGCGCTCGAAGCCGGCGCCCGAGCCGATGCTGTCGATGGTGATGTTGCCGGTGAAGCCTTCCTCGCTGAAGCGCTGGGCCATCCGCTCGGAGAGCGGGAAGACGGTCGAGGAACCGGCGGTGACGATGTTGCCGCTGACGTTCTCAGGGCGGTACATGGCCATGGGGTCCTCGGTGGGAGCCTCGGTGGCTGCTTCGGTAGCGGCGGCTTCGGTCGGAGCGGCAGTGGGGGCGGGGGTCTGCGCTCCGCAGGCGCTCAGCACCAGGCCGGCGATGAGCAGGACGAACAGGGAAACGTACAGATGTTTGCGCATTTCTTTTCTCCTTAGAATTTTCTTTCTTAGCGCTTTCTAGTTTATCAAGTCCTGTTTAAGGCCTGGGAAACAGAAGTTTAACGTTTGGTTAATAAATATGAATCTGCGCCGCACCCAAACGGATGCGGCGCAGTCTACCGATACAGGCCCGACGATCAAAGGTCAGCGGTGTAAGGTGCGACGTTTTTGAGCGGTGTCAATCGCAAAGACAGCCAGCATGGCAATGGTTGAGACGATTAGAAATTCCATTTCGAAATCCTTTCTCCTAAGATACCACAGAACAATTTGCAGATGCTCAACATTCAACCGACAATTTCGTTAGGCGCTCCGCCCGCTTTCTTCCGACGTGGAGGAGGCCTCGGACCGTAATTGATCCAGCCACTCGCGGATTTTCTCTCCGATCTGGTCGCGTACCAGGCGGAACTTGGCCAGTTTGTCTGCCTCTCCACCGACAAAGGCGGCCGGGTCCTCGAACGACCAGTGCAGGCGCTGGTTTACGCCCGGCCAGACGCGCGGGCAGTTTTCTTCGGCGTCGTCGCAGACCGTGATCAGATAATGGAAATGCTGCTTGCCGAGGAATTCCTGGAAGCCCTTCGAGCGATGGCCCGACAAATCGTAACCGATTTCTTCCATCACCTTCACCGTGAGGGGATGAATGCCTTTCGGTTCCATCCCGGCGCTGAAGACTTCGAACTCCTCCCCGCCCATTTCGCGCAGGAAGGCCTCGGCCATCTGACTGCGGGCGGAGTTGCCGGTGCACAGGAATAGAACTTGAACGCTCATCACATCCTCCGTAAACGAGAAAAGCGGATCGCTCGATCCGCCCCTATTCTATTCTCCCAAATTTAACGTTCGGTTAAGGGAGGGTCATGGTTTGGTTAATTGAGAGGGATGGTGAAATAGAAAATGCTGCCGCGCCCTTCCTCGCTCTCGGCCCAGATGCGTCCGCCGTGGGCCTCGACAATGTGCCGCGAGATGGACAGCCCCAAGCCGGTGCCACCGCCCGAGCGCGCCCGGTCGGCTTTGTAGAAACGCTCGAAGATGCGTCCCAAATCCTCGGCCGGGATGCCTACCCCCGTGTCGCGCACGGCGAAGCGGACGACGGTCCCCTCGACCGCTGCGGAGAGATGGACCTCGCCTCCCGGGCGGGTGAACTTGACGGCATTGTGGATGAGGTTGACCAGCACCTGTTCGAGGCGGCTGGCGTCGGCGCGCACCGGCGGCAGGTCGGCGGGGGTCTCGACGCGAAGCGTCAGTCCGGCGCGTTCGGCCTGGGCGCGCATCCGCTCGGCGGCGGCTTCCAGCAGGCGGGCCGGCTCGACCGCTCCCCGTTCGAGCGGCACCTGGCCCGATTCGATGCGGGTCAGTTCGAGCAGTTCGGCGGCCATCTGCGTCAGGGCGTCCACCTCGGTCTCGATGCGGGCAAGAAAGCGCCGCGCCGCCTCGGGGTCCTCGAGCGCCCCGTCGCGCAGGGTTTCGGTCAGCGCCTTGAGCGAGGCCAGGGGGGTGCGCAGTTCGTGCGAGACGTTCGAGATGAAGTCGCGGCGCACCGTCTCGAGCCGGCGGACGCGGGTCAGGTCTTGCACCAGGAGCAGGCTGCCGCCGGTCTGCCGGTCGGGCAGGACGAAGAGTTGCAGAAATTTCTGACGGTTGGGGAATTCGACCGCCGCGTTCTGTTCCTCGCCGCTTTCTTGGGCGAGCCGCCAGGTTTCAATCAAATGGTGATGGCGGAGCACCTCGGCCACCGTGCGTCCGAGCGGGGCGGGCGTTTCGAAGAGCCGCGCCGCGGCGGCGTTGGTCAACTGGATGCGCCCGGCGGCGTCGGCGATCAGCACCCCGTCGGTCATGCGCTCGAGGACGGCCGCCAGTTCGGCCCGCCGACTCTCGACCTCGAGCAGGCGCTCCTGCAGGGCGGCGGTCAGCGCCCGGACGGCGTTCGAGAGTTCCTCCAGCCCCGGCTCATCGGCGGGCAGGAGGGCAGACGGCGAGTCGTCTTCTGCGGCTTGGCGCAGGAGGCGGACGTATTCTCTCAGCCGGCGGCGCAGACGCACTTGCCACCCCCCCAGCAGGGCGGCGAGAATCAGCAACAGGAGGGCCAAGCCGACCAGGAGACTGTTCACGTCAGCCTTCGAACCGATAGCCGCCGCCGCGCACGGTGACAATGCGCTGTGGGTTGGCCGGGTCCGCCTCCAGTTTCTGGCGCAGCCAGCGCACGTGGACGTCAACCGTGCGGCTGTCGCCGATATAGTCCCAGCCCCAGACGCGCTCGAGGATGAATTCGCGGCTGAGCATCTGGCCTTTGTGTTCGGCAAAGAAGACCAGCAACTCGTATTCCTGCGGCTTGAGGGGGACGATGTTTCCGTCCAGGGTCACCTCGCGGCGGGTCAGGTCGATGACCAGACTGCCGAAGGTGAGGACTTTGTGGGCGGCCTCGGCCGGCTGGACTTTGCGCAGTTCCTGGCGGATGAGTTCGGTGCGGCGCAACTGGGCCTTGACGCGGGCCAGGAGTTCGCGCATCGAGAAGGGCTTGGTCAGGTAGTCGTCGGCTCCGACCTCCAGCCCGACGACGCGGTCGATCTCGTCGTCGCGGGCGGTCAACATGAGGATGGGGACGTTCATTTCCTTGCGCAGAATCTTGCAGACTTCGAAGCCGTCCAGGCCGGGGAGCATGATGTCGAGCAAGATCAGGTCAGGGGGGCGGGCGCGGGCGGCTTCGAGGGCGGCGCGTCCGTCGCCGACGGTTTCGACCTCGTAGCCTTGTTTCTTTAGGTTGTAAGCCAGCGTTTCTTGCAGGGCAGGCTCGTCTTCGACGATCAGGATGAATTCGGACATATTTATATCATATCATAGAGAAGGGCCGCCGAGAAATCCTCTCTAGAGGAAATGGGGCAAAACAGGTCGGATTTACACAATCTTAACCTGTCTTTAAACGGTTGACAATCATGGTGAGGTATCTTAAAGGCAGTGAGGTTCTTCGATACGAAAGGCAGGAGATGATGATTGCCACAATTCTTTCCGAGCGAAGGTGGAACCATTTGCAGGGGCCAAGCCGTCCGACGCGCTTGCCCAATGGGTATCTCTTGCTGTTGGCGGCGTTGGACGAGGGCTGGAAAGTGGACCGGATTTTGGTGCAGCCTTCGTGGGATCAACACGGCTTTGTGTATGTCCTGACCCTCAAACGTTCGGGGTCTTGCCGCCGTCAGGAATTGGTGTTGCCGAAAAATCCTCAGGTGGAAGCCCTTTTGATGCAAGAGCATTTTTCGGCTTCCAGGGGTATTCCCTCCTCACGCAACTGATCGCTTGCTTTGCATTGGTACTCTCCTCCTAACTTGAAATCCACCCGGCGTGCAAGGGTGGATTTCAAGTTTTCCGGGCGCAGCAGACTCAGCCGAAGCGGCCTTCTACGTAGTCTTCGGTGCGTTTTTGTTTTGGGTTGGTAAAGAGTTCCTTGCCGGGGCCGTATTCGATCAGTTCTCCCTGCAGGAAGAAGGCGGCATAATCGGCGGTGCGGGCAGCCTGCTGGACCGAGTGCGGGACGAGGACGATGGTGTACTGTTGCTTGAGTTCCTGGAGGGCGGCCTCCACTTTGCCGGTCGAGATCGGGTCGAGGCCGGAGGTGGGTTCGTCGAGCAGGATGACCTCCGGCTGGTTGGCCAGGACGCGCGCCAGGCAGAGGCGCTGCTGCTGTCCGCCGGAGAGGGCGACAGCGGGGTCATCCAGGCGGTCTTTGACTTCGTCCCACAGGGCGGCCAGTCTCAGGCTTCGTTCGACGGCTTCGTCGAGGCGCGATTTGCGTTTCTCGCCGGCCAGTTCCAGGCCGTAGGTCAGGTTGCCGCGAATCGAGAAGGGCAGCACAACCGGCCGGGCGAAGACCATCCCCACCTTGCGGCGCAGGGCAATGACATCCGTCTTGGGGTCGAGGATGTTTTGCCCGTCCATGAGAATTTTCCCTTGCAGCAGGCGGATATCCGTTAGGTCGTTGAGGCGGTTGATGCAGCGTAAGAGGCTGGATTTGCCGCCGCCGGCCGGTCCGAAGAGGACGGTGATGGCGTTGGCGGGGATTTGCAGGTGGATGTGCCGCAACGACTCGTTGCCTTCGGCGTAAGTTAGGCAAAGGTCTTCGATAACGATTTTGTTTACCATTGACGTTTGGCTCTGGCCCGCGAGCGGATGAGGGTGGCGATGAGGTTCATGCTCAGCACGAAGATGATCAACACCAGCGCCGTGCCGTACTGAATTTGGAAGGGCATTTCCGGCACCTGGGTGGAGATGACGAACAGGTGATAGGGGAGGGCCATGGTGGCATCCAGCGGCGAATCGGGCAGGCGGGGCAGGAAGAAGGCCGCACCGGTGAAGAGGATCGGGGCAGTCTCGCCGGCGGCGCGCTCCAGGCCGAGGATGACTCCGGTCAGGATGCCGGGCAGGGCTTGCGGCAGGACGATGCGGCGGATGGTTTGCCACTGCGTCCCGCCGAGGGAAATGCTCACCGTGCGGAAAGCCTGGGGGACGGCCCGCAGGGCCTCCTCCGAGGCGCTGATGATGACCGGCAGTGTCATGATCGAGAGGGTCAGCGAAGCGGCCAGGATGCTGGTGCCGAATTTCAGGAAGATGACGAACAATCCCAGTCCGAAGAGACCATAGACAACCGAGGGGATGCCTGCCAGGTTGATGATGGCGATGCGGATCAGGCGGGTCAGCAGGTTGTCGCGGGCGTATTCGGAGAGGTAGATGGCGGCGGCAATTCCGAGCGGGACGGAGAAGAGGGCCGTCCCCAGCGTCAGGTAGATCGTGCCGACCAGGGCCGGCAAGATGCCCCCGGAGCGCATGCCGTCGTGCGGCATGGCGGTCAGGAATTCCCACGAGATGGCCGGCGCGCCCTCTTTGAGAATGTAGGCCACCACCACTACGATCGGGAAGACGGTCACCAGCGTCACGAGGGTGAGCAGGGAGTAGCCCAAGCGCTGGATGAGGTC
>CALGPL010000047.1 GCA_937960595.1 uncultured Anaerolineales bacterium | reverse complement strand
ACTTTTAGGACACGAAATTACTTTAAGGCCAGATGAGATTTTTTCAAATGGAGAAAATCAAGTTTTACGCTTTTCAGAAGCTATGTACAGTGGGATAGAAGCAGGTAATTATATTGTTGACGCCGGTGAGGCTGAAAATTCGCCTTTGAATGAACAGGCTGCAGGGCAAGAAGAGGGGGGAGGGCCGTAGAGCGGGATTCATCCTGCCGCTCCTGCCGCGAATAACACGCATTGCACCAAATTGCTTCCTCCTAACGACTGACGACTCACGCGCCGGATGATCCGCTTTGTAATCCCAACGCGTTGTACAAAGGAAGCAGAGTAGAACCAACCAATACACCTATTCCAATATTCCAACGCCGGTGGCTGGCGCTTGGAGCAAAATTAAGGATAGCCAGGGGGACTTCGAAAGTCCCGGTCCAAAATTTATGCCTTGAGCGGGTAGACCCAAGAACATGCCGTCGGCAAGTCAGCCTCGTTCGAGCGGCTCGAGGCGCAAGTCGGCCATTTCCAGCCAGGCCGCCGGCGTATCCAGCAGCCCCCACCTCATGCGTCCTTCCGGCGTCCAGGCCGCGAATTGATTGTCAATCCAGAGGACCAGCGCCAGCGGCGGGCGCGGGACAACGCGGCTGCGGAGCACCTCTTGCTCGTCAACGGAGAAATGACAGCCTGCCTCTGTCCATTGCAGCGTGTAGACGTGCCAGCTGCCTGCCTCGACCGCGAGCGGGGCGCCGTCTTGTCGAATGAGCCGAGCGGCCAGCCGGCGGGCGAGGCGGGAGAGCGGCCGAACGGCCAGCAGCGGCAAAAGGGGGGCCAACGGCGCGAATAGGAGCGCCGGGAGGGCCGGCGAACGCAGCGTCGCGGCAAAGAAGCCCTGAGCGGGGAGGCCGTCATGAAAGGCAAGATGATTGGGCGGCGAGGCGTGAAAGAACCAGGCCGCGTTGGGCAGGGCAGGCAGACGGGCGGCCGCGCCGCCGAAGCCGAGCGAGAGGCCGAACGGGTCGTTCCACAGCCCAAAGCCCCACGTCCCGGGCAGGTCGGCTGCCGAGGCGCGGGCGCGCAGGCTCAGGGTCAGGGGCGGACGGTGCGGGAAGCGGCCGCGCGGCAGGCGGGCGTAATCGTCCAGTTGCGCCAGCCGATAGGTCCGGCGCGCCCCGGCGGGGATTTCCAACCGCCAGATTCCTTCCTGCCGTTTGACGGTTCCGCCGCCGGCAAGACGGGGGACGAGTCCAGGGTTCACGCCCATAATTATACGTGTATAATAGTCGCCAGCAACGGAGGTTCCATGGAAATCGTCTGGTATGGTCATTCCTGCTTTCGTCTCAGCGAGCGCGGCCTGGCGACGGTCGTCACCGATCCGTTCGACGCAGAGGCGGTGGGCTACGAGGCGCTCAAGTTGAAGGCAGATATCGTCACGATCAGTCACGATGCGCCCGGTCACAGCCATCTGGCCGCCGTCAAGGGCTACAGCCATGCCATCACCGGCCCGGGCGAGTACGAAATCGGCGGCGTTTTCATCACCGGCGTCCAGACGGATGGCCAGGGGAAGAAGGCCGCCGAGCGGCCGCGCAACACCCTCTACGTGTTCGATTTCGACGGCCTGACGGTGGCCCACCTGGGCGATTTGCGCACCGTCCCCACCCAGGCGGAGGTCGAAGCGTTGGGGACCGTCCACGTGGCCCTGGTGCCGGTGGGGGGCGGGCAGGGAATGAATGCTGCCAAGGCGGCAGAGGTCGTCAGCCTGCTGGAACCCAATCTGGTCATCCCCATGCATTATCAGACCCCGGCCACCAAACTGAATCTGGACCGGCTGGACAAATTCCTGAAGGAAATGGGGCTGCATGAGGTCGAGACGCTGGCCACGCTGAAGGTCGGCAAATCTTCCCTGCCCGAAGAGACCCGCGTGGTGGCGTTGCGCTATCAGGGCGAGTGAGGCGGTGCGGATGCCCATCAAACTGATCATGACCTGGGATATCATTGCCGAGCGCGAACGCGAGTATTTCGAGTTCGTGATCGGGGAGTTCATTCCCGGCGTTCAACGCATGGGGCTGCAGCCGGTGGAGGCCTGGGTCACTACCTATGGCAATTATCCGCAGATTCAGGTGGGGATGCTGGCCGACAGTTTGAGCGGCCTGCAGCGCGTCATGCAGTCGGATGGCTGGGCGCAGTTGCGCGAAAATCTGAACAGTTTTGTCGAGAATCTCTCGTTCAAAATCGTCCGCGCTCGGGGGGGCTTTCAATTCTGAGAGGCGGGCTGCCGGCCCGGGTTTTGTTTTCCATGAACGAATTTTCCCGCCGACTGCTTGACTGGTACGAACGTTTCGGGCGGCGTTTGCCCTGGCGCGGGCGGGCCGATCCGTATGCCGTCTGGGTGTCGGAGATCATGCTCCAGCAGACGCGGGTCGAGACGGTCGTCCCTTATTTCGAGCGCTGGATGGCGCGCTTCCCCACCCTCGCCGACCTGGCAGGGGCCTCTGAACAGGAGGTGCTGTCGGCCTGGGAGGGGCTGGGGTATTACAGCCGGGCGCGCAATCTGTGGCGGGCGGCCCGTCAGGTGGTGGCCGAATATGGCGGACGGCTGCCGGAAGATCCAACGATTTTACAGAGGCTGCCCGGCATCGGGCGCTACACGGCGGCGGCGATCGCCTCCATCGCCTTTGGGCGGGATGTCCCCACCCTGGACGGCAACCTGCGGCGGGTCTTGGCGCGCCTCTTCGACGTGGCTGCCCCGGCCGATTCGCCGGCCGGCGAGGCCGTTCTCCGGTCGCTGGCCGAGGAGAATCTGCCGCCCGGCCGGGCAGGCGACTACAATCAGGCCTTGATGGACCTGGGCGCGACGGTTTGCCTGCCGCGCAAACCGCGCTGTTCGGCTTGTCCGCTGGCCGATCTCT
This sequence comes from uncultured Anaerolineales bacterium, assembly GCA_937960595.1. Classification (GTDB taxonomy): domain Bacteria; phylum Chloroflexota; class Anaerolineae; order Anaerolineales; family Villigracilaceae; genus JAFGSI01. The sequence goes on along the minus strand of CALGPL010000047.1, from coordinate 3,405 downwards.
GCCGGGCGCGCGCCGCCGGCGTGCAGGAGGCCCGTCCGGTGCTGAAGCCGAAGAAGGAGACGCCGCACTATCTCGTCACCGCGGCGGTTGTGCGGCGGAATGGAAAGGTGCTCCTGGCGCAACGTCCGCCCGGCGGCCTGCTGGGCGGCCTGTGGGAATTCCCCGGCGGCAAGGTCGGCGAAGGCGAGGCGCTGGCCGACGGCCTGCGGCGGGAAATCCGCGAAGAATTGGGGGTGGGAATCCGCGTCGGCGAGGCGTTTGGGGTCTATCGCCATGCGTACACGCACTTTCGCATCACCCTGCATGCTTTCTTGTGCGAACTGACAGACGGCGAGCCGCGTCCGCTTGCCGCGGCCGACCTGGCCTGGGCCGCTCTCGAGGCGCTGGAGAACTATCCGATGGGGAAGGTGGACCGTCAGATTGCGCGCCGCCTGAAGGCAGAGTTCCTGTGATGGAGATGGATCCCTACGAACGCGAACGCCTGCGCATGGTGGAGGAGCAGATCGCCCGCCGCGGCCTGCGCGACCCGCGCCTGTTGACTGCCCTGCGGACGGTGCCGCGCCACCGCTTCGTTCCGCCCGAGGAACTCGACTGGGCCTATTCGGACGGCCCGCTGCCGATCGGCCATGGCCAGACGATTTCTCAGCCCTATATCGTTGCCCTGATGACCGACTTGCTTCATCTGGCCCCGACGGGGCGCGTCCTGGAGGTCGGGACCGGCTCCGGCTATCAGGCGGCCATCCTGGGCAAGATGGCCGCCGAGGTGCATACGGTCGAGGTGATTCCCGAACTGGCGCGCCAGGCCGAGAAGGTGCTGGCCGAGTTGGGTTTCGCCAACGTTTGGGTTCATCGCGGCGATGGTTCGCTCGGCTGGCCCGAGGCGGCTCCCTATGACGGCATTCTGGTGGCTGCGGCCGCGCCGGATGTCCCCCCGCCGCTGCTCGATCAATTGGCCGAGGGCGGGCGGCTGGTCCTGCCGGTGGGCAGCCGCGGCTTCCAGGAGTTGCAGGTCTGGGAACGGCGCGGCGGCAAGTTGCATTGCGAGCGCGGCATCCCGGTGGCTTTCGTCCCGCTGCGCGGCGAATATGGGTGGAAATAGGGCGGGCAGAGTCTTGCGGCCCGGTGACCCCCGGATTCTTGCCGGCCGAAACAGATGCCGCCAACGAGAGCGCCGGCGGCATCTGTTATTTGTCTGACCGTTCCGACCTCAGGCCTTTGTGATGCTGACGAACACCATCGGCCGGCGTTTGGTCTCGTGATAGAGCAGCGAACGGACGGCGTCGGCGATGAGTTTTTCGTCGTCCAGCCCGCCGCCGTGCACCAGGTCGGTCACTTTCTGGCGGATGGCGGGGAGGAGCGCTTCGGTGTCTTCGGGGGAGACGAAGCCGCGCGTGATCACCTCGGGTTCTTTGAGAAGGCGGCTGGAGTACTTGTCGAGGGGGACGGTGATGAGGACAATGCCCGAGCGGGCGAGTTGTTCGCGCTCCTGCATCACGTCCATGTCGATTTCGCCGACGCTTTCCCCTGCGACGAAGACGTATCCGCCCGGCATGCGTTCGGCCAGAGTCAGGCGGCCATCGGCCAGTTCGAGCACCTGGCCGTTTTCGACCACCTGGATATTTTCGGCGGGGATGCCCACCTGCCGCGCCAGGGCGGCGTGCTGTTTGAGGTGGTGGAGTTCCCCATGGATGGGGACAAAGAATTTCGGGCGCACCAGGTTGAGCAGCAGTTTCTGTTCCTCCGAACCGGCATGCCCCGAAACGTGGACGGCCGCGATCGCTTCGTAGATGACGTTGGCCCCGCGCCGAAAGAGACGATCGATCGTCCGGTTGACGGCCTCTTCGTTGCCCGGGATCGGGTGCGAGGAGAGCACGACCGTATCGCCCGGCTCGATATCGAACTGACGGTTGGTGCCGGTCGAGAGCCGGCCCAGGATGGACGAGGGTTCGCCCTGTGAACCGGTGCACATCAGGACCGCTTCTTTTTTGGGCAGATGCAGCGCCTCGTCGAGGCTGACGATGGTCGCATCGGGGATTTCGAGATAGCCCATCTTGCGGGCGATTTTGGCGTTGTCCACCATGCTGGTACCCACGAAGGCCATCTTGCGGCCGTGGCGCATGGCGGCGTCGGCCACCTGCTGCATGCGGGCGATCAGCGAGGCAAAGGAGGCGACGATGATTCGGCCGGGGGCCTGGCGAAAGACCTCGTCGAGGGCGGGGCCGATGACCCGTTCCGACTGGGTCCAGCCGGGGCGTTCGGCGTTGGTCGAGTCGGCCAGCAGAACGTCCACGCCGCGGGCCGAAAACTCGGCCAGTTTGGCAAAGTCGGTGGGCCAGTTGTCCACCGGGGTCTGGTCGAATTTGTAGTCGCCCGAGTGGACGAGCAGGCCGGCCGGGGTGGTGATTCCCAGGCCGATGGCGTCGGGGATGGAGTGACAAACGTGGAAGGTTTCGACCTGGAAGGGGCCGAGGCGGAGCGCTTCTCCGGCCTGGATCGTATTCAGGGAGGCTTTCCCGGCCAGGCCGTTGCGGGCCAGTTTGACCTCGATCAGGCCGCGCGTCAGGGGGGTGGCGTAGACGGGCGCCGAGAGGTCGGTCAGCAGGTGACGGATGGCGCCGATGTGATCTTCGTGGCCGTGGGTCACGACGATCGCCTCGACGCGCTCGGCGTGATCGCGCAGGTACTGGTAGTCGGGGATGATGTAATCCACCCCCAGCATGTCATTTTCGGGGAACATCAGGCCGGCGTCCACGACCAGGATGCGGTTGTCGTATTCGTAGGCCATCATGTTCTTGCCGACCTCTCCTAAGCCCCCGAGAGGGATGATGCGCAGTGTTTGGTTTTTGCTCATGAATTTCCTTGCTAAGTTGCCCGGCACAAAAATACAAAACTTCCCTCGTCTGGCGAGGGTTTGTGGGCGGGCGAATTGTGAAGTGTTTCAACTGCCCGGAGGCAGTAAAAGTCGCGTTCGAACCGATACAGTATAGCAGGGTCGAGAAGGGTTGTCAAACCCCGATCTCGCCCGGGGTGTTTGCCTATGCGTTCTTTTTTGCCGCGAAGGACGAGGATTCGTGCGTTGGTGCAATTTATGTCATGCGTGGCAGGAGCGGCGGGATGAATCCCGCTCTACGGCCCTCTCCCCTCTTCTTGCCCTGCAGCCTGTTCATTCAACGGAGAATTTTCAGCCTCACCGCCACTGGAAATATACCCAGCCGATTCAGTTCCTCCAGGTCCAAGTATAAATTGACTAAATACTATATAATCGCCGTCTTCATTTACATATCTGTTGTTTGGCCTTAAAACGACTTCGTGATTTAAAATCGCTTCTAATTTTTCTTCATCAATGACATCCACCCCAGTTCGATCATCTCTAATCTGCTTAATTCTATACCCCTCCGGCGCAGG
>CALGPL010000046.1 GCA_937960595.1 uncultured Anaerolineales bacterium | reverse complement strand
ATCGCGCGGGTCGGTGTAGGTGGCGGTGTAGAACACAAAGGGGATGTCGTGCAGGGCATCATCGCGCTTCCATTCGCGGCACAGGGCAAAGCCGTCCATCTGGGGCATCAGGATATCCGAGATGATCAGGTCGGGGCGGGTGCGGCGCGCCAACTCCAGCGCCTCCGCGCCGTTGGCGGCTTCCGACACCTCATAACCGTAGGCGGTCAGCAGGGCGCGGAGCAGATAGCGGTTTTGTTCGTGATCGTCAACGAACAGTATTTTGCTCATATATGCCTCCGGTCTGCAAGACCTTTAGGGTCTCCTCAAGAAACGTATCGGGGTTGATCGGCTTTTCGATGTAGCCGTTGCAGCCCGCCGCCATGACGCGCTCGCGGTCGCCGGCCATGGCGTAGGAGGTGACGGCGACGATGGGAATGGCGGCGGTGGCGTCGTTGCTGCTCAAATTGGCGGCCACGGCGTAGCCGTCCATGCCGGGCAGTTGAATGTCGAGCAGAATCAGGTCGGGGCGCAGTTCTTTGGCCAGGCGGATGCCCTCGGCGCCGTCGCGGGCCGCGCTGACGCGGTGTCCGTGTTTTTCGAGGATGAAGGTGCTCAGGTAGAGGTTGTTTTCGTTGTCTTCGATGATGAGGAGGTGAGCCATACGGGTTGCTCCTGTGGGATAGTTATGTAGGACAGCCTTTCGAGGCTGTCTTGACAGGCTAAAAGCCTGTCCTACGGGGGGACAGCCTTTATGAAATTTAACAAATTAGCGCTGTAACCGCTTGTTTCCGGCGGGGGATGGAATCCCCCGCCTCAGTTCAACAAAGTCGGCTGGAAGCCGACTCTCAGTCCGCTTTGAGCGGACTTCCAGGTACTGAGCCGTGGATTTTCAATCCACGGCGGACGGGCGGTGGGAAGAAGATTGCCGCAATAATTTTTTAAACTCCATCAAGGCTGTCGGGGACAGGCTGGAAAGCCTGTTCTACGGTTGACAGGCTGGAAAGCCTGTCCTACGCGCAACTGCAAGCAGTTGCGTTACAACGGCAGGTGAACTGTAAAAACGCTGCCCTTGCCCCATTCGCTTTCGGCCGTCACTTCGCCGCCCAGCAGTTCGGCCAGGTGGCGGCAGATGGCCAGGCCAAGCCCGGTGCCTTCGTGGTGACGCGCCAGGCCGGTCTCCAGTTGCTGAAAGGGGCGGAAGAGTTTGGGCATGTCTTCCGGGCGGATGCCGATGCCGGTATCGCGCACGCGCAGCGTGACCCGGCCGGGGCGGGTTTCGCATTCCAGGCGCACTTCGCCGCGCTCGGTGAACTTGATGGCGTTGTTGAGCAGGTTGATGAGAATCTGCTCGACGCGCCGCCGGTCGCTGACGATGGTCCCCACGCCGGAGGGGAGGGCGGCGGCAAGGCTCAGGCCTTTGCGCTGCGCCAGCGGGGTGACCATGCGCAGGACGTTTTCGATGGCCAGGCGCAGGTCGAAGGGGTCGCGGCGGACTTCGAGTTGCCCGGCCTCGATTTTGGAGATGTCCAGCACATCGTTGATGAGCGCCAGCAGGTGTTGGGCGCTGTCGCGAATCATGCCCAGTTGTTTGCTCTGCTCGGCGTTGAGCGGACCGGCCAGTCCCTGCAAGAGGACGCCGGTGAAGCCGATGATGGAGTTGAGCGGCGTGCGCAGTTCGTGCGACATGGCGGCCAGGAAGGCCGATTTCAACCGGTCGGCGGCCTGGGCTTTTTCGAGCGCCAGGTGCAGGTCGCGGGTGCGCTCGGCGACTTTTTGTTCGAGTTCGGCGGCGTAACGCTGCACCTCGGCGTACAGTTGGGCGTTGCGCACGCCCCCGGCCACCTGGGCGGCCAGGGTTTCGAGGAATTCGGCCTGCGGCTCGAAGTCGCGCTCCTCCGAGCAGGCCAGCCCGACGATGCCGATGACTTCCTCTCCGGCCAGGAGCGGCAGGGCGGCAAAGGAGCGGTAACCGGCCTTTTTGCACTCTTCCCAGGTGCAGCGGGCGTCGCGGTAGATGTCGGCGGTGTACAGGGGGCGTCCCTGGCGCACGGCCAGGCCGCACATGCACTCGCCGACCTTGTGCTCGGGGATGCTCTCGAAGCGGCGCATCTGTTCGGGCGGGCCGCTGCCGGCCAGAATCAAGCGCTCGCCCTGACGCAGGAAGAGGAAGGCCACTTCGGTCTGGGTGACTTTGAGCAGGGCGTCAATCGCGTTGGCGACGACTTCTGCGAGCGAGACCGAGCGGTTGACGCTCGCGCCCAGGTCGTTGAGGGCTTCCAGTTCGCCGACGTAGCGGCGGATTTCCTCTTCGGCGCGTTTGCGCTCGGTGATGTCGGTGACCGTGCCGACGTAGCCGATGACCTCGCCCGCCGCGTCGGTCTCCGGGACGGCCTGCCCCATGACCCAGGCGGTCGTCCCATCCGGGCGGAGGAAGCGGTAATCGGAGAAGGCCGGCGCGCCGCGTTGGGTGGAGTCTTCCCACTCGCGGCGCAGGCGCGGCAAGTCTTCGGGGTGGACGGCGTCCATCCAGCCGAAGCCGAGGGCCTGTTCGGCGGACAGGCCGGCGATGGCGCACCAGGCCGGGTTGACGTAGGTGGTGGCGCCGGCCGCGTCGGTGCGGAAGATGCCCACCGGCAACATGTTGGCCAGCGTCTCGTAGCGGCGTTCGGTCTGGCGCAGGGCGGCGCGGGTTTGCAGCAGTTCGCGCAGGCTGGTCGTCCGCTGGCGGCGGAAGACCAGGGCGGCGATGATGGTCAGGACGAGCAGGCCGAGGGCGCCGCCCATCAGTCCCCACAGGTAGGCCGGCAGGCGCTGCCGGAGGGAGAGGTCGCTCCAGTGGCCGAGGGTGGTGTAGTAGGGCGAGCCGGGGACGGGAATCCACTCGTTCAGGCGGCGGTCAATGGCCTCCAGCAGGTCGGCGTTGCGGCCCTGGGCGGCGGCGTAGAAGAGTTGGACGGGGAGGAAATCAACCGCCGTCTTTTGCAGGCCGTAGCGGGCGCAGAAGTAGTCGCCAAACAAATGATTGGCGATGGCGGCCTCGGCCTGACCGGAGGCGGCGAGTTCGAAGGCCTCGGTCAGCGAGGCGGCCCGGACGAGGGTCACCCGGTAGCCGAAGCCGTCCATGAGTTGCTGGAAAACCTGCTCCTGGATGGAGCCTGCCAGCACGGCGACGCGCCGGCCATCCAGGTCGCGCAGGCCGGTGATGCGGGCGCCCGGCGCGGCGTAGACCCGCGACCAACTCTCCAGCACGGGGGTCTGGTGGAAGTCGAAGCGCAGGTCGCGCTCTTCGGAGTAGGCGACGTCGGGCATCAGGTCAATTTGCCCGGCTTCGAGGGCGGCCAGACAGGCCTCCCACTCGCAGGGGACGTATGCGAGCGTCCAGCCCTCCTCGGCGGCGATTTTCTGCAGGAGTTCGATGAAGAGACCGGCGGGGCGGCCGTCTTCGTCCAGGAAGATTTTGGGTTCGTTCTGATAGACGCCGACGCGCACGAGGCGGCCCTCGGCGGCGCGGCCCGCAGAGGGGAGAAGCGCCGGCAGGGTGAGCAGCCCAAGGAGCAGGATGCGCCAGGCCTTCTTCATGTCCGTTTCTCCAGATAGGCGGCCTCGACGCCCTGGATGAGCATAAGCAACAGGTTGAGGTCGAGCGGTTTGGTCAGGATGGCCTTGACCCCTTCCGCCTGGCCGCGCTGGATGAGGTCATCGGCGGAGTAGGCGGTCATCAGGAAGGCAATCAGGCCGGGCAGGAGGCGGCGCGCCCGCACGAAGAGTTCGACGCCGTTCATGTCGGGCATGATGACGTCGGTGAGCAGGATGTGGATTTTGTCGCGGCGCAGGAGGTCGAGGGCGTCGGCGCCGGTGTGCGCGGTGTGGACGGCGTAGCCTTTGAGCGCCAGGATGTCGGCGGTACTCTTGGCCATGGAGGGGTTGTCGTCCACGATGAGGATGCTGGTGGCCTGGCTCATGACTGCTCCTCCTTGGCGGCGGGCAGGATGAGGGTGAACGCCGCGCCTTGGCCCGCTTCGCTCTGGACCTCGATGCGCCCGCCGTTGGCCTCGACCAGTTTCTTGGTGACGGCCAGCCCCAGCCCGATGCCGTGCGGTTTGGTGGTGAAGAGCGGCTCGAAGAGTTTGGGCAGGTTCTCGGGCGGGATGCCTGGTCCGCTGTCTTGGACAGTGATCAGTAAACAGTGACCGGTGATCAGTGAACAGTGATCGGTTACTGATACCTGTTTACTGATGACTGATAACTCTCCTCCAGAGGGCATGGCCTGGTAGGCGTTGACCACCAGGTTGCCCAGCACCTGCTCCATCTGACGCGCGTCCACCCACAGGGGCGGCAGGTCGGGCGGCAGGTCGAGGGCGAGGCGGATGTTGGCGGGGACGGGGTAACGCTCGAAGACGCGGCGGGTCAGTTCGGCGACCGGGAGGGCTTCCCGTTCCACCGATTTGAGACGGGCAAAGTCGAGCAGGTCGTTGATGATTTTTTCGGCGTGGCGGGTTTCGCGCTCGATCATGTCCAGGTATTCGCGGATTTTCGGCTCGGCCTCGGGTTGGACGAGTTTCAGGAAATAGACGGCGTTGCTGATGACGGCCAGGGGGTTGCGCAGTTCGTGGCCGACGCCGCCGGCCAGTTGACCGAGGACGGCCAGTTTTTCCTGGCGGACGAGTTGCTCCTGGGCTTCTTGGAGTTCGCGGGTGCGCGCCGCGACGCGCGCTTCGAGTTCGGCGTTGAGGCGGCGG
>CALGPL010000045.1 GCA_937960595.1 uncultured Anaerolineales bacterium | reverse complement strand
CCGACCTGGCCGCCGGCCTCTACACCGGCGCCCTGACCTGTACACCCGCCCTGGCCGCCGCCATGGACACCCTCGGCCGTCTTGCGCCGCAATTGGGCGGGACGGTTTCCGTTGGATACGGCATTGCGTATCCTTTCAGTATGATTGGGATTGTCCTCCTGGTGCAAGCGTTACCGAGGCTGCTCAAGCGCGATCTGCGAGCGGAGGAGAAAGCCTGGCTGGCCGAACGTCAGCAGGAACTGCCCATGCTGCTCGTCAAACAATATCGCGTCACCAACTCCAATGCGGATGGCAAAACCCTGCCCGAAATCAATCCGCACCGCCTGGCCCAGGTCAACATCACCCGCGTCCGGCGCGGCGAGGAGGTCTTTCTCGCTACGCCGGATACTCCTCTTCGGCTGGGCGACGTTGTGTTGGCGGTCGGTCCGCAGCAGGAATTGGAGAAAATCAAGATCATCCTCGGCGAAGAGACCGAGGTCCCGATGGACATGAATGCCAAGATCACCACTCAGGACTTGGAGATGATCTCCCCTGCTTTTGCCGGCAAGACGTTGGCCGAACTGCGAGTCTGGGAGAACTTTGGGGTGGTGATCACGCGCATTCGCCGGCAGGGAATGGAGATCACGCCGGTAGGCAGCGTGACGCTGGAAGTCGGTGACGGTCTGCACGTGGTGGGCGAAAGACAAAGCGTGCAGGAATTCGTCAAGAAGGTGGGCGGCGACACGCGTCAGGCGCATGAAACCAGTATGTTGCCCTACCTGGCAGGACTGGTATTGGGCATCGGGCTGGGGATGGTGCCGTTTCGATTGCCGGGCGGCGTGGAGATCGAACTGGGGATTGCGGGCGGCGCTTTCCTGGTAAGCCTGATCTTCGGCCACTTTGGCCGGATTGGTACGCTGCGGTTGTACGTTCCGGCCGCGGCCCGCAACCTGACGCGCGAACTGGGACTGATGCTCTTCCTGGCAGGCGCGGGGACGACGGCCGGGGTTCACCTCGTCGAGGTCGTTCAGACTCAAGGCTGGACCCTCATCTTGGCGGGGGCGGCGGTGACGGCGCTTTCGGCGGCGGTCGGCCTGTTCTTGATGATGAAGGTCTTCAAGATGCAGACTCTGGCCTCGCTCGGCGCGCTGACGGCCTGCATGACCAACCCGCCCGGACTGGCAGCGGCCAACCACCAGACTTCCACCGACCTGGCCACGCTTTCCTATGCCAGCGTTTATCCGGCGGCGCTCATCTTTAAAATCATTTTTGCCCAACTGCTTGCAACGGTGCTGTTGGCTTGGTTTTGAAGTACAATAAACTCGCAAATTCACAGGACAAGGAGAAGGAAAATGACCGATCTGACCCTCAAAGAATTGTTCGAGCGCATGCCGCAGGCCTTTGTCGCCTCCAAGGCGGCCGGCGTCCAGGCCGACATCCAATTCAAATTTACTGGCGCAGAGGCCGGGGATTGGTATGTGACCATTCGGGATGGCGCCCTTCAGGTCCACGAAGGGATCAGCCCGGCGCCGAAGTTGACGGTTTCGGGCGATTCGGACGACATCGTCAAGATTTTCGCCGGCAAGATGGACGGCATGCAGGCGTATATGTCGGGCAGGCTGCGCGTCAGCGGCGACATGAGCCTGGCTATGAAGTTGATGGGCTTGTTCAAACTCTCCTGACCCCAATTGTTTCGAGTGGCGTCGTTTTAAACCAAAAACTTCCGGCTTCGAGAACTGCCGGAAGTTCGCCGTTTTTCAGCCGTATAATCCCCAGTCGATGGCGCCGGGATCTTCCATCATCGAAAAGTCCCAGGGTTCGAATCCCAGTTCGACCTCCACCGGCAGATTCAGGGCTTCCTGGGCTTTGAGTTTGGCCATCTCGATCAGGGCCGGGCCGTAGGGACAAAAGGGAGTGGTCAGTAGCATGTAGATTTTGGCGACGCCGTCCTCGATGCGGACGCGCCGGACGAGGCCCAACTGGATGATGTTGAGCATGATTTCCGGGTCAACGACCTCCGCCAGTTTTTCGCGCAGCGGTTGAACGAGATCGGGATGGGTATCATGAATGTCCCAGATGATCGGGTTTTGGGAGGGGGGCTTCTCGCTCATTTTTTCGTCTCCGCCTGGACGATGTAGGTGCACTTGGCGTCGCCGCTCAGGATGCACTGAACCTTTTCGGCAGGCACGGCAAGCATTTTTGAGATGAGGGTCTGGTCCACGGTGCAGACTTCGGGGTGCTGCTGACCGATCTGCAGGTAAGGGCAGGTGATCTCGTGGATTTGGTACTGATCCCCGGCTCTTTCCCACTCGACGTTGAAGCCTTCTTCGGCGAGCAACTCTTTGGCCAGTTCCAAGCGTTCTTCCATCGTCAGGCCTTTCATTTGCTCGGCATATTCTTCGGCCAGACCGGCAGCCATCTGGCTGAACAATTTGCTGACCATCGGTTCGGGCATGGTTGACTTCAACTGGTCGAGCAGGCGCGAGGTCAGGCGCAAGTAGCGGGTGGGGAAGCGTTCCATCCCGTCCTCGGTCAGCAGATAGACCAGACGCGGCCGGCCCACGCCGTGGCGCTCCTCTTCGGCCGTAACCATCCCCTCGGCTTGTAAATTGGTCAGGTGGTGACGCACCGAAATGGGGTTGATGCCCACGGCTTCTGCCAGATCGTTGATGGTGGCGCGGGGGCGTTTGGCCAGGGTGTGCAAGATCCGATCGCGCGTGCTTTTCATCTCTTTCTCGTTCTCCGCCCAAAGTATAACAGGCTGCCCGAACTTTGTCAATATTATAGATAATTATGATAAATATTGACATTTCTTGCCGCTGGTGCTATAATCCCGTCGCCGTTCAAGGTTCAGTCGTCGTCTCAGGAGTACATTATGTCGCAACTCGAAATCAAGAATCTGCACGTCAGCATCGACGGCCGGGAGATTCTGAAGGGTCTCGATCTGACGGTCAAGCAGGGCGAAATCCACGCCATCATGGGGCCGAATGGCACCGGAAAATCCACCTTGGCTTATACCCTCATGGGGCATCCGGCCTATACCGTCACGGAGGGGGAGATCTGGTTCAAGGGCCAGAACCTGCTCGAATTGGAGGCCGACGAACGTTCCCGGCAGGGGTTGTTCCTGGCCTTCCAGTATCCGGTTGCCATTCCGGGGGTGACGGTGGCGAATTTTCTGCGCACGGCCATCAATGCCCGCCGGCGGGCTGCCGATCCGGAAGACAAAGGCGTGCCGATCCCGGAATTCCGCAAGATGCTTAAGGATCAGATGGATTTGCTCAAGATGGAATCTTCTTTCGCCGGGCGCTATCTGAATGATGGATTCTCGGGCGGCGAGAAGAAGCGCGCCGAGATTCTGCAAATGGCGATTCTCAAGCCTGAGATCGCCATCCTGGACGAGACCGATTCGGGCCTCGACATCGACGCGCTGCGCATCGTTTCGGACGGGGTCAACGCCCTGGCCGGGCCGGACCTCGGCGTTCTGGTCATCACCCACTATCAGCGTCTGCTGAATTACATCAAGCCTCATTTTGTTCATGTCATGCTCGATGGACGGATCGTCGAATCGGGCGGGCCGGACCTGGCCCTGCATCTGGAAGAGCACGGCTACGAATGGGTGCGCGAGAAGTACGAGGAGACGAACGGTCAGTTGAGCCAATAGACTTGCCGGTTCGGAAGTCTGCAGGTTTGTGCTTTTTATCGGAGTGACTATGTCTGAAGATGCCAAGATTTTGGAAGAGATCAGCCAGTATCGCTATGGCTTCCGCGATCCGGAAAACTATGTCTTCAAGTCGCGCAAAGGATTGGATCGGGAGGTCGTCGAGCAGATTTCCTACATGAAGGGCGAGCCGCAATGGATGCTCGAATTCCGCCTGAAAGCGCTGGCGCATTTCCAGAGCCGGGCGATGCCGGCCTGGGGGCCGGATCTCAGCGGCCTGGACCTGGATAACATCTACTACTACGTCAAACCGACCGAGAAACAGGAAAAATCCTGGGACGAGGTGCCCGATACGATCAAGAGGACGTTCGACAGGCTGGGCGTGCCAGAAGCCGAGCGCAAATTCCTGGCCGGCCTGGGGGCGCAATATGAGTCCGAGATGGTCTATCACTCCATCCAAGAACATCTCGAAAAGCAGGGCGTCATCTTCCTCTCCATCGAAGACGGTCTGCGCCAGCACCCGGACCTTTTCCGCGAATATTTCGGCACGGTCATCCCCATCGAGGACAACAAGTTCGCGGCCCTCAATTCGGCGGTCTGGTCAGGCGGATCGTTCGTCTACGTCCCGCCGGGCGTCAAGGTAGACTTGCCGCTTCAGGCGTACTTCCGCCTGAACACGGCCAACGTCGGCCAATTCGAGCGTTCGCTGATCATTGTGGATGAGGGCGCGCAGGTCCACTACGTGGAGGGCTGCACCGCGCCCCAGTACACCAGCGACTCTTTCCATTCGGGCGTGATCGAGATCATCGTCAAGCGCGGCGCCCGTTCGCGTTATACGACCATCCAGAACTGGTCCACCAACGTCTACAACCTGGTCACCCAGCGGGCCAAGGTCTTTGCCGACGCCACCCACGAGTGGGTGGACGCCAATCTCGGCTCGAAAGTCACGATGAAATATCCCTCCTGTTTCCTGATGGAGCCGGGCGCCCGCGGCGAGATGCTCTCGATGGCCTTCGCCGGGCCCGGTCAGATTCAGGATGCCGGCTCGAAGATGGTCCATTTTGCGCCGCACACCTCCAGCAAGATCACCTCCAAGTCGATCTCCAAGGGCGGCGGACGCGCTTCCTACCGCGGCCTGCTCAAAGTCTATAAAGGGGCAGCAGGCGTCAAGTCGAACGTCGTCTGCGACGCTCTTCTGCTCGATCCGCAGTCGCGCACCGATACCTATCCCTACATCGAAATCGACGAGGAAGATGTCAGCATCGGGCATGAGGCTTCGGTTTCCAAGGTCGGCGAGGAGCAATTGTTCTATCTGATGAGCCGCGGCCTGAGCGAAGAAGACGCCACCACGATGGTGGTTTCCGGCTTCATCGAGCCGCTCGTCAAGGAATTGCCGATGGAATATGCGGTCGAGATGAACCGCCTCATTCAGTTGCAAATGGAGGGGTCAATTGGGTAGCGCCATGGAAGAGAAACCGAAGATCGTCATCAGCCGCACCCGCCGCCCGGCCGGCACGCCGCAAGATTTTGCTTTTTCGGCCGAGGCGATCCCGGCCGGCGGCGTGCTGGAAGACTACCGCCGCCGCGCCTGGGAGGCTTTCCGCAGCCTTCCGCTGCCGACTCCGGCCGAGGAGGCCTGGCGGCGCACCGACCTGCGCGGCCTGCCGGCTGCCTCCCTGCGCCTGCCTCTCCCCGACGCTTGGCGCGACCTGCCGCCTGTCCCCGCCCACCTGCTCCGCCCGCTGACGGCCGACCAGCACGGCGGACAGGTGATTCTGCTCCCCGGCGGCTCGCGGGTCGAACTCGACCCGGCGCTGGTCGCCCGCGGGGTCGTCTTCACCGATTTACGCACCGCCGAGCGCGACTATCCGGAACTGGTCGCCCGCATGGCCGGTCAGACCGTGCGCGTCGAAGAAGGCAAGTTTGCTGCCCTGGCGGGCGCCTTCGGCCAGAACGGCGTCTTGCTGTATGTACCCAAAGGCCTGACCATTGACCGGCCTCTCCACAGCGTTCTGTGGGGGCCGGGGGGCGGGTTAGCGCATCTCTCGCACATCCTCGTCTGGGTGGACGATGGCGCCTCGGTGACGTATGTCCACGAAGCCGCCTCGCCCGATGAAGCCGATTCCCTGCACGCCGGCCTGCTCGAGGTCCGCGTGGGGGAGGCCGCCAGCCTGAAGTTCGTCGAATTGCAGTCTTGGGGGCGCGGCGTCTGGAATTTCAGCCACGAGCGCATCCAGGTCGGCCGCGCCGGCAACCTGGACTGGATCTTCGGGGCGGTCGGTTCGCGCCTGACCAAGAACTTCTCCGAACTCGATCTGGCCGGAGAAGGCGCCACGGGGCGCATGTCGGGCTTCTATTTTGCCGATGGTACGCAGCACCTCGATCATGATACGCAGCAAAATCATCTCGCCCCTCATACCACCAGCGACCTGCTCTTCAAAGGCGCCCTGAAGGGACGCAGCCGTTCCGTCTGGCAGGGGATGATCTATGTCGCGCCTGGCGCCCAGAAAACTGACGGCTACCAGGCCAACCGCAACCTGGTGCTGAGCGAAGAGGCCCGCGCCGACTCGATCCCCGGCCTGGAAATCCTGGCCGATGATGTGCGCTGCACGCACGGGGCGACGGTTGGCAAACTGGAGCAAGAGCCGCTCTTCTACCTCAAATCGCGCGGCATTCCCCTCCCCGAGGCCGAACGTCTGATGGTCGAGGGGTTCTTCGACCCGATCATGCAGCGCATCCCCTTCGATGGCGTGCGCGAACGGTTCCAGCAGGCCATTCACCAAAAGATGTCTCTCGATTGAAATTGCCCTTGATTTTTTGTCACGTTTGGCGCGATAATAGGCCGCCTTTAGCGGTTTCAACAAAACCCTGATTCCTTATTTGGGGAGGTCCAAATGGCATTTTCTTACATGCGTGCCCCCGATGCCGAACATGTCTTTGAAGTGGGCGACATCGTCGAAGTCTACTGCGACCACGAAAAGAGTCATGACCGCGTGCGCGGCTGGATCAAAGGCGTCGTCGTTCAGGTGGACAACAAGATGCTGGCGGTTCAGTTTCGCTCGAATGTCTTTCTGACCGACGGCTGGATGGTCCCCGACCGCATTCTGTGGTACCCGCTCAATTCCGAGCACCTGCGCCCTGTCCAGCCCAAAAAGGCCGGAAGAGAAATCGTGGATTACTAATGAGCCTCGACAGCCTCCGCCTCCGCCAGGATTTTCCGATCTTCGAGCGTCAGGTCAAGCCGGGCATGCCGCTGGTCTATCTCGATTCCACGGCCACCACCCAAAAACCGCTGACCGTGTTGCAAGCGATGGAAGAGTACTACCGCCGCTTCAACGCCAACGTCCACCGCGGCGTGCATACCCTGGCCGAAGAGGCCACTGCTCTGTACGAGGCGGCGCGCCAGAAAGTGGCGGCCTTCATCCACGCCTCGGATGCCCATCAGGTGATTTTTACCCGCAATGCCAGCGAGTCGATCAACCTGGTGGCCTACGCCTGGGGCCGGGCCTCTCTCAAGGCCGGCGACCTGATCGTCCTGACCGAGATGGAACATCATTCCAACCTGGTGCCCTGGCAGATGCTTTCGGCTGCCCTCGGCGTCGACCTGGAGTTCGTCCCCATCAGCGAGGACGGCCTCCTCGACCTGGACGCCTACCGCCTCCTGCTGGATCGCCGCCCGCGCCTGGTGGCTTTCACGCACATGTCGAATGTCCTCGGGACGATCAACCCCGCCGCCGAGATGATTCGCCTGGCACACGCCGCCGGCGCCCTGACGCTGGTCGATGCCGCCCAATCCGTTCCGCACTTACCGGTGGATGTGCAGGCCCTGGACGTTGATTTCCTGGCCTTTTCGGCCCATAAAATGCTGGGCCCGACCGGAATCGGGGCCTTGTATGGCAAGCGGTCGCTGCTCGAAGCCATGCCGCCTTTCCTGGGCGGCGGAGATATGATCAAGACCGTCCACCTGCGCGAGTTCACTCCCGCCGATCTGCCGCAAAAGTTCGAGGCGGGGACGCCCGCCATCGCCGAGGCGGTCGGGTTTGGCGCGGCGGTGGATTATCTCGATGCCATTGGCATGCAGGCCGTTGCCGACCACGAGCAGGAGATCATCACCTACGCCCTGGAACGCCTCGAGGAAGTACGCGGCGTGAAGGTGTTCGGTCCGCCTGCCTCCCAGCGCGGCGGGGTGGCGTCTTTCATCCTCGAGGGCGTCCATCCGCACGATGTAGCCCAGATTCTCGATACTTTCGGAATCGCCGTCCGGGCCGGACATCATTGCGCCCAGCCGCTGCACGAAAAATTCGGCATCCCTGCCACCACGCGCGCCAGTTTCTACCTGTACTCGCTCAAAGAGGAAGTCGACGCCCTGGTGGAGGGCCTCTATCGAGTCAAGAAAATCTTCGCCTGAACCGGTCCGCGCCGATTCATGGATCCTGGACAATAAAATTATGGACGACCTCTACCGCGAGATCATCATCGAACGCTACAAAACCCCTCAGTACCGCGGTCACCTAGACCCGCACGACATTCATTTCGAGGACGACAATCCTCTTTGCGGCGACCACATCGAAGTGACGTTGCGGGTCGATTCCGATGGCCGCGTCAGCGACGCCCGTTTCGACGGCAAGGGCTGCGCCATCTCGCAGGCCTCTGCCGATCTGCTCATCGAGTCGATCATCGGCAAACCACTCGAAGAAGTCAAGCAATTGAGCAAGCAGGACGTTCTCGATCTGCTAGGCATCGAACTCGGCCCGGTGCGCCTGAAGTGCGCCCTCCTGTCGCTCAAGGTGCTCAAGGCGGGCATCTATGGGCTGGGCGAGGCCAGCGACGAGTTGGTCGAATAGTCTCGTGTCCGATCCCTCTTGACCATGTTCAATTACACTCGACTCCCCGAATCCGAAGTGAATTTCGTCGAAATTCTCCCGGCGAGCGAACTGCCTGCCGGCGAGCGCTTGTTCATTGAAATCGAAGGCAAGCAGATCGTCTTGTTCAACCTGGCCGGTCAAGTCTTTGCCATTGGAGATGTCTGTACGCACGACAACGGCCCCCTGGGCGATGGCGAGGTCGAAGGCCGCGAGATCATCTGTCCGCGTCATGGGGCGCGCTTCGACCTGAGCACCGGCGAAGCCACGCTGTTGCCTGCCGTGGTGGACATCCCGGCCTATCCGGTGCGGGTGCGGGAGGGCAAGATCGAAGTCGGCCTCCCAAAGTGAACGCCGACGGCCGGGCGCTCCCCGTTATAACCGATCTTTGACTTCCTCTTCGATGGCCGCGGCCGCGGCCTCGAGGGCGGCGCGGACCTCGGGGCTGAGTCCCGCGCCGGTTGCGAAGTCCGCCCCGACGATGCCGACCAGCCGAATCCGGCAGGCGGCCAGGGAGGGGTCGAGCGCCCGGCCGAGGGCGAGCGTCTCGGCGGCGCCCCAGCCGTGGGCGGAGTTCGCCCCGGAGGCAAAGGCAGCCGCCTCGTCGAGGGCGAGGCGCAGCACCGTCCCCGCCGCAGCCGCCTCGGTCTGGACGGCGTCCACGATCACGGCGGCGCGCGCCCCGCTCAGCAGATCGAGCAGTCCCAAGCCGGGCAGTTCGGCGGTCTCCACCCGCAGGCGGGAGGCCGTCGCCGGGAATTTTTCCTGCCAGCGGCGGACGGCTTCCGGGCCGGCGCCGTCGTCGCCGCGCAGGCTTTGGCCGATGCCGATGACGACGATGTCCATGGGGTAATTTTACCGCCAGGAAAGCCTCCTGGCGGTTTTCGTTTTCTATTTGTGCTCGATCGTCAATTTCAGGAAGTGCGTGGCGCACGAGATGCACGGGTCGTAGGAACGCACCAGGTGCTCGGCCGTCAGGGTGGCCTCGGCGTGCTCCATCTTGACCAGTTTGGGCGCCATGGCGAACAGGTCGGCCTCGATGCGCGGCAGGTTCTGGGCGGTCGGCGGGACGATGCGCGCCCGCTGGATGCGACCCTGTTTGTTGATGGCATAGCGGTGGTAGAGCAGGCCGCGCGGCGCCTCGGTGGCCGCGGCGCCTTCGCCGGCCTTCAATTTCAGCGCGGCGTGGGCCGGCCCCTCGGGCCGATAGGCGCGGATCGATTCGATGGCCTCGGCGTAGAAATGCACCAGTTCGATGGCGCGGGCGATCAGGCTCTTGTAGGGATTGCGCAGCGGCAGGACGACGCCCGACTCCTTGAGGGCCTCTTTGGCCTGGGGATGCAGTTGGGCGTGGTTGAGATTGAGACGCGCCATCGGGCCGACCAGGTAGGGCGTCCCTTCGACGGTGTGGGAGTGCAGGGCGTTGGAGTGGCGCACGTGCGTCTCGAGATAGGCTTTCTCGAATTCGGTCACCGGCGTCTTGCGTCCCTTCGAAGACCAGACTTCGCCCTCGATGACCCCGTATTCTTCGGGGTGGTGCAGGGCGACGAATTCGTAGTCCACTTCCAGGTCGGGGTAGGGCAGGTCTTTGGCCCAGCGGACGCATTCGCGGGCCGCTTGCAGGCCCCATTCCAGGTCGGGCAACAGGGCGCGCAGAGGTTCAACATCCGGCCAGCGGTAGAAGCCGCCCACGCAGACGTTGACCGGGTGCACCGAACGCCCGCCGATGGCTTTCAGGATTTCGTTGCCGATTTTCTTCAGCCGCAGGGCGTCTTTGACCACCTCGGGGGCAACCGCCGCCAGTTCGAGCGCCGATTCCTTGCCCAGGAGGTCGGGGGCTTGCAGGAGGTAGATGTGCAGGGCGTGGCTCTCGATGTATTCGCCGCAATACATCAGACGGCGCAGCAGGCGCACCTGCGGGCTGACTTTGATGCCCAGGATGCTCTCAAGGGCATAGACCGAACTCATTTGATAGGCGACCGGGCAGATGCCGCAGATGCGGGCGGTGATATCCGGCACCTCTTGCAGGAAGCGTTCGATGAGGAAGCCCTCGAAGAAGCGCGGCGGTTCGTAGATGTCGACCCGCACCTCGGTCACGTTGCCGTCCGTCAGGCCGATGTACAATCCGCCTTCGCCTTCGACGCGCGCCAGGGCGCCGACCTCGATATTTTTCGTCATCACTTGAGCCTCCTTTACTTTTTACCGACCGTCAGGGCCGCCTCGGCGGCTTTGCGGAAGG
Source organism: uncultured Anaerolineales bacterium (assembly GCA_937960595.1). Taxonomy (GTDB): domain Bacteria; phylum Chloroflexota; class Anaerolineae; order Anaerolineales; family Villigracilaceae; genus JAFGSI01. The sequence goes on along the minus strand of CALGPL010000045.1, from coordinate 34,679 downwards.
CCGGCGCATGGGCGTTGAAATTGCGCAGCAACAGGTGAGTCTCGCCGGGGAAGCGTTCGGTGGCCGTCAGGGTCGGCACGAGCGAGTCGAAGTTGCCCTGCGGCCAGGGGCCGAAACAGCCGTAGCAGCCGCGCCCGTTGGCCGGGCAGATGGCGCCGCAGCCGGCCTGGGTGACCGGCCCAAGACAGGGGGTGCCGTGCGCCACCAGCACGCAGACCGCTCCGCGCCGCTTGCATTCCAGGCAGACCGAGTATTGCGGCAGGTTGGGCTTGCGGTTCTGCAGCAGGGCAGCGATGCATTCCAGCACCAGGTGCTTGTTGACCGGGCAGCCCCAGATTTCCAGGTCCACCTTGATGGTCTCGGAGATGGGGGTGGCCGTGTTCAAGTACTCTAGATATTCGGGATGGTCATAGACGGCGCGGGCGTATTCTTCGGCATCGGCGAAGTTGCGCAGCGCCTGGATGCCGCCCGAGGTGGCGCAGGTGCCCAGCGCAATCACGAAGCGGGCGTCCTCGCGAATCTCGCGGATGCGCTCGATCTCGTGCGGGGTGGTCACCGACCCCTCGACCAGGGCGATGTCGTAGGGTCCGGGTTTGACCGCCCGGCTGGCCTCGAGAAAGTAGGCGATGTCCACCGCGCCGGCCAGGTCGAGCAGTTCGTCTTCGAGGTTCAACAAAGAGAGTTGGCAGCCGTCGCAGGAGGAAAATTTGTAGACGGCAACCGTCGGTTTTTTGGCAGCCATTAGTACTCCTCCACGTTAACGTAACGTTGTAACACGCTGAAGGGGAAGACCGGCCCATCCTTGCAGATGAAATAGGGGCCGATCTGGCAGTGTCCGCAGGAGCCCTGGCCGCACTTCATGTTGCGTTCGAGCGAGACGAAGATGCGCTCGGCGGGGATGCGCCGCGCCAGGCCTTCGTAGATGACGAAGCGGATCATGATTTCCGGGCCGCAGGTCAGGACGGCGGTGTTGCGCGGGTCGATGCGGAAGTTGTAGAACCACATCGGCACCACGCCGACCCGCCCGTCCCAGTTCTCGTCGCCGCGGTCGACCGAGATTTCCATGTGGATGTCGTGCCGTTGCCATTCTTCGTGCTCGTCGGGATACATCAGGTCTTTGGGCGTGCGGGCGCCGTAGAGCAGGGTGACTTTGCCGTATTTTTCACGGTTGCGGATGATGTGATAGATGGCCGGCCGCAGGGGCGGAAGTCCGATGCCGCCGCAGGCCAGGACCAGGTCGCGGCCCTCGATTTGTTTCATCGGCCAGGAGGTGCCAAACGGCCCGCGCACGCCGATCACATCACCGACCTTGAGACGGCCAATGTTCTTGGTGACCGTGCCCACAAAGCGGATGGTGTGGGCCACCAGCCGTTCCTCGTCTTCCGGGTCGGAACTCATCGAGATGGCCGACTCGCCGTAGCCGGGCAGGTAGAGCATGTTGAACTGGCCGGGCTGGAAGTGGTAGCGCTCGCGCACCTGCGGGTCGATGAAGCGCAGCCAGAAGGTCGAAATGCCCTCCGTCTCGGGGGTGATGCGGACGATTTCGGCCCAGTCGGGCTGAATCAGTTTGCCCGGGTGGCCGGCAGTAGGGGGGGCAGATTGTGGCAGCAGGGATGTCATGAGTTCACCTCCTCGCGCAGGGCGGCGATTTCGGCGACATGGTCAATTTTGGCCGGGCACCAGGTGATGCAGCGGCCGCAACCGGTGCAGCCGAGCGTCCCGAATTGTTCCTTCCAGGCGCCGAATTTATGCGTCAACCACTGACGGTAGCGGGCGCGGATGGTGGGACGCGTGTTGCCGCCGAAGACGTAGGAGTAGGCCGGGTTGAAGCACGAATCCCAGACCCGCGTCCGGCTGGCCTGGGTGGCGCTCAGGTTGACACTGTCGGTGGCGTCCCAGCAGAAGCAGGTCGGGCAGACCTGGGTGCAGTTGCCGCACGAGAGACAGCGCTTGGCGACTTCGTCCCAGCGGGCGGCTTCCAGGTTTTCGGGTTCGGTCAGCAAGCCGGGCAGGTCGCGGGTATCGAGGCTGCGGCCCATTTCCTGCACAGCCCGCGCCAGTCTCTGATTGGCAATGTTCTGCACGAAAGCCGATGGCAGGTCGTATTTGCGTTTCGAGAGCAGGCTGCGGCCCAATTCGGAGCCGATTTCGACCAGGAAGACGTCATCCAGTTCGGTCAGGCACAAGTCGTAACTGCCCTGGACCTTGGGGCCGGTTCCCATCGAGGTGCAGAAACAGGTCCCGGCGGGGTGCAGGCAGTTGACGGCGATGATAAACAATCCCTCGCGCCGCAGTCGGTAGGTGGGATCGTAGAAGTCGGGGCGGATGAAAATTTTGTCCTGGATTTCGATGGCGGCCAGTTCGCAGCCGCGCACCCCAACCAGGGCGTAGCGCGGCGTGGCCGTCTCTGTCTCGACGTACTCCCAGCCTTTTCCCTTGCGGACGGTGAGCAGGTCTACTCGCGGCGGGAACAGGAACTTCTTCCATGAATCGGCGGCGGGGATGAAATCGAAGTAGTTGTTGCTCGCCCCCCGCATCAGGCGGAAGTGACCGGCCTCCTGTTCGGTCTGGACGCCGCGCGGCAGATCGGCCAGGGTCTGGATGTCGGCATAGACGATGCTTTCGTCTTGCACCCGCGGCCCGACGGTCTGATAGCCGTTCTCGCGCAGGTCGGCGAGCAGTAGGTCGAACTCGGCCTTCGACAGGGCGACCGTCGTTCCCCGGCTGATGGTGATATCAAGCATTCTTTTCCTCCGGATTGGCAAACATATCGATCAATTGCAGGCGGGTGACCATCAGGCGGCTGGCAACCACATTGGCCAGCCGGCGCATGACCAGGTATCCCAGGTCTCGGTCTTCGTCGCAGATCTGGCGCAGTTTTTCTGCGTCCATGCAGGCCACCCTGCTGTTTAACACTGCAGTAGCGCCGGCTGTGCGCTGACGGACGAGGGGCGTCACGCTCGACCAGCCGAAGACATCGTGTTGTTCACAGGTATAGATGCGCACCTTGCCCCGATGAGGGACAAAGATTTCCAGCGCCACCCGTCCTTCCAGGACGATGTAAACGTAGTCCTGTCTGTCGCCTTCTTTGAACAGCGTCTCTCCCGCTTTGACCGGGCGGAGGGTGGTAATTCCGGCCAGTTTTTCCAGGTGCTCAGGGGAGAGCGTGCCGAACCACGGGATTTTTTTGAGTTCGGCGAGGACTTCGGGATTGGCCATATACAACCTCCTCTTCTCGAAACAGGCGGCTTCGGCGTTTCTGCAGCATTTTTCTGGCAAGGGTAATCATACCAAATTATGTGCAATTTCTCACAATGAACGGGGGTGAAATTCATCCCTTCTCCTTGCCGTAGATTGTCATGTTTCTGGAGACGGGTCGGGATAGGCTCCTGCAAGTTTTTCGCTACGAGACACGCGAGTTTTCGCAAATACGGAGAGAAAGACTCGTGCAAATTCGTGTGAAATTCGTGGCTTGAAATCGGCCGATCGGGCCGGGGCCAAGAGGGGGGCAATCGCCGGGCAAACTCATTCGCCGCCCCGTCAACTCGGCGCGTTTGCCCTTTCTCGCCGGCTGTTTTCTGGGATGGACGTGTGGTATAATCGCCCCGCTCGTGGTGCCTGTAGCTCAATGGCAGAGCACTTGACTGTGGATCAAGGTGTTGTGGGTTCGACCCCCATCAGGCACCCCTTCCAGGCCTTCCCACCGGAAGGCTTTTTTGTTCGAGGGATTGCTCGGTGGCCCTCTTTATAAACAGGTGGGATGGGGAAACTTCTATCTGGCGAGATGCGCTACAATATGAAAGTAGAATCTGAAAAGGAGCCGTCTATGATCCGTCGCTTTTCTGCACTCTACCTTTTGACCCTTGTTCTGGCGGCTTGCGCGCCCGCCGCGCCGACGCCGCTGCCGACGCCCACCCTCGCCCCGACTCCTGTGCCGGATCTGCTCTACGTTGACCCTGGCCGCGACTTGGGCGAGATCAGCCCTTATCTTCTTGGCTCGAACTACGGCCCGATGCACGCCGTCCCGCCCGACATGCTGCCCTGGGCGTTCGACTCGGGCATCACGGCGCTGCGTTTCCCCGGCGGCGCATGGGGCGATTCCATCGACATCCAGCCCTTCCAGATCGATCAGTTCATGGCCTTTTGCGAGCAGATGGGCGCCATGCCAACCATCAGCGTCCGTCTTCTGGGCGGGACGCCCGAAGCGGCTGCCGCGCTGGTGCGTTACACCAACATCGAGAAGGAATACGGTGTTGTCTACTGGTCGATCGGCAACGAGCCGACCCTCTACGAAGAGCAGACCGGCGAGCCGTATGATGCCGTCCGCTTCAACGCCGAGTGGCGGGCGATTGCCGAGGCCATGCTCAGGGTCGATCCCAGCATCCAGTTGATGGGTCCCGAATTGCACCAGTGGGGGACCGATTACGCCTCCACGCCGAAGGACTCGGCCGGCCGCGATTGGATGACCGAATTCCTGCGCGCCAATGGCGACCTGGTGGATGTGGTCACCGTCCATCGGTATCCTCTCTGGCGGCCCGGCGGGCAACAGGTCACCATCGCGGAGATGCGGGCCAACACCCAGGAGTGGACCGACCTGGTCGTCTATTTACGCAGCCTGATTTGGGAAATGACCGGCCGCGACCTGCCGATTGCCTTCACCGAGGTCAATTCCTCGCCGACCGCCGTCATGATGGGCGAGGCGACCCCCGATTCGTACTACAACGCTGTCTGGTACGCGGATGTCTTGGGACAGTTGATGACGCAACACGTCTTCATGGTCAACCAGTGGGTTCTGTCCCAGCGCAGCACCGGCTTGGGGTTGTTCTACGGCAGCCAGATTCGTCCTACCTATTACACCTTCCGTATGTATCGGCTTTTTGGAGAACGCCTGGTGTATTCCTCCTCCGGGATTTCGGATCTCTCGATCTACGCTGCCCGCCGTGAAGACGGCGCGCTAACGCTCATGGTCATCAACCTCGGCGACGATCCTCAAACTGCTCGCTTGCAGATCGTTGGCTTAACGCCGAGCGAGGCCGAGGTCTGGCGCCTCGACCACAGTCACAATGCCGAGAGCCTGGGCGTCCAGCCGATTGCTGCCGATGGCCGCCTCGACCTGCCGGCGCAGTCGGTGAGCCTTTATATCCTTACCCCCTGACAGGAACGACCGGGCGAAGGGCCATTTTGTCGGAAAATCAATTCGAGCCGGTTTGTAACCGGTTTCACAAATAGGCCTTTTTTTAGCCCTGAATCTTCAACATTTTCATCTGTTACTTGCCAGCCCCTGGGGGAAATGGGCCGGCAAGTCTTTTTGTCTTGCCGAGAAGGAGAGCAGCGCTCAAGAGGGGCCTGATTCCCCGATTTTTTCATGCTCGTTCGGTGTGATTCCGAGTTTCTGTCCGAATCTTTAAGATACCGACTATTGACTCCGCGCTTCAGTTATGTAATAATGTAACCGGTTACTGTAACCGGTTCCACCAAAATTGCCCACATGACCCGAAAATCCCACTCGATCACCATTCGTGATGTTGCCCGCCAGGCCGATGTGTCTGTGGCGACGGTCAGCCGTTACATTAACCGCAATGCGCCGGTCTCTCCGGAGGTGGCGGAGCGGATCAGCAAGGTGATGGCAGAACTGAATTATGTGCCGCATGCGGCCGCCCGTCATCTTGCCACCCGTAAAACCCGTTCGATTGGACTGCTCTTGACTACCATCAACTACGATTTCTTTACGCCTCTTTTGAGCGGCCTGGAAAGAGTGGTAGCCGAGAACAACCACAACCTGTTAGTGGCAACCTACCGGGCCGATCTGCGCAAAGACTATCCCCCGCCTGTGGGGCCGCACAATACCGATGGCGTGGTCGTCTTTGCCGATGCCCTCCAGGAGGAGCAACTGGCCCAGTGGTATCGCATGAACTTTCCGATGGTGCTGGTCCATCGCACCCCTCCGCCCTATTTGAACATCCCCTACGTGACCATCGAAAATAAGGCCGCCTCCCGCAAGATCGTCGATCATCTGATCGAGGTGCATGGGAGGCGGCGTATTATTTTCACGCGCGGGCTGGAAAATCACGAGGACTCCCACTGGCGCGAATTGGGCTACAAGGCCTCTCTCGAAGCCCACGGTATTCCCTATGATCCTCGCCTGATCATTCGCGGAGAGTTCGACCGCGAGGTGACGTATCAGGAGATGAGCGCTTTCCTGGCGAACAATCACCCCGATTTCGATGCCGTCTTCGCCAGCGACGACGACTCTGCCCTGGGCGTCATTCGTGCCCTGAACGATGCCGGCATCCCGGTCCCCGAATCCGTCTCGGTGGTCGGTTTCGACGATCAGCATTTTTCGTGCATCCTGCCCCTGCCGCTGACGACCGTCCGCGCCCCAACTGAAGAAGTGGGCCGGATGGCCGGTTCGCAGATATTGAAAATCCTGCAGGGCGAGGCCGCAGATCCCATGACACTTCTGCCAACCGAGATTGTTATCCGACAATCGTGCGGTTGCAATGAATCCCAGTCATAAGGAGGTGATTGCTCAGAAAAGATGATCAACTCTTGCTCATGTTTGTTCCATCTGTACCATCCTTTCCAAACTATCACTCGAGGAGAAGAAATACCATGAAGAAGCAACTGTTTGCTCTGATGGCTGTCGTGCTCGTCCTTTCGATGGCCCTGACAGCCTGCAAGGGTGCCGGCGGCGGCCCCGTTCAGATCCGCTGGTTCGTTGGCCTGGGAACGGGCACCGATCCGGGACAGGTCGAGGTCGAGCAGGCTTTGGTGGATGAATTCAATGCCACCCATGACAACATCGAACTGGTGCTCGAGGTCGTCCCCTACGACAGCGCCCGCGACACCCTCGCGACTCAGATCGCGGCCAATCAGGGCCCGGACGTGATCGGCCCGGTGGGTTGGGCTGGCTCGAACGCTTTCTATGGCCAGTGGCTTGAACTGACCCCCTACATCGAGAGCAGCGGATTCGACACCAGTGTCTATGACCCGGCCCTGATCGACATGTACCAGACCGAAGAGGGCCAGGTGGGTCTGCCCTTCTTGGTCTTCCCTGCGGCTGTCTTCTACATTCCGCAGATGTTCGATGAAGCCGGCCTGAACTATCCGCCCGCTGCCTACGGCGAAAAGTACGTTATGCCCGATGGCCGCCAGGTGGAATGGAACTGGGATACCTTCACCGAGGTCGCCCGCATGCTGACCATCGATGCCAACGGCAACAACGCCCTGTCGCCGGACTTCGACCGCACCCAGGTCGTCCAGTACGGTTTCCATCCGACCTGGTCTGGTCACCCGTCCTATATCGGCGCTTTCCACGGCACCCCGTCCTACTACACGGGCGAGCCGGGCAACTATCAGGCTGCCATTCCCGATTCGTGGAAAGAGGCCTGGGCCTGGTACTATGACGGCATCTGGGGCGATCAGCCCTTCATCCCGAACTCCTCTGTGGCTGGCAGCCCCGAATTCGGCTCCGGCAACACCTTCGCCAGCGGCAAGATTGCGATGACCGTCACCATGCTGTGGTACACCTGCTGCTTGGGCGACTTCGCTTCCGCCGGTTACGAATTCCAACTGGGCGTCATCCCGGTCTCGGCGGATGGCCAGGTTCACAGCCGCGTCGACGCCGATACCTTCCGCATTTGGAAGGGCACCCAGCATCCGGAAGAGGCCTTCGAAGTGTTGACCTTCCTCATCGGCCCGGTCGGCACCGAGTACCTGGTCGTTGGGACGCCGGATCGCCCCGCCGCGTACGGTGGCTTCCCGGCGCTGCCCGAGTATCAGCAGCCGTTCCTGGATGCCAAGTCCGCTCAGTATCCGTTCGTGACCAGTTGGGATCCGATCTTGGCCGGCCTGGCGTACCCGGATGTCCCGAGCGCCGAGGGCTACATGCCCAACTGGAACGAAGGCTGGGCCCGCATCCAGACCTTTGGCGACCTGATGGGCAACACCCAGGGTCTCAACCTCCAGCGCGAGATTCAGACGCTGGAAGCCGATCTGACCCAGATCTTCAACCGCTAAGGTTGGTTTGATATACTTGGGGCGGGCTGCTGTGGTGCGGCCCGCCCCAACATCCTGTTTACTGTAAGGAGTCCTGTTATGGAGCAACTGGTTCGCGGCCTTCCAAAACCGCCTTCGCTCAAAACTCTGCGCGAGATGCCTCCCCTGGCGAGGCGCGAGTTCCGGAACGGGATGCTTTTCCTTAGCCCCTGGATCATTGGTTTCCTCATCTTCACCCTGATCCCGATGGTGGCTACCTTGATCTTCTCGTTTATGGACATCAAAATCACCGATGGGGTTCTCAATCCGCCCCGCTTTGTTGGCCTGGACAACTATATCAAGTTGATCCACGACAACGCCGTCTGGAACATGCGTCCGAACTCGACACCTGGGGCGCTATGGGTGACCATCCGTTTCGGTCTGATCGCTTTGCCGGTCGGCATCTTCCTGCCGCTCCTGCTGGCGCTCCTGATGAACAATAAATATCTCAAGGGTCAGTCTTTCTTCCGGTCCATGTTCTACATGCCCTACATCATCCCCTTTGTGGCCAGCGTCTTTCTGTGGGGGGGCGTGCTCAACCCGGAGACCGGATGGGTGAACCGCATTCTCATGTCCATGGGCGTGCCCTACGAGAAACTCCCCGGTTGGGCCAATGATATCAACTGGGTCTATCCTACCTATGTCATCATGGGCATTTGGGGGATCGGCAATGCTATGCTGACCATGTTGGCAGGCATTCAGTCGGTGCCGACCGATCTCTACGACGCCGCCAAAGTGGACGGCGCCGGGAAATTTGCCACTTTCTGGAATGTCACTTTCCCGATGATTTCGCCGGTGATTTTCTATAACTTGACGCTTAGCATCGTCGGCCTTTTCCAGTACTTTCTGGTGCCGCTGGTGGTCAACGCCGGAACGGGTCGGCCCGGCGGGGCGACGATGTTCTACAATCTTTATCTCTACAAGCAGTTCTTTACCAACCAAAACATGTCTTACGGTTCTACCCTTGCTTGGCTGTTGTTCTTGGTAATCTTGCTCGTCACGATTGTCTTGTTCTCGACGGCCCGCTTCTGGGTCTATTACGCCAGCGAGAATCCGTAGAGGAGGTCGTTTGCCATGGATGTCATGAATGCAACTTTGCGCCGAATCAAGATCAAGAAGAATCTCAATGCGGCTTTCGTGACCGCTTTTACGGCGGCATTGCTGGCCATCTATTTGATGCCCTTCGTGTACATGATCCTGACCTCACTGAAAACGCCGACCCAGATCACCATTATGGGATCGCCCATTTATCCGGCCGATATTCCCACTTTTACGTTCAACGGTGAGAACACCAATACATACACTTTCCAGGTCAACCGCGGCGGTACGCTAACGGAACTCGTCATTGACATGAGCGACTACGCGGGCAAGCGACTGGATCTTTACACGGTCCCCTTGCCCGACGGCACGACCCGCAACTTGGCTTTGGTAGCAGGCTTCCAGCGGGAGAGCATTTTCATCGATCCGGAGAATCCGGCTGCAGATCCGATTCTATGGACGGGCGGTTACTACAAATCCCTCTCTCGTCCGTGGATCTTTTCGCCGACTTGGTCGAACTATGCCCGTGTGTGGCGTGACATTGATTACCCGCGCATGCTCTGGAACACCTTCTTCTATGCCTTCACGACCACGATCGGCGTTCTGGTTTCCTGCATCATCGTCGCGTTTGGCTTCTCGCGTTTCCGCTTCCCCGGCCGGGACTTTCTGTTCATTGTGCTGATCTCGACCATCTTTCTGCCCGGCGCCGTGACGGTCATCCCGACCTTCACGTTCTTCACGCAGATCGGCTGGGTCGGCACCTGGCTGCCGCTCATCGTCCCGTCCTTCTTTGCCAACGCTTATGACACCTTCCTGTTGCGTCAGTATTTCATGACCCTGCCGCATGAACTGGACGAGGCAGCCATGATGGACGGCGCCAGCCCGCTGCGCATCCTGACCTCCGTGATCATTCCACAATCCTATCCCGCCATCGTAGCGGTGACGGTTTTCCATGTGGTCTGGGCCTGGAACGATTACTTTGGCCCTCTCATTTATCTCTCCACCCGCATGGATCTGCAGCCGGTCTCGGTGGCGCTGGCGCGCTTCAACGGCATCTACGGCCAGCAGCCGCAGTACATCCAGGCCGGTGCGTTGATGACCCTCATCATCCCCTTGATCCTCTTCTTTGCAGCGCAGCGTTTCTTCGTTCAGGGCATCGTCATTACCGGTGTCGAGAAATAAAGGTGAAGGATGAAAGTTGCCGTCATTGGAGGAGGATCCACTTATACTCCTGAACTGGTAAACGGTTTCCTGGCGCGCGTCGAACAGTTCCCGCTCAAGGAACTCTGGTTGATGGACATCGATCCGCGCCGCCTGGAGATCGTCGGCGGATTCGCCCAGCGGATGGTGGCGCATCAAGGCGGGCCGTTCAAGGTGGTGTTGACCACCGACCAGCGGGAGGCCATCGCCGGGGCTTCCTATGTCACGACCCAGTTGCGGGTCGGGCAGATGGAAGCCCGCCGTCGCGACGAATACCTCGGCAAACGGCATGGCCTGATCGGGCAGGAGACGACCGGGGTAGGGGGCATGGCCAAAGCCCTGCGCACCATCCCCGTCATTCTCAAGATTGCCGCCGACATGCGCCAACTGGCTGCGCCGGGCGCTTTGCTGGTCAATTTCACCAACCCCGCCGGCCTGGTGACCCAGGCCCTCACGAAATATGCGCCCGAGGTGCCGGCGGTCGGCGTCTGCAACGTTCCCATCACGGCCAAGATGATGATCCTGGCGAAACTCTCGGCGTTGACCGGCAAGGAGATCCCACCCGAACGCGCCTCGCTGAAGACCCTCGGCCTGAATCATCTCTCCTGGCACCGCGGCTTCACGATCGATGGGGAGGATGTCTGGCCGCAGATCCTCGAAGGATACCTCGCCGAACTGAAGACCCAGGAACATCCCGAGTGGGAGCCGCGCCTGATCGAAGTGTTGCGCATGATTCCCAATTATTACCTGCAATACTTCTATCACACCGACCGAAAACTGGCCGCTCAGGAAAACTGGCCGCCGTCGCGCGCCGAAGAGGTGATCGCTGTCGAGGAAGATTTGCTGCGCGAATATGCCGACCCATCCCTCAAGGAACCCCCGCCCGACCTGATGAAACGCGGCGGCGCGTATTACTCGACCGTCGCAACCCAATTGCTGAACGCCCATTACAACGACCTGGGCGAGACGCACATCGTCAACCTGCGCAACGACGGCGCGGTGAGCGAGTGGCCGGCCGACTGGGTGCTGGAAATGCCGGCCGCGGTGCGCCGCTCCGGAATCCGACCCCTTCCCGCCGAGCCGCTGCCGCCGGCCTGTTTCGGCCTGATAGCCCAGGTCAAGGCCTATGAACTGTTGACGGTCGAAGCCGCCGTTCACGGCGACCGGGAGGCGGCTTACCAGGCCCTCCTGGCCCATCCGCTCGGCCCAACCGCCGATAAAGTCCAGACGGTGCTCGACGATCTGCTCGAAACCCATCGTGAGTATCTGCCCCAATTCTGGACATGATTCCCCTTCTGCCGGCAGAACTGTCGAAATGGAAACGATGCGCTACTTTCTGGGTGCCGACGCCGGGGGAACCAAAACCCGGTTTTTGATCTCCGACGAGCAAGGCACGATCGTTGCTTTTTACGAATCCGGGCCGGGCAATCATCAAATGATCGGCTTCGACGGCGTGCGGGCAGTTTTGCAAGAGTGTTTTCAGCAGGCCCTGCGCCAGGCCGGCCTCCAGGCCGGGCAGATTGCCGGGGCCGGCTTCAGCATCGCCGGTTATGACTGGCCCAGCGAGTATGAGCCGATCATGGCGGTCATCGAGACCCTCGGCCTGCGCGCCCCCAAGAAACTGGTCAACGACGCCATCCCGGCTCTGGTCGCCGGGACGAAGGAAGGCTGGGGGGTGGCGGTGGTGTCGGGCACCGGCTGCAATTGCCGGGGCTGGGACCGCGTCCATCGGCGCGAAGGCCGGGTGACCGGCTACGGCATCTTGATGGGCGAGGCGGCAGGCGGGTCCGAGTTGGTGTTTCGCGCCATGCAACTGGTGGGGTATGCCTGGTCGCGGCGCATTCCCCCGACTGCGCTGACCCAGGCCTTCATCGAATTCGTCGGCGCCCGTGACGCCGAGGACTTGCTCGAAGGCTACACCAAAGGCCGCTACCAGATCGGCGCCTCCGAGGCCCCGCTCGTCTTTCGGGTGGCCGAGGCCGGCGACCCAACGGCCCGCGACCTGATTCGCTGGGCGGGCTGTCAGTTGGGGGAGATGGCCATCGGCGTCATTCATCAACTGGGTTTCGAGGACGAGCAATTCGAGGTGGTGATGTCGGGCAGCATGTTCGACGGCGGAGCGTCCTTGATCGAACCGATGCAGGAGACGATTTGGAAGGCGGCGCCGGGGGCGCAATTCGTGCGCCTGACGGTGCCGCCGGTGATCGGTTCGGTCCTCATCGGGATGGAAGAGGCCGGGCTGCGCGCCGGGCCCGAGGTCCGCGCCCGCCTGGCCCAAACCGTTGCGACGCCGGTCGGCGAAGATCGAGGTGTGTCATGATCGAAATTGAGATGTCTTGCATTCCCGATGGCGAGGTGGATATTGAGACCTTGTCTGAATTGGCGGTGCAATTCGAGCGCCAAACTGCTATCCGCGTTCGTCTGCATCGGATGAGATGGGGAACGGCCTGGATGGAGTTTGTCAACATCGCCACCCATGGCAAAGGCCCCGACCTTTCGCACCTGGGCAGTTCGTGGGTCAGCAGCCTGGCGACGATGAATGCCTTGCGCGCTTTTCGACCGGAAGAAATCCAATCCATGGGCGGCGAACAGGCGTTCTCCCCTCCGACCTGGTCCAGCACCTGCCTGGTCGGCGATGAACGCGTGTGGGCGATTCCGTGGACGGGGTATGTTTATCTGATTGCTTATCGCCGCGACTTGTTGGAGCAAGCCGGCGTCGATCCGGCCCAGGCTTTTGGGACTCGGCGCGCCCTGACCTCTATGACCGAGCGGCTGCGCCAGGCCGGCCCGGCAATTCCGGCGGTCATCCCCTACTTTCCTCCACCTTACTCTGACCTGGTCCACATGGCGGCCTCCTGCATTTGGAGCGCGGGCGGCGAATTCGTTGACCAGCAGGGGAAGCGAGTGCTTCTCGACCAGCCGGCTTCTCTGGACGGCCTGACCGAGTGGTTGGATTTTTTCCGTCTGACGCCGCCCGATTATGCTCATCTGACGCAAGAGGAATGCCTGGACTTGTTCCTGCAACGCCAAGCGGCGGTTCTGGTTCTGGATAACCGCGCCATGCTCACCCATTTCATCTACAGGCGTCACGGCGCTGATGAATTGGACTCGATTGCCTTTGCGCCCATGACCGAGACGCCCTGGTTCGGCGGCGGCGCTTTTGTCATCTGGCAGCATACGCGGGGCTATCCCGACCGGGAGCGGGCGGCGGTGGAATTCATCAAGTTCCTGGTCACCAAAGAGTCCCAGGTCATGTGGGCCGAGCGCGTGCAGAGTATGCCTGCCCGCCTGGACGCGCTGCGCCAGGTCTATTCCCCTGGTCATCCTCTCGAGTCGGCTGTCATGCAGGCGGTGCAGCACGGGCGCGATTACCTGAACGTCCCGCTCTGGCATCGGCTCGAATTCCAAATTGCCCAGACCCTGGGCGCGCTGTTGCAGGAGGCGCACGAGAATCGCAGCCTCGGGTCGCGAACGCTGATCGAGAAACATATCCTGCCGCTGACCGAACGTCTTAACCTGACTTTGCGAGGTTGACCTTGCGCGTCTTCAGATGGTTTGGCTTGCTGATTGTTATCCTTTCCCTGGGCGCCTGCGCCCCAAAGGACACGTCTCCTATGCCCAACGGTTTCCGCATCATCGGTTACGCCACCGACGCGATCGTCCCGGCGGCCATTCCCTATGAGCAACTGACTCACATCAATTACGCTTTCCTGATCCCCAACCGCGATGGGACCTTCGCCCCGCTCAACAATCCCTGGAAAATCGAGCAGATTGTTGCCCAGGCCCACGAGCGCGGCGTGCAGGTGCTGATTTCGGTCGGCGGCTGGGGCTGGGACGAGCAGTTCGAAGCGCTGGCCGCCGATCCTGCCAGCCGGACGGTTTTTGTGCGCGATCTCGTGGATATTGTCGCCCGCTACCATTTTGACGGCGCAGACATCGACTGGGAATATCCCGATCCCGGCCAGTCGGCGCAGAACTTTCTGGCCCTGATGACCGAACTGCGCGCCGCCCTGCCGCAGGACAAGTTGCTGACGATGGCAGTGGTGGCCCTCGGCGAGCACGGCGCCGGCATCCCGGCCGAGACCTTCGCCCTGACGGATTTCGTCAACATCATGGCCTACGACGGCGGGACGCCGCATTCGTCCTACCAGTACGCCCTCGATTCGCTCGACTACTGGCTGGGGCGCGGCCTGCCGCCCGAAAAGGCGGTGCTGGGCGTCCCCTTCTATGCCCGTCCCAACGAAGCGCCCTTCCGCCGCATCGTTGCCGCCGACCCGGCCGCGGCTTACGTGGATGAATTCGACTACTACGGGACGCGCATCAACTACAACGGCATCCCCACCATCCAGGCCAAAACCCGCCTGGCGCTGGAGCGCGCCTCGGGCGTCATGATTTGGGCCCTCGAACACGATGCCTCCGGCGAACTCTCGCTCTTGAATGCCATCTATCAAACGGTGCAGGAGGCGCAGCCGTGAGCGAACCCTTCCTGCTGGGCGTCAACTACTGGCCGCGCCGCAAGGCCGTCTTCTGGTGGAGGAATTTCGATGCCGGCGAAGTGCGCGAAGAATTTGCCCTCATCCGAGACCTGGGCCTGGACGTGGTGCGCATGTTCCTCCTCTGGGACGATTTCCAGCCCGCTCCCGATACCGTTGACCGGACGGCCCTGGCCAACCTGGTCGCCGTCGCCGACCTTGCCGCCGACCTCGGCCTGGGCCTCGAGCCGACCTTCTTCGTCGGCCACATGAGCGGCCCGAACTGGGCGCCGCGCTGGCTGTTGGGCGGCCCGTTGCCGCATCATTCCTGGATCAAAGAAGTCGTCAGCGTTGGCAAACTGGTCGAGGGCGGCTACCGCAACCTGTTCCACGATCCGATCGCCCTCTCGGCCGAGCGTCTCCTCTTGCGGACGGTCGCCGCGGCGCTCAAGGGCCATCCCGGCGTCTGGATGTGGAGCCTGGGCAACGAACCGGACCTGTTTGCCTGGCCGCAGGACGCCGCCGCGGGCCGCGCCTGGGTCCGCCAAATGACGGCTCTCCTCCACGAGAACGACCCGCATCATCCCGTCTCGATCGGCCTGCATGGGGCCGACCTGGAGTCGGATACCGGCCTGCGGGTAGATCAGTGCTTCGCCGAAACCGACCGGGCGGTGATGCACGCCTATTCCATCTACTCCGACGTGGCGCGCCAGCCGCTCGATCCCGATTTCATTGCCTATAACGCCGCCCTGACAGCCGCGCTGTGCGGCCGGCCGGTTCTGCTGGAAGAATTCGGCAGTTGCACCGCCCGCCCCGGCGAGGCCTCTTATGTGCTCAAATGGCGGGGCAAAGCCGGGCATCGTCAGCAGTTCCTGGCCTCGGAAGAGGATCTGGCCGAATTCCTGCGCCAGGCCCTGCCGAAACTGGTGGAGGTCGGCGCGCTGGGGGCCTTCGTCTGGTGTTTTGCCGATTACGTCGAAGAACTCTGGAACCAGCCGCCCTGCGCCGACGCCGTTCACGAACGTTTCTTTGGCCTGGTTCGTTCGGACGGCTCGCTCAAACCCCACGCCCTGGTGCTCAAGGAATTCGCGGCTACCCGTCCGCAGGTGCAGCCTATCCCCGACTGGGCCCGGCTGGCCGTGGACCCCGACGAGTATTATCGCGCTCCACAGGAGAATTTCCGGCGGCTGTATCAGGTCTACCTGGAAAGGATGCAGGCGCGGCGATGACCGTCCGCTTGATCGTCAACGCCGATGACTATGGCCGCACTGCCGCGGTGAGTGAGGGGATTCGTGCCGCTCACCTGAACGGAATCGTCTCCTCGACCTCGGCGATGATGAACCTGCCGGGGGTGGAAGAGGAACTGCGCCTGGCGCGAACGCGGACGCCCGGGCTGGGACTGGGCGTCCACCTGATCTTGACCTCGGGCCGGCCGCTCCTGCCCCCCGCGGAGGTGCGTTCGCTGGTCGATGCTCGCGGCGACTTTCTGCGGCCGGGCATTCTTCTCGAAAGGCTGGCCGATCTCGACCCCGGCCAGGTTCGCGCCGAGTGGCGCGCCCAAATCGAGAGATTCAGGCAGGCGACCGGGCAGGCTCCCACCCACCTCGATTCGCATCATCACGCCTCCTATTTCTCTGAGATTCTTTTCGCGATTATGCTGGAACTGGCCGATGAATACGGCCTGGCCATCCGCTGGCCGCTGGCTCCTCCTGCCAACCAGGGTTTTCCGCCCGAACTGGCGGACAAGGTGCAGGAATTCCTCCCCCGCCTGGCGGCAGAATACCGTCCCCGCAGGCCCGATTATTTTGTTTCTGCTTTTTATGATGAAGGGGCAACAAGAGAGGGCCTGCTGGCGATCCTCGAGGCCCTGGCCGAGGGCGCGACCGAAATCATGACCCATCCTGGATATTGTGACGACGAACTCTTGCGCGTAACCACATATGCTGCACAGCGCCAAGCCGAACTGAAAATCCTGACCGCCCCGGAGGTTGTTGGCCTGGTGCGCGGCAAAGGAGTGGCATTGATCACCTTCGCCGACTTATAACGCCGTTTGCCTTCATCTTCCTCCTCCTTAGTCATCAGCCGCAGGGAAATCCTGCGGCTGATGGCTGGAAGGTCAGTGGGTTTCGGTGATCTTGCCGATGCTGCGAGGTTTTTCGGTATCGTACCCCTTGGCGCGCGTCAGATGGTAGGCGAACAACTGTCCGGCGACGATCGCCACCAGCGGCGTCAACCATTCCGGGATTCCGGCCGGCAATTCGATGGGAGATTGGGCCAGCGACAGGGCGCCGGGCTCGTCGGAGATGACCACCAGTTCGGCCTTGTGTTCGTTGCTCAGGCGTCTCAGCATGGCGAGCATACTCTCGAACACTTTCCCCTGCGGCGCGATGGCCAGGACGGGGAATCCGCCCTCGACCATCGCAATCGGGCCGTGCTGGAAATCGGCGGACGAATAGGGTTCGGCGATGAGGTAGGTCAATTCTTTCAGTTTCAGCGCCCATTCGAAAGCGGTGGCGTAATTGAAGCCGCGGCCGAGGACGACGCACTGGTGCATGTAACGGTAACGTTCGGCCAGGCGGGCGATTGAGGCGTCGAGGTGGAGGATGCTTTCGACCCAGGCCGGGACGCGACCGAGATCGCTCCAGAGGGCTTCCTCGCCCCGCAGGGCAGCCGAAAGCATGGCAACGGCCATCAATTCGGCCGTGTAGGTTTTGGTGGCCGCGACGGCTTTTTCCTCCCCGGCCTGGATGTCGAGGACGAGGTCGGCGTTTTGGGCGAGGGGCGAGTCGGGGGCGTTGGTGATGGCCAGGGTCAGACAGCCCTGACGGCGGCCCTCCTCGATCACGCTGACGATATCGGGCGACTTGCCCGACTGCGAGACGCCAACCACGAGGGCGCCCTTCAACTGCGGCGGCTGGCCGTAGTAGGTGAAAAGCGATGGCGTGGCCAGGGCGAGCGGAAGCCCGTTTTGCGCTCCCCACAGGTAGTTCGCATAGCGGCCGGCATTGTCGGAGGTGCCGCGGGCGGCCAGGAAAACATAGTTCACCTGCCGGGCGGCAATCGCCGCGGCGATGGATTCCGCGCCGGCGCGCCCGGCCTCGAGCAGATGGGCCAGCCGGGCCGGCTGTTCGAAGATTTCGGAATGTAGGCTCATGGAATTGTCTCCGGCCGAATTATAAAGGATGTGTGCCGATGCGTGTATAATAGACGTTGTCCGCAATAGATTTCGCCGCCAAGGCGCCAAGCAGAATTTAGGCCGCCAAGGGCATTTCCCGGCAATGTTTTAGATATCTTGGCGTTCTTCGCTTCTTGGCGGTGATGACGAATAAAGTCTCATCGTCTCTCTCGGTCAAATGGAAAAAAGCCCTTTTTTCGAAGGGTGGATTCCCGAAAACTGCTCGGGATGGAGGAATCGAGATGAATTTCGATGGCATTCGTTGGGTATTCTGGCTGGTGCAGGCGTTGCAATGTCTGGTCTTGCTGGCCTGGATCATCTGCGCATTGGTGGCGCTGTTGGGCCTGCGCAAGCAGAAGATTTCCGACGCGGCGCGGGCGCTCTGGGCGCTGCTGATCGTGGTGGTGCCTATCTTGGGGGCAGTGGCGTTCTGGATTGTCAAACCACAGGCAGACGACGCCGTAGGCTGAGGCAGGCGCGGGAGAGGCGACCCTCCCCGCGCCTTGTCTTTCGGCGGCAGACCTGTCTGCAGTCGAATCAGTAACTACCGTAGAGCGGGATTTTCGCGCCGTTGACCGCCCCGGCTTCGTCCGAGAGCAGGTAGAGGATGGCGGCGGAGAGTTCTTCGGGCGTGCTCCAGGCGGCGTTTTCGGACGTGGGGGCGGTGACTTTTTGGCGCTTGACGTCAATCGTCTTGGCCTGTACCAGGTTGGCGGTGACGCCGGTGCCTTTCAGTTCCTGCGAAAGGGTTAGCATCAGCGTTTCCTGTCCGGCCTTGCCGATGGCATACGGCCCGCCCTTGGCGCTCGGACGCGCCGCGTAGGGCGAGGTGACCATGACGACGCGCCCCCAGCCGTTGGCCACCAGATGCGGGACGAAGGCCTGCACGACGTTGAACGAAGTCCAGACGTGCTGGTTGAGCATGAAGGTCAGGTCTTCGGCAGGGGCCTCGAGCAGGGTCTTGCCGCCCGTCCAGCCGCCGACGACGTGCAGGAGGATGTCCAGGCGTCCGAAGCGGGCAGCGACCGCCTCGGCGGCGGCGCGCGTCTCGGCGGGATCGAGCAGGTTCACGACGCGGGTCAGGAGGCGTTCCTCGGGCAGGGACAGGCCGGAGGTCAGGGCTTCGAGGCGGGCGGAGTCGAGGTCGAGCAGGGCCAGGCGGGCGCCGCGGGCGGCCAGGTCGCGGGTCAGCGCCGAACCGAGTCCGCCGGTCGCGCCGGTGATGACGGCTACGCGGTTTTCGAGGGTCATAGGTTGCTCCTTTTGCAGGACAGGCTTTTAGCCTGTCAATTTTCGACAGCCTGGAAAGGCTGTCCTACGGTGGATGGGCTTTCAGCCTGTCAGAGACAGCCTGGAAAGGCTGTCCTACGGTGGATGGGCTTTCAGCCTGTCAGAGACAGCCTGGAAAGGCTGTTTGATTGGATGTGGGACAGGCTTTTAGCCTGTCAGAGACAGCCTGGAAAGGCTGTCCTACTTGTAATATTTGCGAATCACGGCCAGCACTTCCTCGTCCATGCCTTCGACCATCGGCGGGTCGGCCTGTTCGGGCAGGCGCGGCTTGCCGAAGGTGTCGATGAGATGGCCGGATTTGATGGCCTTGGTCTCCAGGTAGAAGTGGTTGTGCTCGTTGGGCGGCATGATGTGCGGGATGCGCCCGTTGACGCGGATGCCGTGACGGGCCAGGTCGTTGATTTTGTTGGGGTTGTTGGTGATGAGGCGGATGGATTTGACGTGCAGCGAGTAGAGCATGTGGGCGGCCACCGAGTACTCGCGTTCGTCGTCGCGGAAGCCGAGGGCCAGGTTGGCCTCCACCGTGTCCATGCCTTGCTCCTGCAGGGCGTAGGCGCGGATTTTGTTGATGAGACCGATGCCGCGGCCTTCCTGACGCATGTAGAGCAGGATACCGCGCTCCATCTGACCGATGAGGCGCAGGGCGCTTTCGAGTTGGTCGCGGCAGTCGCAGCGCAGCGAGCCGATCACGTCGCCGGTCAGGCATTCGGAGTGGACGCGCACGGGCACGTCTTCGGCCTCCAGCACGTCGCCGTGCAGGATGGCGACATGCTCTTTGTTATCGCGGTTGTTGTAGAAGGCCGCGATCTGGAACTGCCCAAAGCGGGAGGGCAGTTCGGCGATGGCCTCGATGCGCACGCAGACGCGGTCGGGGCCGAGGCCCTCGCAGTGGTGGTTGCGGTTTTCTTCGAGCAGGGTTTCGATTTGAGCGCGGGTGAGTCCCATAGTCAAGAGTCTCCGGTCAGATAGTCAAGAGTCAGATAGTGTAGTGGAGAAGGATGCCGCCTTCGGGGTCGAACGGCTCGACCGAGACGAGCGTCAGACGGGGGGCCTGCTCCGGGGAGAAGCCGGGGCCGTCGGCCAGGGTGGGGGCCGAGGCGCCGCCGAAGATGCGCGGGGCGAGGTAGAGGGTCAGTTCGTCCACCAGGCCGAGGCGGAAGAACTCGGCCAGCAGCGTCCCGCCGCCCTCGACCAGCAGTCTGCGCACGCCGAGGCGGTGGAGAGTCTCCAGCATTTCGGGCAGGTCAACGCGCTCCGCGCCGCTGACGAAGACCTGCACGCCGGCCTTCTCGAGGCGGACGATTTGCTCCGGCGGGGTGCGGCGACTGGTGAAGACCAGCCGCTCGGCCGGGCCGGCGCGGACGAAGTCGCCCTCCAGATCGAGGTCGGCGAGGCTGACCACGCCGACTTTGATCGGGTTTTCGGGCAGGCCGCGTTCCAGGCGGGCGCGGCGCAGGGCGGGGTCGCGGACGGTCAGTTTGGGGCTTTCGGCCAGGAGCGTCCGGCCGCCGACCAGGACGGCGTCCACTTCGGCGCGCAGTTCGTCCACACGGCGCTTGTCGGCGGCGGAGGAGATGGCCGCGCCGCGGCGGGCGGCGCTATCAATCTTGCCGTCGGCGGTCATGGCGACGTTGACGAGGACGTGCGGGCGGGTCATTTCAGGTAGTACGAGGTCCAGACGATGGCGTCCGGGATGGCGGTTTGCAGGACGAGGAAGCCGTTCCGCCAAGGAGGTTGATGATCCGAAGAATCGATTTGCTATTTACCATGTCTTTATTCTACCTCTTCCCGTCTGATTTGCTGTATGAGGTTTGTAAGAAAAAGAACCATGGGTTGTTTGAAGCGGTTTTATCCTCTTTTCTGTCAAGCCAAAGAGGCCGAGGGCCTAAGGTTGAGGCAACTTTCGCTTTCTTCCTGCATCTGATACAATACGTTCATCTTTTCTGCGAGGCAGATATGTTCAACCTTTCTGGATTTTCCACCTCCAAAGCCGAACCCCGTCATACCCGCGTCCTCATCCTTGGTGCCGGCCCGGCCGGACTTTCGGCCGCTCTCTACGCCGCCCGCGCCGACCTCCAGCCGATTGTTTTGACCGGCACCCAGATTGGCGGCCAGGCCGCGCTGACTCACACGATTGAAAATTATCCCGGCTTCCCCGAAGGCGTCGGCGGGGCCGAATTGGGTGACCTGTTCCAGAAGCAGGCCGAACGCTTTGGCGCAACCGTCGAGTTCGACTCCGCTCAGAGCGTCGACCTGTCTGTCCGCCCCTTCCGCGTCGTCACCGACAATGGCCAGTACACGGCCGACACGCTCATTGTGGCCACCGGCGCCAGTCCCAACCATCTTGAAGTCCCCGGCGAGGCCGAATTGACCGGCCGAGGCGTTTCTTACTGCGGTACGTGCGACGGCTGGTTTTTCAAGGACAAGAAAGTGGTCGTCGTCGGCGGCGGCGACTCTGCCCTCGAGGAGGGCATCTTCCTGACCCGCTTTGCTGCCTCTGTCACCGTTGTCCACCGCCGCGACGCGTTGCGGGCCGGAGCCATCCTGCAGAAGCGCGCCCGCGAAAATCCCAAAATCGATTTCGTCTGGAACACGGTCGTCACCGAAGCCGTGGGCGACGAGAAGTTGACCGCCGTCCGCCTCAAGAATTTACAGTCGGGCGAGGAGAGTCTCTTCTCGACCGATGGCCTGTTCATTTTCATCGGCCACACGCCCAACACCCAGATGTTTGCCGGCCAGTTGAAGATGAATGGCGGATACATCGAAGTCGATGAGCGGATGCGCACCAGCGTGCCGGGCGTTTATGCCGCCGGGGAGGCTGCCGATCCGCATTTCAAGCAGGTTGTCGTCTCGGCCGGGATGGGCGCCGCTGCTGCCATCGAGGCGACTCGCTTCCTGCAAGAAATGTCCGCTTGATTTCCGTCTGCTCCGCCGGAGCGCGAAATGACTTGGGGATCCGTTTTGGGCCTGCCTGAGCGCGGCCCAAAACGGTTTTTAACTTGGATGAAAGTATGCTGGCAGGGTGATGAAACATACTTTTATTTTTTCCCGAATTCAGGTATAAGTATAAACAGGTGTCCACGTCGGGCATTCTCAAAGAAAAGGAGGCTACATGAGTTCGAAAATTTCGATCATCGGCGCCGGCATGACCGGCGCGACCACCGCCCACTGGCTGGCCGAACGAGAACTCGCCGACCTGGTGCTGGTGGATATCGTTGAGGGCATGCCCCAGGGCAAAGCCCTCGATTTGCTTCAGTCCCTGCCGGTCATCGGCAAGGATGTTGCTGTGGTGGGCAGCAACGACTACGCGGCCACCAAAGGCTCGGATATTATCGTCATCACGGCAGGTGTTCCGCGCAAGCCGGGCATGAGCCGCGAGGACCTGCTGACCACCAATGCCCAGATCGTCCAGGCTGCCACCGAGAACGCTCTCAAAGAATCGCCCGATGCAATTTTCATTGTCCTCACCAATCCTCTCGATACGATGGCCTATCTCACCATGAAGGTCGGCAAACTGCCGCCTGAGCGCGTCGTGGGTCAGGCCGGCATCCTCGACTCGGCCCGCATGCGCGCCTTTGTCGCCCTCGAGACCGGCGTGAGCGTCGAGAACATCGCCTGTTATGTGCTGGGCGGCCACGGGGACGAAATGGTCCCCCTGACCAGCCGCTCGAATATCGCCGGCATCTCCTTGCGCGAATATCTGCCCGCCGATCGGCTGGAGGCCATTGTCGATCGTACCCGCAAGGGCGGCGGCGAGATCGTCAGCCTCCTGAAGACCGGCTCGGCCTATTATGCTCCTGCTGTGGCTGTGGCGCAGATGGCCGAGGCCATCCTCAAGGATAAACACCTCATCGTCCCCGCCTCGGCTTACCTGCAGGGCGAGTACGGGCTGACCGATATCTTCTTTGGGGTGCCGGTTCAGTTGGGCCGCGGCGGCGTCGAGCGCATCCTCGAATATGCCCTTGAGCCTGATGAAAAAGCCGCCCTGGAGAAATCGGCCGCGGCTGTCAAAGAAAGCATCCAGGTTTTGCATAGCCTGGTGAAGATTTAACTGCCATTCGTTTCTTAAGGAGGACACTATGATCCTGCACGAAAAAATTGCTGCTCAATTGCCCGATTGGCGGGCGCGCGTGACCAAACTGGTCAAGGAAAAGGGCGATGCTGTTGTCGACAAGGTCAACGTTGGCCAGGTCTATGGTGGGATGCGCGACATTAAGTCGCTGGTCACGGACATCTCGTTCGTTGATCCGGCCACCGGAATCAAATTCCGCGGTATGTCCATCCCCGAAGTCTTGGAGAAGTTGCCCAAGCCTGACGGGGCGACCATTCCTTATGTGGGGGCGTTGTTCTATCTTTTGTTGATCGGCGAGATCCCGACCAAAGCCGAGGCCGAAGCCGTCGAGGCGGAGTGGGCCAAGCGGGCCGAGGTGCCGGCTTACGTCTACGATGTGCTGCGGGCGATGCCCAAAGACGCGCATCCGATGGTGTTGTTCTCGCAGGCTGTTCTGGCCCTGGAGGGCACATCCGAGTTCGCCCGTCGTTACAAAGAGGGGATGAAGAAGGATGTCTATTGGGAGCCGACCCTGGAAGACGCCCTCAATCTGACCGCCAAACTGCCGGTCATCGCTGCCTTCATTTACCGCCTGAAGTACGGCGATGGGAGCGAACCTCGCTATGATCCCAAGGCCGATTTTGGGGCCAATTTTGCCCGCATGATGGGTGTCAAGGATAAGGGGTATGAAGACCTTTCGCGTCTGTACTTCATCCTGCACTCCGATCACGAATCGGGCAACGTTTCGGCCCATGCTACGCACTTGGTCGGTTCGGCTCTCTCGGATGCCTACTATGCCTTCTCGGCCGGCTTGAACGGTCTGGCCGGGCCTCTGCATGGTCTGGCCAATCAAGAGTGCCTGGGTTGGCTGATTTCTGTGCGCGACAAATTCGGCGGCGTGCCGAGCCGTGACGATCTGTACAAATTCGCCTGGGATACGCTCAACAGCGGCAAGGTGATTCCGGGCTACGGTCACGCTGTGTTGCGCGTCACCGACCCGCGCTTCACCGCTCAGTTGGACTATGCCAAGCAACATTTCCCCGAGGACACGCTGGTGCGCATCGCCGAACTGGTGTACGATGTGGTTCCGCAGGTGCTCAAAGAGCAGGGCAAGGCCAAGAATCCGGCCCCGAATGTGGACGCCATCTCGGGTACACTCCAGTACTATTACGGCGTCCGAGAGTTCGACTTCTACACCGTCCTGTTCGGCGTTGGCCGTGGTCTGGGCGTGATGGCTAATCTGGTCTGGGCGCGCGCCCTCGGGCAGCCGATCGAACGTCCCAAGTCGGTCACGACTGCCATGCTCGAAGAGGCGGCTGCCAAGGCCGAATGATCCGGTCGGCGGCGCAAATGTCAATCTCCCGGCGCTGGGCAAGGCCGGGAGATTCATTTTGGGGCGCTTTCTTTACCGTCCCAGGGTTTGAACAAGATAATAGATGAGCAGGGCCAGAGCGGCCAGGGCGATCGCCAGGCGCAGAATCTTGTCTTCGGAGGGTTTGGGATTTTTATCCATCGGGCCTTTTGCCAAACAGCAGAGAGAGACAGGCTGCCTAATGCTTGATCGCCCGCGTGGCGATGTAGGTGGGATGGTATTTGCTGATGGGCGAATCGGGGCAAAGGTCTTCGTAGAAGGCGGTGATGTGGAAACCGGCTTCTGTCTGCCCGCCGATCAGGTCGGTCAGGCTGTGGCCGAATTCGAGCGGCGTGCCTTCTTCCAGGTATGCCTGCAATTCCTCCTCGCTGAAACTTTCCAGGTCGGAGTAGGGGATCGCGTAGCGGACGCGCAGCCGTTTCTGTTCCTCCAGAGTGGTGCCAAACAGATAGTAGATTGGATTGGCGAAGCCGGCCAGCAGCAAGCCGCCGCGCCGCAGGACGCGGTAGGCCTCGCGCCAGACCGGTTTCACCTCTGGACAAAAGACGTTCGACACGGGATGAAAGACCAGGTCAAAAGACTCGTCTGCAAACGCCGACAGGTCGCGCATATCCCCCTCGACCGTGCGGAGGGTCAACCCCTCGCGGGCTGCCACTTGCTCGTCCCGCGCCAGTTGGGCGGGGGAATTGTCGAAGATGGTGACGTTGGCCCCCAGAGCGGCAAAGACCGGCCCCTGTTGCCCGCCTCCGCAGGCCAGGCCGAGCAGGTCCAGGCCCTTGAAGGAATCGGGGAACCAGTCGCGCGGCACGGGCTTGGTCTCGGTCAACAGGACGGCAAATTCGCCGCGCTGCCGCGCCGCAGCGATGACCTCCGGACCGACCGGCACGGTAAATTTGTTCCCCGCTTCTACCTGACGGTCCCAGGCGAAGCGATTGTATTCGCGTACATTGATCTTGCGGCTCATGTCTCCTCGTCGGGAAGAAGGCCAAAGGCCCAAGAGAAACTCTCCCCGGCCCAAAGCCGGGGAGAGAATTTAGCGGGTGGGGGTGGCCGCCGCGCCGGCGCCGCTCCAGGTGAAGTCGCGCGGCTCGCTGACGGCGCCAGCCGGCGTCCAGATCGGGTTGCCGCGGTCGTCGGTTCCCGTACGGCGGACGACGACGACGCTCCAGCGCATCACGTGCGGCAGGTTGTCCTGCGGGCGGAACGAGACCGGCACGATGTACTTGGTGTCGGTCACGTAGGCGACCAATTCGCGGCCGGTGCCGTCGGTCACATCTTCGATCGTGACCTGATAGCCTTCGTTGTCGCGCAGCGTCCCGACCGATGCCCATTGCAGCGTCACCGTGTCGTTTGCCAGGGTGAAGGGCTGACCGTCCACGGGCAGCAGCAGGTTAGGCGCCGGATAGGGCGGCGGCAGGGTCGCAGTCGGCGAGGGGCCGGGGGTGGCATAGCGCTCACAGAGAGGAATGATCAACGCTTGACCGAGATAGACGTTGTCGGTCGTCAGGCCGTTGTAGGTCTTGATGGCGTCCATCGGGACGTTGTAGTTGGCGGCAATGCTGCTGAGGGTATCGTTGCGTTGGACGGTGTAGGTGACCTTCTCGCAGGCGGCAATCGTGGCCTGGAACGGCTCGAGCGTGGCTGTCGGCGGCGGGAGGGGCGTTGGAGTGGGGCGCGGGATCAGCAGCGTCTGGCCGACCCGCAAATCGGTGCAGGCGAGCGACAGGTTGTTCTGCTGGATGATCACGTTGGCCGAGACGTCGAAGAAGGCGGCGATCGAATAGCAGGTATCCCCGGCCCGCACCTGATATTCGATCGGCGGCAGGGGCGTGGGGGTGGGGGTGTCGGTGGGAAGCAGGGTCGGCGTGGGGGTCAGCGTAATGGTCGGCGTTGCGGTCGGCGTGACTTCCGGCGTCGCCTGCGCATTGTTGCCGCGCAGGATCAGGAAGACCACCAGTGCCACGATGGCCAGAAAAACAGCCAGAAAGCCAAGCGCGGCCGGCAGGCTGAGCCTGATCTCCGGCATCTGTGACCCGCGGATCGTTTTCTGCGACTTGGGCTTGGTCTCCACGGTAAACTCGCTGCCGCAGACCACGCAGCGGGTGGCGTTTTCGGCCAGGCGGGTGCCGCAAGTCGGGCAGAGTTTGGTTGAGGAAGTTTCAGGACTCATACGGGAGGCGATTATACCATGAGCGGGGATTATGGGCAGCCCGTCGAAATGCGCGTAGCCATACAGATAGAAAGAAGTGCCTCACCGGGAGCCGGTATCTGCCACTTCGGGTTATAATGTCCCCGCCATGACCGATAACTTCGCCCTCTACCGCACCATGCTGCTCATCCGCCGCTTCGAGGAGCGCCTGCTGGCCGAGTTCTCCACCGGCAAACTGGTCGGCACCACCCACACCTACATCGGGCAGGAGGCCGATGCCGTCGGTATCTTCTCCGTCACCGACCCCGATGACATCGTCTTCAGCAATCATCGCTGTCACGGTCACTTCCTCGCCTATGGCGCCTCGTCCCCGCAGGGGAGCGACCCCTACCGCCTGGCTGCCGAACTGATGGGCAAGGCCACCGGCCTGGTGGGCGGACGCGGCGGCAGTCAGCACATCCAGTGGCGCAACTTCTACTCCAACGGCATCCAGGGCGGCATCGTCCCGGTGGCAGCCGGCATGGCCTTGGCCGAAAAAGAGCAGCAAAGCGGCAAAATCGTCCTGGTCTTCATCGGCGACGGCACGCTCGGCGAGGGCGCCCTCTACGAGAGCCTCAACCTGGCGGCGCTGTGGCGTCTGCCGCTCTTGGTCGTCCTCGAGAACAATCGCTACGCCCAGACCACGCCGGTCGAACTGGCCGTAGCCGGTTCGATGGCCGGGCGTTTTGCCGCCTTCGGCATTCCCGTCTGGGAGCGCGAGACGAGCGATGTGTTGGAAATCCAATCTGCGGCGCGGGAGGCCGTTGCCCACGTCCGCTTCGGCGCCGGACCCGCCGCCCTGATCCTGCACACCTACCGCTTCATGGCTCACAGCAAAGGCGACGACACCCGCTCGCCCGAAGAACTGACGCGCATCCGGCAGTTCGACCCGCTGACAATTCATGCCCCGCGCCTTTCCCCTGCCGAACGCGACGCGGCCGAGGCCGAAGTGAGCGCCCTCCTCGCCGAGGCCTTCTCCCGCGCCGCCTCCGACCCGTTCCCCGCCCTGACTACCGACCACCGAACACTGAACACTGAACACTGAACACTGAAAATGACCACCGTCCTCGACTCCCTCAACTCCGCCCTCCATTCCGCGATGGAATCCGACCCGCGCCTCTACGTCCTGGGCGAAGACCTCCTCGATCCTTACGGCGGCGCCTTCAAGGTCACGCGCGGCCTCTCGACGCGCTTCCCCGAGCGCGTTCTCACCACACCCATCTCCGAAGCGGCCATCCTCGGCGCGGCGACGGGCATGGCGCTGCGCGGCCTGCGCCCGGTGGCCGAAATCATGTTCGGCGACTTCGTCACCCTCATTGCCGACCAGGTGGTCAATCACGCCGCCAAATTCCGCTGGATGTACAACGACCAGGTGCGCGTCCCGCTCGTCGTCCGCGCCCCGATGGGCGGGCGGCGCGGCTACGGCCCGACCCACTCGCAGTCGCTCGAAAAGATGTTTCTCGGCGTGCCGGGGCTGAAGGTCATCGCCCCCAGCGCCCTCGGCGACCCCGGCGCGCTGCTCCTGGCCGCCATCGCCGACGAAGACCCCGTCCTGTTCGTCGAACACAAACTGCTCTACACCCGTCCGCTGCTTCAGGCCGGTCAGGGCGACTTGGCCGACTTTGCCCTCGAAAGCGGCGGCGACCCGTTCCCGTATTTCGTCTTGCGTCCGCCTGCCCCGCCGCGCCTGACGGTCGCCACCTACGGCTACAACTTCGAACTGGCCCGCGCTGCGGCGCTGGAGTTGATGATGGAACATGAGATTTTCTGCGACCTGCTGGT
This sequence comes from uncultured Anaerolineales bacterium, assembly GCA_937960595.1. Taxonomy (GTDB): domain Bacteria; phylum Chloroflexota; class Anaerolineae; order Anaerolineales; family Villigracilaceae; genus JAFGSI01. The sequence goes on along the minus strand of CALGPL010000045.1, from coordinate 6,074 downwards.
CTTTTCGCAACTCAGCCCCTTCGACCTGACCCCGCTCTTCGCTTCGCTTACCCAAACCCGCCGCCTGCTGACCGTCGAAGAGGGGACTCTCACCCTCGGCTGGGGCGCGGAAGTGGCGGCCCGCGCCGTCGAAACGGTGAGCGGCCTGCAGGTCCGGCGCGTGGCGGCGCGCGACCTGCCGATTGCCAACTCCCGCCCGCTCGAAGACGCCATTCTGCCGCAGGTCGCGGATATCGTCGCCGCGGCGCGGTCTTTTTGAGAGACCGAGAGACCAGGTCTCTTTAAGAGACCTGGTCTCTCAAAGGTAAACTTATGCTCAAATCCGAACTCCTCGTCCCTCTCCTGAACGCCAACGAACCCGAAGCCCGGCTGGTCGGCGTCCACGTCCGCGACGGCCAGGCGGTGGAAAAAGGCCAGATCCTCTTCACCATCGAGACCACCAAGGCCGCCACCGACATCGAGTCGCCGGAGGCCGGCTTCATCCGCCTGCTGGCCAACGAAGGCGATACCCTCGCCGTCGGCGACCGTCTGGCAGTCATTACGGAGACTGCCGACGAACCGCTTCCGCAGTCCCCCGACCTTCCTCCTTCATCCTTCCTCTCTCATCCTTCATCCTTGCGTATTACCAAACCGGCGCGGGCGCTGGCCGAAGCCCTCGGCCTCGACCTGGCCTCTCTGCCGACCGACCGCCTGGTGACCGAGGAAATCGTCCGCCAGATGGCGGGCGCGGCGGCGCAGATTGTCCTGCCGCCTGCCGAGAGACCCTATTTGCTCATGTATGGCGCGGGCGGACACGCCAAATCGGTCATGGAAATCGTCCGCCAGAGCGGCGAATTTGCCATCGCCGGCATCGTGGACGATAACGCCGCGCTGACCGGCAAAGAAGTGCTGGGAATCCCCGTCCTGGGGACGCGGGCGCTCCTGCCGGCGCTCATTGCCCAGGGTGTGACCCTGGCGGTCAACGGCGTGGGCGGCATCCTCGACATCAACCTGCGCGTGCGCGTCTTCGAGTTGCTCGAGGCGGCGGGCTTTTCCTTCCCGGCGCTGATTCACCCGCGCGCTACCCTCGAGCCGAGCGCCAGGGTCGGGGAGGGGGTGCAGGTCTTCGCCAACGCCTACGTGGGCGCGGAGGCCGAACTGCGGCCGCGCTGCATGGTCAACACCGGCGCGGTCGTCTCGCACGACTGCGTCATCGGCGAGTACTCGCACATCGCCCCCGGCGCGCTGCTGGCCGGTCACGTCCACGTCGGCGAGCGGACGCTGGTCGGCATGGGCGTCACCACCGCGGTCGGCGTCCGCATCGGCAGCCGCGTGCGCGTCGGCAACGGGGCGATCCTCCTGGCCGATGTGCCGGATGGAATTGTGATTCAGGCGGGACGCTACTGGACGGGAAAGGCGGAGGAGCGACCTAGCGGCCGGAGATGATCGTCTCTTGGCAGGCGGCGTCGCAGCCGAGAATGCGTTCTGCATAGCGGGGACGTGCTGCCGGATCTCGGATCACCAGCGGCATGAACGGTACGTTGTTGATGTAATACTCCAGGTAGGGATACAGGTCGCGCAGGAGGGGGGTCTCGGCCTCATCGCTGCGGATTTGTTCCTGGTCGCGCAGGAACTCTTGCAACACGACCGTTGGGGTCATGTCTTCATAAACCGAGATGGGGGAGCGCTCTGGGTTGGAGGTCAGGAAGCGCTCTGCGGCAAAGTTCATGTATTCGAGATCGTAGATGAGCGGCTGGCTGCTGGCGACGGAATAATTCCCGTATTGGTCGACATAGGGAAAAGCAGCAGCCAGGGTGGCGGGGATGATGTGAGATTCATCGTGCCAGGCGCAGAAGACACCGCCGGGGGTGAGATGTTGGCGATAGAGTTCGAGCGCTTCCAGTGAATAGAGGTTGTTGTGCCCGGCGGTGTAACTGCGCAAAGGATCGGTGATGATCAAATCGAAGCGGGCTTCGGGATGAGCGTAGAGGTAGCGCCGGCCGTCGTCGGCCACCGGGTCCAGGCGCGGGTCGGAGAGGGTCAGGCGAGTCAGGGGGGTGGATTCGGCCAGGAAAGGAATCAGGTCGGGGATGAGTTCGACAAGGGTGATTTGTTCCACGCCGGGCAGGAGAGTGGTGAAATAGGCGGTGTGGCCTCCGCCGTAGCCGATGATCAGAATCCGGCGGGGATGGCTGGCGGCGGCGCAGTTCAGCGTCTGTCTTTCCCAACTGCCGGGGCTGGGATAGCGGCTGTTGATCTCGCCGCCGATCCAGAGGGTGCGCTCTGCCTCGCTCCGATCGGTCAGGGCCAGGACGGTCTCGGCCGTCTCGCGGACGACGGCGCGGTCGCCGGTGCCGCTTTCGTATAGACGAACGTAGAACGCCCCCCGAGCGGGAAGCAGCAACAGGAGGGCGAGAAGGGGGGCCAGGAACGGCCACCCGTCTCTTGCGAGGCGGAACTGACGCCGATTCAACCAACCGAGAAGGGGAAAGAGGAGACCGGCGGCCATCAACACCTTGAGGGTCCATTCGGAGCCGATGGCGGGGAGCAGGATGAAACTGATGGCCAGAGAACCCAGCACCGAGCCGACGATGTTGGCCAGGTGGATTTCGCCGACCCGCCGTCCGGCGACCTGTGGGCTTTCGATTGCCAGCCGGTCGAGGACGGGCAGTCCGCCGCCCATCAGGAGGCTGGCAGGCAGGATGAGGAGCAGAAAAGGCGGCAAATAAGCCAGCAGCGAATAGAACAGCGCCCGCCGCGAGAAGACAAAGCCGCCTTCCGGCGCGACCATCGGGGTGACCGGCTGCTGAAAATGGGCGAAGTTTTCGCGTAGCCAGGCCTGAATGGCAGGAAGAGTCAGGGCCTGATAGAAGACCAGGAAACACGCCCCTGCCGTCAGCGCGACGGCCAGTTCGAGTTGGATGAACATCCTGGCGGCGTCGCGGGTTTGGTCGGCGCGGCGGCCCCAAATGTAGCCGCCTACCGCCAGGCCGGAGAGGAAGATGGCCAACACGGTCGGGAAACTGTAGACGGTGCTTTTGTTGGTGATGTGCAGGACGCGAATCCAGAGCATTTCGTATCCCAGGCCGAGGAAGCCGGTCAGGAACGAGGCGAACAGCAGGCTGCGGTAGCCCCAGCGGACTGGTCGGCGCGGGGCAGTCTTCTCTTCCGCAGGCGGGAAGACGGCTCGCCAGCGGTCGAAGAGGATGGCCAGCAGGCCGATGCCGGCGTTGGCGTAGAAGGCGTAGCGGATGGCCCCGTCCAGGCCGCTGTGGCCGATCAGGAGGTAGCCGGCCAGGGCCGAGCCGGCCGCTGCGCCCAGCGTGTTGATGCCGTACAACAGGCCGATCACCCGCCCGGAAACGTCCACCCTTGCAATGAAGGCCTGGGAGAGCAGCGGCAGGGTCATGCCCATCAGGAAGGTGGGAATCAGCAGGAGGGCAAAACTGAGCAGGAAGACCAGCCAGTAAGGGCTGCCGGCAGTGGCCTGCCCGACCCAGGTAAACAGGCCAGGACTGACCAGCCCGAACAGGCCGATGCCGATCTCGACCGCGCCGTAAGCGAGCAGCAACGATTGGACCCGCCGGGCAATCCGACCGCCGAAGAGCGACCCCAGTCCGAGGCCGGCCATGTACGCCGAGACGATCAGCGTGATGGCCACCATGGTGACTCCGAAGTACAGTTCCAGCAGGCGTTCCCAGACGATCTCGTAGATCAGTCCGGCGGCTCCCGAAATCAGAAACAGGGCCGCAAAGAGCAGCAGTTTGAAGCGCGCCAAGCCGGCGCGGGCGGGGGGGGCCTCAACGGCTTTAGTTGGGGTTTTGGGCATGGGGGCAGGCAGCGGACGCGGGTCAGTCGAGGTGGGTGAGATAATCGAGCAGCAAACGGACTCCGAATCCGCTGGCGCCCTTGACGCAGTAGGCGCTGTCTTTCTCGAAGTTCATCATGCCGGCGATGTCGATGTGTGCCCAGGGCACTTCGTCGGCGACGAATTGTTTGAGGAACATGCCGCCGATGATCGGGCTGGCCTTGCTGCCGCCGGAGTTTTTGATGTCGGCGTCGTCGCCTTTGATCTGCTCGAAGTAGTCGTCGTCGAGCGGCAAGCGCCACAGACGCTCGTGGGTGCGTTCGCCGGCAGCCAGCAGGGCAGCGGCCAGTTCGTCATCGTTGCTCATGATGCCCGCCCGCACCGATCCCAGGGCGGTGATCACGCCGCCGGTCAGGGTGGCGACGTCAATCAGGGGGCGCGGCCGGTAGGCTTGCTGCGCGTAGGTCAGGGCGTCGGCCAGCACCAGCCGGCCTTCGGCGTCGGTGCTGACGACCTCGATGGTTTTGCCCGAAAGGGATTTCAGGATGTCGTTTGGGCGGTAAGCGCCGCCGGAGATCATGTTTTCGGCGGCGGCGATGACGCCGACCAGGCGCGTCGGCAGTTTCAGGCGGGCGGCTGCAACGAGGACCGCGATGACGGCCATCGCCCCGGCTTTGTCGTACTTCATGCCGACAATGCCCTCGGTTGATTTCAGGGAATAACCGCCGGTGTCGAAGGTCAGCGCCTTGCCGACCAGGACAACCGGCGCTTTTTCGGACCCGCCGCCTGCGTGCTCGAGCAGGATCAGCCGCGCCGGGGTTTGGCTGCCTTTGCCGACGGCGACGATGGCGCCCGCGCCCATCTCGGCCAGGCGCTGGTCGTCCAGGACGGTGCACTTCAGGCCGGTTTCGATGGCCAGTTTCTGCGCCCGTTCGGCCAGGGTGACCGGGTTGATGACGTTGGCCGGTTCGTGGGCCCATTCGCGCGCCAGGTTGACCGCCTCGACGATGATTCGGGTTCTCTCCACCAACGGGCGCAGACGGGAGGGGTCGGCGCTCAGCAGGCTGACGGCGACGGGAGATTTGGCGTCGGCGCTGGACTTGTAGCGGTCGAAGCGGAAAGCGGCCAGCAGCAGGCCCTCCGTCAGCGCCTGGAGGGCGGTCTCTTCGGGCAGGCCGGCGGCGGACAGCGAGTCGACCTCCAGGCCGGCCGCGCGGACGGTGTGTTTTTCCAGCCATTTGAGCAGCAAACCGCCAGCCTTGCGGACGGCTTCGGCATTGACTTTCTCTGCCTTGCCCAGCGAAACCAGCGCTCGTTTTTCGTCGAGGCGCAGGGATACCTCGCCCGGCTGGCTGGCGGTCCCGTCCGAGGCGGGGGCAAAGGAGATCCGCAGGTCGCCTTGCCAGTCGGCGGGGGAGAGGAGGTCGAGAATCAGCCGATCATTCATGTCGAGTTCTCCTAAAGTCTATTTTTCCTGGGCTTAATTGTAGCATCAATCTGGCGGCTCATCAGCGATTGCTGCCTGTTGGTGCCTGCCCTGTGAGACCAATCCTGTGCATTTGAAGGTCACTCATGGCAGATCCCGTTTGGGCATTTGTCCTGTCAACCTGTAGCCAGATTTCAGCCTGCCTTCTAGCGCGATTGCTCGTCGATTCGTGGGAACTGACCATTTTGCCTATCAGCCTTGATTACCAGGGCGTCATCCTGCCCGTGGCCGTAACTGTTCGTATTCCCGGCCAGGTACACCAGGTTGCCTTCAATGGCTAACCCATGTACCGCTTCTCTTTGTGGGCCACTCCATGTCTCGTACCAGTTCAACGCGCCTTCGGAACTGTATTGGAGCAACACTCCCTGGCAGGCGGGGCCTGCCTTCCCACCGGATGAACCAGACGCGCTGGTTCTTAGCAACACTCCCTGGCAGGCGCGGCCTGCCTTCCCACCGGGTGAAACAGGAGCGTGCTCATGGTATAATCGGGTGCAGAAAGAACGAAGCAGCCCGGAGTATCGTATTGGTAGGTTCCGCCAGCGATGGCGGCCTCCGTTTAGCAACCTGGGTTGCGGCTTCGGCGATTTCTTCACTGGTGGCGCTTTGAGCGACCCCGATTGGCAAGCTGCCCTCTTTCTTTTCTGGAAGCCGCATCGTTCTTTTCGCTAAAAGTCAGAGAGGGGACGACAGCCCTTTGAACGAAAAAGAGAGAAGGGGAGTTTTGTTGTTGCTGTTCACCGCCGAAATACTCGATTTTGCTTTGAAAACGACGAACATAGGCCCTTTTCTGTTTCTTGGCAA
>CALGPL010000044.1 GCA_937960595.1 uncultured Anaerolineales bacterium | reverse complement strand
TTGGACTTCCACTTGCCGTCGCCGTGAGTCGGCCAGAGGGCCAGAGCGGCCTCTACCTCGGCGCGGATTTCGGCCTGCTTATCGGGGGCCATCATCTCGTAGCCGGGGTCAATCATGCGGGCATTGGCTTCCACGGTGAGTTCGGGGTTGGCTTCTTTGTTGCCCAAAATCCACGATTCGCGCTCGGTGACGATGTCATTGCGAAACTCGCGCTTGGCAACCGTGTAACCCCAGTCCTTGAAGGCGCCCTCGGTGAATTTCATGATGTTGCCCTTGTGGACAAAGTTGACGCTCTTGCGCTTGTTCGCCAGCGCCCAGCGGATGGCCGCACGCACCAGCCGCTCGGTCCCCTCCACCGAGACGGGCTTGACGCCGAAGGCGGCCGTCTCCGGGAAGCGGATTTTGGCAAACTCTTTGGGGAAGGCCTCTTGCAGCAGGGCTTTGAAGCGGCGATTCTCTTCCGTGCCGTACTGGAACTCGATGCCGGTATAGATGTCCTCGGTGTTTTCACGGAAGATGACCATGTCCACGTATTCGGGGTGCTTCACCGGCGAGGGGACGCCGGGGAAGTAGCGCACCGGCCGCTGACAGACATACAGGTCGAGCAGTTTGCGCAGCGCCACGTTCAGCGAGCGGATGCCGCCGCCGATCGGCGTGGTCAGCGGGCCTTTGATGCCCACCAGGAATTCCTTGAAGGCCTCGGTCGTCTCATCCGGCAGCCAGGTGCCGAGGAGTTTGAAGGCCTTCTCGCCGGCATAGACTTCCATCCAGTGGATTTTGCGCCGGCCGCCGTAGGCTTTCTCGACCGCCGCGTCGAAGACGCGCTGCGAAGCGCGCCAGATGTCGCGCCCGGTGCCGTCCCCCTCCACAAAAGGGATGATGGGGTGGTCGGGAACTTGCAATTTGCCGTCTCGAATCGCAATCTTTTCTCCACCGGCAGGGACTTTGACTTGAGCAGGTGCCATAGAATTTTCTCCTTACTATGCAATACGGAGGCGAGAAACAATCTAATGCGAGGTGATTATAACAATGATTACGGACAGAGACGAATGTTTTTTGTAACGCAAACATCTTGACAAAATCCCCTTTTTGCATAGAATCGGGCGCAATGTCTGAACAACGCTTTCTTCGACCGCCTGCGCTAAAACATTTCCTCTCAGGATTGTTTTTTTAGAGAGCCGTCATCGGCTCTCTTTTTTTGCCTGTTGAAAAGGCCAAACCAAACCCCAAAAGGAGGAAAAATGTCTCTCGAAACCAAACCCAAAGTGCTGGGCTACCTGCCCAACGACGTTCCGCCCTTCGGGCAAATCGTTCTGCTGGGCTTCCAGCACGCCCTGACGATGTTCCCGGCGACTGTGCTGGTGGCGCTGCTGGTTGGGTTCCACGTCAGCACGGTGCTGCTGGCCTCCGGCCTGGCGACGATCGTCGCCCTGCTGCTCTCGCGCTGGGGCATCGGAAAATTCATTCCGCTCTATTACGGCTCATCGTTCTCGTACATTGCGGCCATCCTGGCAGTGACCAACGCCTCGTTCGGCCAACCGGCCTCGGATGAACTCATCCGCGTGGCGCAGGCAGGCATTGTGGTCACCGGCCTGATCAACGTGCTGGTCGGCCTGCTCATCCGCTTTGCGGGCGGGAAGAAGGTCATCGACGTCGTCTTACCGCCCATCGTGACCGGCTCGGTGGCCGCGGTCATCGGCTTTGCCCTGGGCAAGGCCGCCCTCGATATGTCCAGCGGCCTGGCGGGAGGGATCGCCGGCGGCGACCTCAAGTGGTGGCTGGTGGCCATCGTGACTCTCCTTTCCACCATCCTTTTCTCGGTTTACTTACAAAAGAAGGGATTTATCGGCATGTTGCCGGTGCTGTTCGGCGCCATCGTTGGCTACGTTGTGGCTGCGGCGCTCGGCATGGTCAATTTCTCGACCATCACCGAGGCAAACCTGCTGGTAGCACCGCACGTCACCTTGCCTTTATTTACCTCGTCGCTGAGCGCAACGGCCATCATCAGCATTGCAATCATGGCCATCGCCACGATCCCCGAAAGCACGGCTCACCTCTTTCAGATCAGCCTGTATGTGGACCATTTGGCCGAGGAACTGAAGCAGGAGAAATACGGCCTCAGCCAGCACATCGGCTTCAACCTGATTCTGGACGGCATCGGCGATATGCTCAACGGTCTCTTGGGCGGCGCGGCGGGGACGAACTACGGCGAGAACAACAGTTTGATGGTCATCACCCGCAATTACAGCGGCGTCTCGCTCATCGCCGCCGGCGTGATCGCCATCCTGATGTCCTTCAGCGGCCACCTGGCCGGTATTGTGCAGTCCATCCCAACCGCGGTCAGCGGCGGTTTGGCGATCTATCTTTTTGGCGTGATCGGCATGCAAGGCATCGCCCTGATGATTGCCGAGAAGGTCAATCTCTTCGACCCAAAGAACCTGGCTATCGGCGCGGTCATCCTGATCGTCGGTGTGGGCGGGCATATTGCTTACAATAGTTTCCTGCCCATCCCGCTCTTGCAGGGCATTTTTCCGCAAGGTTGGCCGGCCATTGCCACCGCCGCCGTATTGGGCATTTTGCTCAATGGGGTGTTCCTGGTTTTCAAGCCCAAGAACAACCACTAATCGGGCATCTTGCTCGCTAATTTTGGAAAGTAATGCGAATGGCACGGTTCATTCGTGCCATTCGCAGAATTTGAGACCATTAAAACCTGGGCAAAGCCTACCAAAACTCTGCGCGCCTCTTGACAAATCTCATCCTCTGCCTATAATTCCGCCCGATATGGTCGCATTCCTCCACACGCGAGATTTTCTCTTCGAGCCGGTCGGTTTCCTGTTTTCATTCGCCTTCTAGAGAGCCGTTCTCGGCTCTCTTTTTTTGCCTGTTGACCGCCTGACAGGCTAAAAGCCTGTCCTACGATGCGACGATCAGACTCCAGACCATGAGACTCCCCGGACTGATTGACCCCCACGTCCACGTGCGCGAACCCGGTCAGACCCACAAAGAAGACTGGGATAGCGCCACCCAGGCCGCGTTGGCCGGCGGCGTGACGACCGTCCTGGCCATGCCGAACACCAAGCCGCCCATCTTCGACGCCGCTACCCTCGACCTGGCGCTCGCCGCGGCGCGGACGAAAGCCCGCTGCGACTACGCCCAGTACCTCGGCGCCGGCCCTGCCAACGCCGCCGAGGTCGCCCGCCTGGCCCCCCGCGCCGCCGGGCTGAAGATGTACCTCGACTCGACCTTCGGCGAACTGCGCCTGGACGAGATGACCCTCTGGCTGGAACACTTCCGCCTCTGGCGCGGCCGCGGCCCGATCGTCGTCCACGCCGAGAGCCGCAGCATGGCCGCCGCCCTGGCCTGCGCGCAGATGTTCGACCGCCCCGTCCACATCGCTCACGTCTCGCTGCGGGAGGAAATCCTGCTCATCAAGGAGGCCAAAGCGCGCGGGGTCAAGGTCACCTGCGAGGTCACGCCGCATCATCTGTTTTTGACGAAAGAGGACATTCCTCCCTCACCCCCATCCCCTCTCCCACAAGGAGAGGGGGGAGGGGGGGAGGGGAGGTTTGAAGTCCGCCCGCGCCTGGCCTCGCCGGCCGATGTGCAGGCCCTCTGGCAAAACCTGGACGTGATTGACTGCTTTGCCACCGACCACGCCCCCCACACCCTGGCCGAAAAGGACGGCGAGACCCCGCCGCCCGGCTTCCCCGGCCTGGAGACGATGCTGCCGCTGTTCCTCACGGCCATCGGCGAGGGACGATTAACCATTAACCATCTCATTCAGAAGTCCGTCGTCAACCCTCGCAAGATATTCCATCTCCCCGAACAGCCCGAAACCTGGGTGGAGGTGGACGAGAACGCCCGCTGGGAGATTCGGGCGGCAGACCTGCGCTCCAGGTGCGGCTGGACGCCCTTCGAGGGCCGGCAGGTGCGGGGTCGCGTCACCCGAGTCGTCCTGCGCGGGCGCGAGGCGTTTCGCGAAGGGCTGGTTCTGGCGGGGCCGGGATACGGTCGGAATGTGCGCGAATAAAAAAAGCGCAGAGCAGCCTCTGCGCCGACAGCGTGAACGGACTGCCTACGACTCGGTCAGCGCGCCGGTCACGTACTTGTGCAGGATGCTGGCAATCAAAGTCTGGTATGGGATGCCCTCCCGCAGGGCGCGTTTTTGCAGTTCGATCAGGTCTTTTTCAGAAATGCGGATGTTGACGCGCCTGTCTTTGCGGAAAGCGGCGCGGGCATAGGCCTGGTACTCGGCCGCCTGCTCTTTGACGTTCTTCACCGACTGCCATTCCTCGTTTTCGTAGGAGGCCAGCAGTTCGAGTTCATCCGCTTGGAGGTTCAAGTCGCTCATTTTGCCCTTCCTTTCAGGTACTTGCGGGTCGCTTTGCGGCTCGGAATAATCGTCTTGAGAAAAATTTCGCCTTCGGTTTCGACGAATGGAACGAGATAAACATACTCTTTCATCTGCACCACAAATATTTTTTGCCCGGCATACTTTTCGGGGTGGGGATGCTCCAGCACATCGAGCAGAAATCCCATCCCGATATAAAGGACAACCTCCTCAAACGAGACTTGCCGCCAGGCTTTCAGCAGCGCATTCTTTTCCTCGTTCCACAAAAAGGTCTTCACACTCAAATTATATCCTTTTGTGTGCCTTTTGGCAACACCCTGCCAAATCACTTGATTTGACCATCCAACTATCCGACTATTCGACTATCAGACTATCAGACTATCAGACTAGGAGACTACCATGACCATCAACAAACATACCATGACCCACCTGCCCCTCGGCGACCACAAAACCGCCCCCTGGTACGGCAAGGACATCCTCTCGGTCAAGCAGTTCGACCGCCTCGACCTGGAGTACATCTTCGGCGTGGCGCACGAAATGCACGACATGGTGGACCATATCGGCACCTTCGACCTGCTGAAGGGCAAAATCCTTGCCAACCTGTTCTACGAACCGTCCACCCGCACCTCGTCGTCGTTCACCGCAGCCATGGAGCGGCTGGGCGGCAGCGTCATCCCTATCAACGAAGTGCGCTACTCCTCGGTGGCCAAAGGCGAGAGCCTGCCCGATACCGTCCGCACGCTCGAATGCTACGCCGACGTCATCGTCCTGCGCCACCCGGAGGTCGGCTCGGCGGCCATCGCGGCCAAGGCGGCCCGCAAGCCGGTCATCAACGCCGGCGACGGCATCGGCGAACACCCCACCCAGGCCCTGCTGGATGCCTTTACCATCAAGGAAGAACTCGGCCACATTGACGGTCTCACCGTCACCCTGCTCGGCGACCTGAAGCACGGGCGCACCGTCCACTCGCTGGCGCGGCTCCTCTCGCTCTACAAGGTCAAACTCAACTACGTCTCGCCCGACATCCTGCGCATGCCGCCCGAACTGATAGACGAACTCAGCCAGAAGGGCGTCGAACAGAGCGAATACACCACCCTCGACGCCTGCCTGCCCGAAACCGACGTCCTCTACGTCACCCGCGTCCAGAAAGAGCGCTTCGCCGACGAGGCCGCCTACGAATCGGTCAAGGGCGCCTATATCATCAATGCCGAAGTGATGAAAGCCGCCAAACAGCGCATGATCGTCATGCATCCCCTGCCGCGCGTCGGCGAGATTGACCCCGCCTTCGACGAAGACCCCCGCGCCGCCTACTTCCGCCAGATGGAATACGGCCTCTACGTGCGCATGGCGCTGCTGGCGATGGTGCTGGGCAAGGCATAGACAATAGACTGTGGACGGTGGACGGTAGATTTCGTCCCCGCTCGGATGAAAATCATGGAAACCTTCTTCTCTCTCCTCGCCCGCCGCGTGGACGACTGCGCCTCGCTCCTCTGCGTCGGCCTCGACCCGCA
>CALGPL010000043.1 GCA_937960595.1 uncultured Anaerolineales bacterium | reverse complement strand
GATGTAGAGCCAGAAGGTAACCGGCATGCGCTTGCGCAGCCCGCCCATGTTGCGCATGTCGCCGGGATCAAAGACCTCCTCGTGTCCTTCGTGATGCCCTTCGTGACCGGAGCCTGCCCCGAGCGAATGCGAGGGGTGTTTTGCCAGATGGTGATGTCCGCGCTCCAGCCCCAAAATCACCGAGCCGGCGGAGAGGAACAAGAGCGCCTTGAAGAAGGCGTGCGTGACCAGGTGGAACATCCCGGCCACAAAGGCGCCCATGCCGACCGCCGCCACCATGAAGCCGAGTTGCGAGATGGTCGAGTAGGCCAACACCTTCTTGATGTCGTACTGCCCGACGGCGATCGTCGCGGCGAAGAGCGCCGTCACCGCGCCGACCATCGCCACGATGTACTGGGCGTCCGGCGCGAGGGTGTAGAGCGGCCAGGAGCGGGCGACCAAATAGACGCCGGCGGTGACCATCGTGGCGGCATGGATGAGCGCCGAGACGGGAGTCGGGCCGGCCATGGCATCCGGCAGCCAGACGTAGAGCGGAATCTGCGCCGATTTGCCGGTCACGCCGATCAGCATGAAGAGCGTGATAGCAATGATGACGGCCGGCTGGGCGGCGGCGATCTCCTCCGCCCGACCGAAGACCTCGCCGAACTGCACGCTGCCGAAGGCCCAGAACATGGTCAGCGCCGCCAGCAGGAAGCCGAAGTCGCCGATGCGGTTGGCGACAAAGGCCTTCTTGGCGGCGTTGGAATTGGCCCAGGAGGGCCGGCCGAGCGTATCCATGTCGTACCAGAAGCCGATGAGCAGGAAGGAGCACAGTCCCACGCCCTCCCAGCCGACGAAGAGCATCAGGTACGAGTCGCCGCTGACCAGGATCATCATCATGGCGATGAACAGGTTCAGGAAGACGAAGAAGCGGCGGAAACGCTTCGGGTCGTTCTTGAAGCGCACATCCTCGTGCATGTAGCCGATGGCGTAGATGTGGATGAGCGTGCCGACGCCGGAGACGACCAGCATCATCGTCACCGAGAGGGTATCCACGCGGAAGTTCCAGGGGATGTGCAGGCTGCCGATGGTGATCCAATCGGCAAAGGGGACGACCACCGCCTCGCCGTGCGCGGCCCACAGAGCGTAGGCCAGCAGCGCCGAGACGACGAAGGTCAACCCCGCCGCGACGCTCGCCAACCAGCCGATGGCCTTCTCGCCCATCCGCCCGCCGAAAATGATGTTGAGCAGCAAGCCGAGGACGGGCAGGAAGACGATCAGCGGGACGAGGCTGAAGAGGGGCAAAGAAGTGGTTGGTTCGCTAAGGAGCATGTGTCTCTCCATTTGGAGAGCAGAGAACAGAGAGTAGAGAGTAGTGACTGCTCTCCATCCTCTGCTCTCGCCTCTCTATCCTTTCAAGGAACTCATCTGGTCCACGTCAATGTTGTGCTTGACGCGGAAGATGGCGACAATCAGGGCCAGGCCGACGGCTACTTCCGCCGCGGCCACCGTCATCACGAAGAAGACGAACAACTGCCCGCTGAAGGCGTTGTACTGGCGGGCGAAGGCCACAAAGGCCAGGTTGGCGGCGTTGAGCATCAACTCCACCGACATGAAGATGATCAGCGCGTTGCGCCGGATAAGCACGCCCAGCGCGCCCATCGTAAAGAGAATAGCCGAAACGAGAAGGTAGTAGGTCAGTGGTATCATGAAAGGCAAATCTCCCGTACAATTTCAATTCATCAGACGAGGTTCACTGCTCACTTCCCAAACGCCTGACCCAAGGGAATTGTCCGGCCACAGCGTTGTAGAAACGTTCGTCCGCGGTGACCAGCGGTTCGCCCGTCTGCTGCGCCAGGGCGAGGTAGGCGGCATCATAGGCGCTGCAATTTGTCTGGCGGGCGAGAGGCAAAATTTCTTGCCAATCCGGCGACAAGAATTCGAGTTCGAGTCGCTTGAGCGCCTCCAGCATCTGATCCACCTGCGCTGGCAAAACTCGCCCGCGACGTTCGGCGCGCCAGAGGGCATGGTTGACCTCGTAGAGCAACAGGTGGGGCGCCCGCAGCCGTTCCTGACCGGCGACATGCCGGCGCAAGAGCGCCTGCGCCTGCGGCTGCGCCTCGTCGGGGAAGATGGCGCTGAGCAGGACGCTGGCGTCCACGATCATGGGCGGCCCTCCAGGTCTTCGCGCGCCGTGCGATAGAGTTCTGCCGCCGTCAGGCCGCTTTCGCGCAGGGTGTGCGAGAGGCTGACCAGCGTATCGTAGGCTTCGTAGCGCTTCAGCCGCTCGTACTCCTCCGGCGAAATCAGCACCCCGACCGCTTTGCCGCGCCGCGTCAGCACGATGGGGGTCTGCGAGACCTTTTTGAGCAGCGCCGAAAGGCGATTGTGCGCTTCTGCGATGGGGAGATGTAACATTTTTCTCTCCAAATTGTCTATAAGATATAGACATTATACGTCATGCTATTGTCTATATCAAGCCCGCAGGGTGCGCTCCCCTTTCGTCAGCACGATGGCACCGATCATCGCCACCAGGAGCAGGAGCGAGGTCACCTCGAAGGGCAGGAGGTAATCGGTGAAGAGCATGGTCGCCATCTGGCGCAGCGACTCCATCGAGTTCTCCCACGTGCCGGGGTCGGGCAGGGCCGCCGTCAGCCGGACGCGCTGGACGAGCAGATAGAGCGCCTCGGCGAACAGGAGGGCCGCCGCCCCGATGGCCAGCGGTCGCTGCCAGGGCAGCGCCTCGCCCTTGGGCAGTTTCTCGGCCCCGAGCAACATGATGACGAACAGGAACAAGACCATGATCGCCCCGGCATAGACCGTCACCTGCGCCATGGCGACGAACGGCGCGCCCAAGAGCAGGTAGAAAACGGCAATCGTGGCGAAATTCAGCACCAGAAACAGCGCAGCATAGACCGCATTGCGGCTGAGCAACAATCCCAGCGCGGTCGCCAGCGCCGTTACAGCCAGGAGGAAGAAAAGAATGAGGGTAAAGTCCATAAGCGCCTTTTCCAAATTTGCGATTTGTGATTTGCGATTCAGAGTTGATCGAACGTTGCTCAAAAACAATCAATCGTCAATCAAAAATCGTCAATCGAAAATCGTCAATCGAAAATCGTCAATCGTCAATCGTCAATCGCTTGGGTCTTTCATCTCCGGCACCGAGCGGGTGAACTTGCCGGGTTCGGTCTTCTGCGGGGTCGGCGCGCCGCCGGAGGGGACGGGTTCGAGCAGCATTTCCTTCGGGTAGATGGCCTCGCGCCGGTCGGTGAAGGAGAGTTCGTAATTGTCGCCGAGGACAATCGCCTCGGTCGGGCAAGCGTCCTCACAGAAGCCGCAGTAGATGCAGCGCAGCATGTTGATCTCGTAGGTGCTGGCGTAGCGGTCGCCGGGGGAGTAGCGCGCCTCGTCGGTATTCTCGGAGGCCTCGACAAAGATGGCGTCCGCCGGGCAGGCCGCCGCGCACAGGGCGCAGCCGATGCACTTCTCCAAGCCGTTCTCGTAGCGCTTCAGGACGTGGCGGCCGCGGAAGCGCGGCTTGACCGGACGCTTCTGCTCCGGATACTGCACGGTGACCGGTTTCTCGGCCATCGAGCGCAGCGTCGTCCACAGGCCGCGCCCCAGTTCGACGATGGGTTCAAGCACGCGCATACTCTTTCCTCCTCAACGTCTGATACATCCCCAAGATAGCAATAAAACCTGCCACCAGCGAGGCCAGGGGAATGAGCCAGCGGTACAGGGGATTGACCTGCTCGGCCAGCAGGATGCCGATGGAGGTCAGGAAGACGAGCGCCAGCGCGAGCGGCAGCAAAATCTTCCAGCCGAAAGCCATCAGCCGGTCGTAGCGGATGCGCGGCCAGGTGGCGCGCACCCAAATCATGCCGAAGAGCAGGATGAAAACCTTGATGAACACGTAGAGCGGCCCCAGCCAGGGGGTCTGATCCACGCCCAGGACGGTGTCGCGCAGGAACCAGGGTTCGCGGTAGCCGCCCAGGAAGAGCGAGGCGGCGATGATGCAGATGGCGATCATCTTGTCGTACTCGGCCATGAACAAGAGGGCAAACTTCATCCCGCCGTATTCGGAGTGGTACCCGGCGGCCAGTTCCTGCTCGGCTTCGGGCATGTCGAACGGGGCGCGGTTGACCTCGGCGAGCGTGGCAATCAGGAAGATGACGAAGCCCACCGGCTGGAGGACGGCGAACCACATGCCGCTCTGCGCTTCGACGATGTCAATCAGGCGGGTCGAATCGGCCAGGACGATGACGGCGATGAAGGCCAGGCCGAGTCCCAACTCATAGGAGAGCATCTGCGCCGTGGAGCGCAGCCCGCCCAGCGTGGCGTACTTGTTGTTCGAAGACCAGCCCGCCAGCACGATGCCGTAGACCGCAATCGAGGCCACCGACATGATGTACAACACGCCCACGTTCAGGTCGGCGATGTACCAGGTGATGGTGCGCCCGAACAATTGCAAATTGGCCGTCTCGGGCGCAAACGGCACAACCGCCGTGATGATCAGCGCCGGGGTCAGGGTGATGATGGGCGCCAGGGTGAAGAGCAGTTTGTCGGCGCGGGCCGGCATGAACTCTTCTTTGAAGATCAACTTGATAGCGTCGGCGATGGGCTGGAGCAGGCCCCACGGTCCGGCGCGGTTCGGGCCGATGCGCACCTGGATGCGCGCCAACGCCCGGCGCTCGTAGTACGTCAGGTAGGCAAAGCCGCCCAGCAGCACCAGCACCCAAACGAGACCTTTGAGCAACCATTCAATCACATTCGCAAGCGTCATAAAGCCCTTCCTCTGACAACGTTTAAACGTTTGAACGTTTGAACGTTGAAACGTTGAGTTGTACGCCCAGGCCCTGGCGGTTTTCGTAGGTCGTGCCGCCGTAATACAGGTCGCCGCGCCCGACGATCGGCCACTGCTCGGCGACCTCGGCCAGTTTGCCGTAGGAGATGCCGGCGAAGGCCGGGACGGCGGCGGCAATCTTGTCCATCACCAGGCGGGCGGAGCGGCCCTCGACCTCGAGGCCGGCCGCGGCGGCGACCGACGCGGCGATGGCGAAGTCGGCGCGC
>CALGPL010000042.1 GCA_937960595.1 uncultured Anaerolineales bacterium | reverse complement strand
TCCTCCTTGTGGATTAAATGCGTTTGCAGCTCCTATCATAACTTTATGATTGAGAAACGATATCGTCTCTTCTAGAGTATAGCCATCTGGATTTAAGTATACTTGACCAAACAAAAAAGGTAATCCCCCCTCCGGCGCAGGGACGACATCTGGATTAAGGTACATATAATCCCCTGCCTGCGTGCGGGTATCCGCGCTCAAGTTCACGGCAAACGGCTGATAGACCCATTTCCCATTCTCATCCACAAACCCCAAAACCAAAATCTTTACTCCCTCTCGTCCAGGCATATCCGCTATCGCTGTCAAGACGCCGCGGGATGAAAGTTCAGCAGGCATTCTTTCAACATTTGTCAAAACGCCAAAGATTGGGACTACAACACCATATTCTCTAATTTTTTCTCGCCACATTTGCATTGCTTCTTGAAGATTATCTGCTGAACGTTTTTTTATAAATTGTTCTGCAGGTTCAGAAAACTCAGCAGCGTATCCTAACCCTCCGTTGAAATCACTGAGTGACACCATAAAATTCCTCGTATCATACATCCCCAAATTTCTCTCCCCATCTCCGCGCAAAAGCCAAGGAGTAAGCAAAAAGTCAGTCCGATACTCTCCTGTCTCCTGATACTCCCGGTAAAGCAGCCGCCAAAAAGCCTCATACACCTGAATGCTTTTGTCATAATCCAGCCAGTCCCGACCCCTCCACCCCTCAAACGCCGAAGTATCCACCCCATTTTCCTGCAAATACAAGACCATCTGCTCCATATAAAACTGATGAAACGCCCGATCCTGCTCCAGGTACCTTCGCTGCTCTTCTTCGCTGGGGTCAAGATTATTGCGGTTCGGCAGCGACTCGACATACTGCCGCATCTCCGCCGGGAAGGTCTCTGGAGTAAAAAAGTCCTCCACCGCCTCCGGCGTCGGCGTGGGGGTGGGGGTCGGCGTCGGCGTGAGCGTGGGGGTAGGAGTCGGATAGTCGGCGGTCTGCGGTCCACGGTCTACGGTCGGCTGTCCGCGGTCTGCAGTCTGCGGCGCGCAGGCAACCAGCAGGAGGAACAGAAGGAGAATGGGGAGCAGGGGTTTCATGACAGTGACCAGTGAGCAGTGAGCAGTGGAGAAGGGTTTGAGAAAATTATACAACAAAGGCGCGTAGGACAGGCTTTCTAGCCTGTCGCCTGTCGGCGGTGGGCGGTTTCCCCAAAAAGCCGCGCCCCCGGCAACCTAAACAGGGCGCTTGCGCGCCCAATACTTCAGAAGGCCTGCTTTAAAAAAACATGACCCATCCTTTCGGGATGAGTCATGGGTCTTCCTTTGCAGAAAATCAACCGCGCCCCGCGGCGTAGCGCCGGGCAACCTCTTCCCAGTTGACCACATTCCACCAATTGGAGACGTACTCCGCGCGGCGATTTTGATACTTCAGGTAATAGGCATGTTCCCACACATCCAGGCCCAGAATGGGAAGCAGGCCGTCCGAGAGCGGATTGTCCTGGTTGGCGGTCGAAACGATCGCCAGGCCGTTGTCCTTCTGGACGACCAGCCAGGCCCAGCCGGAGCCGAAGCGGCCGTTGGCAGCCTTTTCGAACTCGGCCTTGAATGTGCCAAAATCGCCAAACGCGGCTTCGATGGCCTGCGAAAGCGCCCCCTTGGGTTCGCCGCCGGCACGGGGGGCCATGATCTGCCAAAACAAGTCATGATTCCACGTTCCGCCGCCATGATTGCGGACTACGGTGCGGATATCTTCGGGGACGGCATTCAAGTTCGAGAGCAGGGCCTCGAGCGACCAATCGGCCAGTTCGGGATGTTTCTCGATCGCCCCGTTCAGATTGGTGACATAAGCGGCGTGATGCTTGTCATGATGGATCTGCATCGTCTGGGTGTCGATGAAGGGTTCGAGAGCATCATAATCATACGGAAGAGGGGTAAGTTGGAAAGCCATTTTCATTCTCCTTATAGAATACCAATACGGTAATATTTATGATATTTATAATATATTTTACTCTGAGCCGGGCGAATGTCAAGGGATATTCAGGATTTCTAACAATTCGCTTATACTTGGGCGCATGAACGAAGACCGCGCCCGTCCCCTGCTTCCCCTGGCCATTTTCTTTGCCATCCTGGCCGTCTCGACCGCTTCGATTTTCATCCGCAAGGCGCAAGAAGAGGCGCCTTCGCTGGTCATCGCCGCCGGACGGCTGACCCTGGCCTCTCTGGCGCTGGCTCCCGTCGCGTTGACCCGCCACCGCGCCGAACTGCGCCGCCTGCAGCGCGGCGACCTGCTGCTGGCGTTAGTCTCGGGCATCTGCCTGGCCCTGCACTTTGCCACCTGGATCTCCTCGCTGGAGTACACCTCGATTGCCAGTTCGGTTGTGCTGGTCAGCACCGCCCCTCTGTGGGTGGCGCTGCTCTCGCCGCTTCTGCTCCACGAGCGCGTCCGGCCGCTGGCGTTGGTCGGCATGCTGCTGGCCCTGGTCGGCGGGAGCGTGATCGGCGTCAGCGATTCGTGTCGGTGGATAGACGGCGGCCTGGCTTGCCCCTCCTTTGCGGAGTTCATCCAGGGGCGCGCCATGCTGGGCAACGTTCTCGCCCTGGCCGGCGCCTGGGCAGTGACCGGCTATCTCATCATCGGCCGGAAACTGCGGGCCCGGATTTCGCTCGTGCCGTACATTTTCGTCGTCTATGGGATTGCCGCCGCGGCGTTGATCGTCATCATGCTGGCTGCCGGGCAGACGCCCCTGGGCTATTCCCCTCTGACTTATGTCTGGATTCTGCTCCTGGCGCTTGTCCCGCAACTGATCGGCCACTCGACTTACAACTGGGCCTTGAAATACCTGCCGGCCGCGCTGGTATCCGTCACCGTGCTGGGCGAGCCGATTGGGTCAACGATTTTGGGCTACCTGGTCTTTGGCGAAACGCCAGGCTGGATCAAGGTCATCGGGGCGGTGTTTATCCTGGCGGGGATCTATCTGGCAGCCAGACAGGAGGAATAAAACCCTGCGACGCGCTTCCAAAGGCGTCGCAGGGTTCTCAGCGAGAGTAGAGCGTGTTCAGTTCGCGCAGGATGTGCTGCAATTGAGGGGTCAGGGCGGCCTCGGTCATGCGCCATTCCCAGTTGCCGCCCAGGCGGCTGGGGTAATTCATGCGCGCTTCGGTCGCCAGGTTCAAGAGGTCCTGCATCGGAGCGAGAGCGAAGACTGCCACCGAGCGCCAGGCAGCGCGAATCAAATCCCAGGCAAAGTCGGTGCCGTCAACGCCGAGGTAGCGGCGGGCGAAGTCCTTTTCGGCCTCGGGCGCGGACTCGTACCAGCCGCGGGCGGTGTCGTTGTCGTGTGTGCCGGTGTAGACCACACAATGAGGCGTGTAATGATGCGGCAGGAAGGGATTGTCGGGGCCGGTGAAGGCGAATTGCAAGATTTTCATGCCCGGCAAAGCAAAGCGATCGCGCAGTTCGATGACATCGGGGGTGATCTCGCCCAAATCTTCGGCGATGAGCGGCAGGTCGCCGAGGGCCTGTCGGACGGCCTCGAAGAAATCGGCCCCCGGGCCGGGCACCCAGCGGCCCCGGACGGCCGTCGGCTCCCCGGCCGGCACTTCCCAGTAACCGGCAAAGCCGCGGAAATGGTCGAGGCGGATGATATCCACCATCTCGAGGACGGCGCGCAAACGCGCCAGCCACCACCGATAGCCGCTTTGCCGGTGAACTTCCCAGCGATAGAGCGGATTGCCCCACAATTGGCCGGTCGGCGAGAAATAGTCGGGCGGGACGCCGGCGACGACCGTCGGGCGGCCCTGCGCGTCGAGGTAGAACAGGTCGGGATGCGCCCAGACATCCGCGCTGTCGTAGGCGACGAAGATGGGCACGTCGCCGATGATGCGGACGCCCTGGCGATTGGCGAACTGACGCAAGGCATTCCACTGCTGGAAGAAGAGGAATTGATAGAACTTGAAACGCTGCAAGGCGTCGGCGTGCCGCTCGGCGGCAGCAGCCAGGGCAGAAGGCTCGCGCTGACGCAGAGGCTCTGGCCAGCCGTTCCAGGCGCCGCCGCCGTGGGCCTCTTTGAGGGCCATGAAGAGGGCGAAATCGTCCAGCCAGAGGGCATGGCGGGCGCAGAATCGGTCGAATTCCGGGCGAGCAGGCCCGGGGTCGGCAGCGAAGCGCAGATAGGCCCGTTCGAGCAGGTTTAACTTCCAGGGGATGAGGCGACCGTAATCGACGCGTTCGGTCGGCCAGTCGGTCTTTTCGATTAAATCGTTGGGGTGCAGCCAGCCATCGCGCAGCAAGAATTCCGGGCTGATCAGATAGGGATTGCCGGCAAAGGCCGAAAAGCACTGGTAGGGCGAGTCGCCGTAACCGGTTGGAGAGAGAGGCAAGACCTGCCAGAGTTTGCAGCCCGCTCCGGCCAACCACTCGATCCAACGGTAGGCCGCCGGGCCGAGATCGCCGATTCCGTGGGCAGAGGGCAGGCTGGTAGGGTGGAGCAAAATGCCCGAGGCGCGTTCAAACTTCATAGGGTTGTCTTTGGGTTTCGAGGATTTCGTTGGATTTTACCCTGAGGTCGGGATAATCGGACAGGACGACATCATTGCCGACGGTGCCGCCCGGCTCGATGAGGCCGTGCGCCGGCACCTGGCTATTCTTGCCCACCACGGCCAGATCGGCGGTCTCGACGGCCTGCACCGGTGCGGCGCCCCGCGCCCCGATCTGCGCGGCCTCCCCCACCTGCACGTGTTTGTCGAGGATGGCGCGTTCGACCTGCGCCCGCGGCCCGATTTCCGCGTCGGTCAAGATGACCGATTCACGAATCACCGCCCCCGAGCGGACGATCACCCCCGGCGAAAGGACGCTGCGCTCCACCCGCGCCCCGGCTTCGATCAGGCAGCCGTCACACAACAGGCTATTCTCCACCACCGCCCCTGCCACGATTCGCGACGGGGAACGCTCTTCGGTTCGAGTATGGATGACCCAGGAGCGGTCGTTCAGGTTGAGCGGCGGCTTTTCTTGCAGCAAGTCCATGTGGGCGCGCCAGTAGGAATCCAGCGTCCCCACATCCACCCAGTAGCCGGAGTAGGGGAAGGCGAAGACGCGGCGGCCTTCGGCGATCATGTGCGGCAAGATGTCTTTGCCGAAATCGTGGCTGGAATCGGGGCGCTGGTGATCTTCCCACAGCACCCGATCGAGCACGGAGGTGTCGAACACGTAGACCCCCATATTGGCTAAATCGGAGGGCGGATCAGCCGGTTTTTCGACAAAACGGGTGACGCGGTATTCCTTGTCGACGCTCAAGATGCCGAAACGGGAGGCCTCCGCCGGCGGAACGCGAATGGACGCCATCGTGACTTCGGCCTGATGATCGCGATGAAAGGTCAACATGGCATCGTAATCCATGGCGTAGATATGATCGCCGGAGAGAATCAGCACTTGATCGGGCCTATTCTGCTTGATGAAGGTGAAATTTTGCTGGACGGCGTCGGCGGTGCCGAGGTACCAGTCTGCGCCGTAGCGGCCGCGGTAGGGGGTGTAGATGCGCACCCCGCCGGTGAAATCGCGGTTCAGGTCCCAGGGGCCTCCGGCGCCGATGTGTTGGATGAGCGAATGCGGCCGGTACTGGACCAGCACCATGACGTCGAAGAGGCCCGAGTTGACACAGTTCGAGAGCGGAAAATCAATGATGCGATATTTCCCGCCAAAGGGGACAGCCGGCTTGGCGCGTTTGACGGTCAGCACACTCAAGCGGGAACCGGCACCGCCGGCCATGATGACGGCTCGTGTTTTCATAGGCCCTCTCAGTCCGTTTCGGGGACGAGGGAACGATACAGGATCGAATATTGGCGCGCAGAACGAGCCCACGAGAAATCCTGTTTCATGGCATTGCGCTGGAAGCGCCGCCACCTTTCGGGCGAGGCATAGACCAAAAGCGCCCGTCGAATCGCCTCGATTAAGGAAGCCGCATCGGGCTGAGTGAAGATGAAGCCCGTCTTGCCCTCCTGGACGGTGTCTTTCAGACCGCCTGTCGCCCGCACCACCGGCAGGCAACCGTAGCGCATGGCGATCATCTGCGCCAGGCCGCAGGGTTCGTAGCGCGAAGGCATCAGGAGCATGTCGGCCCCGCCGTAGATGAGATGACTGAGCGCCGCGTCGTAGCGCAACACCGCCTGGACGCGTTCCGGATAACGCGCCTGCAGGCTGCGGATGGCAGCCTCCAGTTTGGGATCGCCGGTGCCGAGCAGGACAAACTGCCAGGGGGTGTCGGCCATTTGGGGCAAAGCCTGCAAGATGAGATCGAGGCCTTTCTGTTCATCCACCCGGCCCACCACTGCCAGGAGCGGCAAGCGAGCCTCCGGCGGCAAGCCCATCTTCTTCTGCAAGGCCAGTTTGTTCTCCAGCCGTCCGCCCAGGTCATCGGCAGTGAAAGGCGCCGTCAGATGTTTGTCGTTCTGCGGATCCCAGACGCGGACGTCCAGCCCGTTGAGGATGCCGGTGATGGAGTTGGCGCGCGTCTTCAGGAAATCTTGCAAGCCGCAGCCGAACTCCGGAGTGAGAATCTCGCGGGCATAGGTTTCCGAGACCGGCACGATCGCGTCTGCCGCCCACAGACCCATAGGCAGGGGCTGGCTGCGCGCCCAGCGAGGCAGGGCCTCGTCGCTGAGCGGCGCAAGGCCATAGGAGACAAGCACCTCTTCAGCCTCTCCGCCCATGAATGGCAGGTTGTGGAGCGTAATCAGCCCCGCCGAGCGGGAAAAGAAGGCGTCGCCGCGGCGCGAACGCAAGGCATACAGCGCCAGGGCCGTGTGCCAGTCGTTGGCGTGGACGATATCCGGCCGCCAGCCCATCCGGCGGGTCAACTCCAGGGCTGCCAGAGAGAAAAAGGTGAACTTTTCCAAATCCTGACGGCTGTCGGCAGAATAGACAGTCGTGGCCGTCAGAAACGGCAGGCCGGTGATGAAATAGACCGGCACGCCATCGAGGCTGCGTTCAAAGACTTGGGCAATCAGGTTGCCGCCGCGCCGATAGACGGGAAACTCGATCACCGGCAGGAGGGTGGACGATTCGGACTGGATGACCCGATGGAGCGGAATGACCAGGCGCACGTCCAGCAGCGAGCCGCCGGTCATTTTGGGGGAAAGGCCGCGCAAAGCCGCCGGCAAAGAACCGGCTACATCGGCCAATCCACCTACTTTGACAAACGGTTCGGCTTCCGAAGCCAGGAAGAGGATGTTGAGGGTTTCGGCCATCGAGTCTATTTTACAATGAAATTCGATTTTCGAAACCGCCCTTCCCGATCCAAAGACCAGCGACGTCCCTCGCTGGTCTTTTACTTAGGAGGAGAAAAAATCAGCCTCGTCTGCGCAATCTGCGGATAGATTTGGTATTTCAGCAATCCAGTGGCAACTCTGAGGCGCTGACCAGGCAGTGGCTAGTGCAGCGTGAAATCGTAAGAGTCTACGCCGCTATCAATCCATAGGCCAGAGGCCGGGCCGGTGCGTAACCGCAGGTCGCTGCCGGCCAGGAACAGCAGCCGGGCAGAATCCACCCATCGCACGCTATTGGCCTCAGCGCCGACATCCGAAACAAGCGAGAACCCAAAACCAGGATACCCATAGTAAGCATTGGACGGCATCGGGTTCCAGTAAACGAATTGGCTCGAATCGGGCGCCCAGCCAATCGTTCCCTCCTGGCCGCTGCCGGCGGTCAGGACAATCGTCTCACTGCCGCCAATCTGACGCACCAGCAAGGTAGACAACCCGCCGCTTTCCTGCGTGTATAGCACCCGCGTCCCATCCGGAGAAAGGAGCGGGAAGTCGACGAAAACCGGCGCGGCGACGAAGGAATCGATCAGCGTCGCGCCGCCCGTCAGCGGAACGTACCAGACCTCGGTCGGTTCGGTCGGGACGCCGAGCGAATCGTGGGCCGGGATCACCGTCCACAACCCCGAGGAGTCGGCCTTCCAGGTCACCTGGGGCAGGTAGAACCACTCGCTGTACGTCATCACAAATTCGAAACTCAGCACGCTGGCGGCGCTGCCACTCGCCAGATCGAAGAGAACGATGTTCTCGGGCTGCGATAAGGCCAGGGAACGGCCATCCGGCGAGAAATATCCCCAACCGCCGGCGTCGGCCGCCAAGAGCAGAGACGGCGACGTGCCGGCATCGGCATCCACGCGGTGCAGATCGAGAACAGGCACCGTATAGGCCTCGCCCTGGGCCGAGGTGCCAAAGTAAAGGACGTGCGTTGACGGCTGCCAGGCAAACCAATGCAGCACGCCGGTGCCATATTCGGGCGAGACAAGACCCGACAGATAAGAGGTCCCCACCAGGACGCGCTCATTGCTGCCGTCCCTATTGACCGCCCACAACTCTTCGCCGCGCCGGAAGGCAATCACCGCGCCATCGAAAGAAATGCGGGGGTCAAACGCGCCCCCGGAAAAGGTGAGCTGGCTCGAGCCGCCCGCCTCGTTCCACAGCCAGATGTTTCCCGCCTTGGCATAGGCAACGGACAGAGACGGCGAGACCGGCGGCGCAGCCGTCTCACTCTCTGTGGACCCATCAGGGGGGACGCCATCACTCCCCGCCGGGGCAGGTATGCCGCCCGGCAGACCGCACGCCAGAATCGAAAGGATCAACAAAGCCACAGGGAAGATCAAAAATTTTCGCATATTTCACTCTCCTTTGTCCTAAATAATAACACAAACAAGGTCAAATCTGAAAATCTTTTAGAGAAATGGCAAAAAACGAACTCTGGCAGTGCGCTGGTGGATGCCCCCAGAGACAGACCTTTCAAGAGGCCTGGTTGCCGGCCCTCGATTTCCAATCGTAATGACTCATCACCACCGAGGCGGGCGCGCCGCCGATCAGCAGATCATTACCCGGAAACCTGCGCGTGACGACGCTTCCCAAGGCGACCATCACCCCATCCTCGATCGCCGCCCCCGGCCCAAAGCGGACCGCGCTGCCGAGATAACAATCCTTCCCGATTCGGACATGACGACGAGCGATGCCGGCCCCATGTGTCCAGAACTGCGATCCGATCCCAGCAATCCAGGAACCGGATCCGATCTCTAACAAGCCACACACATCGAAATAGTGGGCCGAAGTGATCAAGACATTCTCTCCGATGATGAGCCGCCGAGCGTATCCCTGACCATGCTGGAGAGTCCAGAATCCGCACACAAACCGGTTCTGGTCGCCAATCTTGACTCCATCGGCGATTTCGACCGCCATCGGGCCGGCAAACAGGTTGAGATAACCGATTTTGCATCGCCCCAGCCTGGCCGAGGCAACGGCGATGAGCGTCCCAAAACCAATCCGCGCCCCTCAATCTTATATCCCAGCAACAGGCGGTAGGCCAAGACCCGCAACCCGTTGCACGGCAAGAAAGCCGCAAAAATGGCACCCACAAATTTCAATCTCGACATCGAAGACGCTCCTCTCCGGCCCAACAGACGACCAAGATGGGTAGATTATAGCATCTCTCCTCTTTCCCGCCGCGCAGGCCCAAAACCGACAACTGCCCACATCCTGACGCTTGCTCAATCATGAAGTCACAAGCCTAAAAAATTTGCACGAATTTTCCCCTTCGCGAAGACCCGCATCCTTTGTCGCAAAAAAGAACGATGGGCAATCCCCAACCAAAAGGGTTGATTCTGGAAGGAATTTCGCCTATACTTAGGACATAGAAAGAAAGGATGGGGCATGAAAGAACGACGGAAAGCCAAACGGCACACGCTGATCTACTACATGCGCGCTTTTGATGCGCGCACGCGCAACCTGCTCGGATACCTGGTTGACATCGCCGAAAAGGGCGCCATGCTCCTGTGCGACGACCCCCTGCCGGTTGGAGAAACTTTCCGAATCAAACTCGAACTCACCGAAGATATCGCCGACAGTCCCTTCCTGGAAATGGTTGCCCGCAGCGTCTGGTGTCATCCCGATATCGACCCCCATTTCTACAACGCCGGCTTCGAGATCCTGGAAATGTCGCCGGAGGGCCAATTGGCGATCGGACGCATCATCGAGACCTATGGCCTGCAAGAACAGCGGCGCGCCATCGCCAACCGTCCGACCGAGCCTCCCACCAACAAGAATTGAGTTCCTGAAAGAGTTGCAGGAAGCCGCCCCATGCATGAGCGACGCAAGCAACCGCGTAAAGAAATTTCCTACTATATCTGTGTGATGGACAGCACATCTGGCCAGATGATCGGTCATTTGGTCGATGTAGCCCCCTCCGGCCTGCGCATCGACAGCCACCTGCAGATCCCGCCGGGAGTGCCGTTCCTGCTCCAGATCGAATTGGTCGGCGAACTGACCGACAATCCGCTGGTGACGCTGGCCACCCGCACCGTCTGGTGCAAGCCAGACGATATCGAGCCGAACGTCTACAACATCGGCCTGAAAGTCGAAAACCTGACCCAGCAGCAAGCCAGTCTGCTCGAAAAAATTGCCCAGCAATTCGGCAAGCGCGAATCCCCTTCCTATTACACACCGCCCCGATTTTGATCGACCCAAACCTTCCCCTTGCCGAACTCCATCGGCATCTTGACGGCGCCGTCCGCCTCGAGACCATCCTCGATCTCGGCCTCCGCCACCATCTGCCCCTCCCGGCCTTCGACTTGGAGGGGCTGCGGCCACACGTCCAGGTCACCACACCCCAGCCGGGCGTGATGGCCTTCATCGCCAAATTCCACTGGATGACCGCCGTGATGGTGGACTACGACGCCGTGCGCCGCATCGCCTACGAAAACGTCGAGGATCTCAAAAACGAGGGCCTCGATTACGCCGAACTGCGCTTCAGCCCCTGGTTCATGGCCGAAGCAAACGGACTCGACCCCGCCGGCGTGACCGAGGCAGTCGTTGACGGCGTCGCCGCGGCAGCGCGCGACTTCGATGTGCGCGTCAACCTGATCGGCATCCTCAGCCGCACCTACGGAGCGGAGACCGCGCGCCGCGAACTGGACGCCCTGCTCCGCTGCCGCGACCACATCACCGCCCTCGACCTGGCCGGGGACGAAGTCCACTTCCCCGCCGAATGGTTCCGCGACCACTTCCACCGCGCCCGCGCTGCCGGCTGGCGCATCACCGTCCACGCCGGAGAAAGCGTCGGGCCGGAAAGCATCTGGAGCGCCCTCCGCAACCTGGGGGCCGAACGCCTGGGTCACGCCATCCGCGCCGCCGAAGACCCGGCCCTGCTCGATTATCTCGCCGAACACCGCATCGGAATCGAATCCTGCCTCACCAGCAACGTCCAGACCTCCTGCGTGTCAAACTACGCCAGCCATCCGCTCAAGACCTTCCTGGGCCGCGGCCTCCTGGCCACCCTCAACACCGACGACCCCGGCATCAGCGGCATTACCCTGCCCTACGAGTACCAGGTCGCTGCCCCGCAGGCCGGCCTGACGCCGGAAAAAATCCGGCAGGCGCAGGCCAACGCCCTCGAGGCAGCCTTCCTGAGCGAGGCGGAAAAACAGGACTTGCGAGATCGGCGCGCCCGGCATTGACGTTAAGTCAGACCGCTTTTCTTCGCTGGCGGCGAAAAGACCTCGACACAGCGTTCGATCGGCCTGCTCGGACCGTAATAACCGCCAAGACGCGGAGAACGCCAAGAATCTTCCCGAAGTCGCCAAGAAAAGCCCTTGGCGACTTCCAAATCCGCTTGGCGCCTTGGCGTCTTGGCGGTGAAGATTATCTTGCGAATAAAGTCAACTGATTTTTGGATACCCTCCGCTTGAAAACGCCAAATCCTCTTTATCCGCGTTTATCTGCGGCTGAAAACAAATTTCAAAACCCTCTTTATTCTGCCGACCGGGGGAAATCCACAGTTAAAATTGAAGTGATTTAAACTTTCAAGAAACCATTCGGTAATTCTCATAAACCACAGATCAA
>CALGPL010000041.1 GCA_937960595.1 uncultured Anaerolineales bacterium | reverse complement strand
TTCGTTCTGAATCTGGCGCATTTGCTCGCGCAGATAGAATTCGCGCTGCGAACGGTCCACCTCCGACTGGACGCGGCTGTGAATCTCGTCTTCCAGTTCCAGTACATCCAGTTCCTGGGCCAGCAGGGCGTTGATGCGCTGGAGACGCTGAACGGGGTCGCTCATCAGGAGCAACTGCTGGCGCTCGGTCAGGTTGAGGGAGACCGCTGTGGCGATCATATCGGCCAGCCAGCCCGGCTCGGCAATGTTCAGGGCAAAGAGGTGCGCCTCCTCGGGGATGGAACGGTCGAGTTGGACGCAGCGCTCGAACAGGTCGAGGGCCGAACGCATCAGCGCCTGGGTGGTGCGGTCGGCAGTGACCGGTTCCTCGATGACGCGGGCGCGCGCCCGCAAGACCGGTCGCAGACGGGTAAACTCCAGGATTTCCACCCGCCGCCGGCCCTGGACGAGCGCCGAGGAGGAGCCGTCGGGCATCGAGAGCAGCCGGCCGATGGCCAGTTCGACGCCGATCTGGAGAAAGTCCTGCGGGCCAGGGTTTTCCGTCTCCGGGTCGCGCTGGGTCAGGCCGATGACGGTCTGACCGGCCTGGCGCGCCTCTTCGATGGCTGCCAGGCTGACCAGGTTCGTCACGAAGACCGGTGTCACCATGTGCGGGAAGATGATCACGTCGCGCAGCGGCAGAACCAGCGCCTCGATGCAGCCGTCTTCGTCGGGAATCTGATTGGGAATGCGATACAGTTCATCGGTGCGTTGCGTCAGGGCCGCGTTGAAGTTGTCATCGTCTTCTTGGTTATCGAAAAAGAAATCGAACTCGTGATGGGTCATAATCTCTCCAAACGGCACGCTTCAAGCGTGCGTGAGTTTTTCCCAGGCCGTCTTGACCTCGGCGGTGACGAACATGCTGCCCGCCGAGAGGACCAGCCCTTCCTCGCCGGCCTCTTCCAGCGCCCGAGCCAGGGCGGCCTCGACGGGGACGACCGCCTCACAGCGCATCCCCATCTGCCGCGCCTGTTCAACGATCTTCTCTGCAGCCAGGGCGCGCGGATGATCGGCGCGGGTCGCGAGGATCAGAGCCAGGCGTCTCCCCAGGGCCTTCAGCATCCCGGCCAGGTCTTTGTCTTCCGAAGAGCCAAAAATCAGCGTCACCGGGCGGTTGGGAAAATAATCCTCAAGGGTCTGGGCGAGTTTCTCGAACGAGTCGGTATTATGGGCCGAGTCTAACACAACTGGCGGCTGACGGCGCACGACCTGGAAACGGGCCGGCCAGCGCACCGCCGCGAAACCGCGCCGGATGGCCTCTTCGTCGAGCTCCAGCCCCGAGACGCGCAGCGCGGCCCAGGCCGTGGCCGCATTGACGATCTGATGCCGCCCCAACAAGGGGATGTGGAAAGCCGCCCGCCTCCCCCCCGCGCCGGTCAGCGTGAATGATTGTCCATCCAGCGAATGCTCGCCGGCCTCGAAGGACACGTCCCGGCCGACCAGCGTCAACGGGCAGCCGCGCTCCTGTGCCGTCTGTTCGATCACCGCCAGGGCCTCGGCTTCCTGCGGCGCAGAGACCACCGGCACGCCGGGCTTGACGATGCCCGCCTTCTCGCCGGCAATCTGCGCCAGCGTATTGCCCAGGACGGCCATGTGATCATAGGACAGCGAGGTGATGACGCTGACGCGCGGGACGACGACGTTGGTCGCATCCAGCCGCCCGCCCAGGCCGACCTCGACGACCGCCGCGTCCACTTTTTGCTGAGCAAAATACAAAAAAGCCAGGGCGGTCGTGATCTCGAAGGTGGTCAGGCGCGGAATCCCGGCCACCGCCGGCTTGACCTGCTCGACCAGTTCGACCAACTCGGCATGGCCGATCGGCCGCCCACTGACCTGGATGCGTTCGACGAAATCCTGCAGATGGGGCGAGGTATACAGGCCGGTGCGGAAACCGCCCGCCGTCAGCGCCGCAGCCGCCAGGGCGCAGGTCGAACCCTTGCCCTTCGTCCCGGCTACGTGAATCAGCGGATAGCCGCGCTGGGGATGGCCGAGTTCCTCCAGCAGGGCGAACATCCGCTCGAGATTGAAATCGGCGCGCGCCAATTCGGAGGCTTTTTTCAGGCTATAATCGACGAAAGAATACAGATAGTCGAGCGCAAGATCGTAGGCGGTTTCGGTTTCCATAACTGCACTGGATTGTAAATGGGAATGCGAAAATCGTAAACACATCTCATGATCGGTCTTCTCACCCTGCACCTGCGTCTCCCCGGCTGCGCCTCGCTCAAAGAGAAACGCGGCCGCCTCCAGCCGTTCTTGCACCGCCTGCGGCGGGAATTCAACCTCTCGGTCGCCGAGATGGATTTGCAGGACAAATGGACGGAAGCCGTCATCACCTGCGCCATGCTCGGCAACGACGCCGCGCATTTGCAATCCGCGCTGGAAACCGTCCGCAAGTGGGCCGAGACCCACTGGAGCGACGGCGACGTATTGGACACAAAAATCGAAATGATTTGATGTGCCTGAGGTTCCTGAAGGCATGGAGGCTAGTCCATCCATCAGTGTATGCAAACTCATCATCAGCCACAGATGAACGCAGATTGGTTTGATAAACGTCACAGAATCTTTGATTTCGGCGAAGTATGTTGACTAATAGAGAAACGTTCATCTTTTCATCCGCGTTCATCCGCGTT
>CALGPL010000040.1 GCA_937960595.1 uncultured Anaerolineales bacterium | reverse complement strand
GCGGAGGTGCGGCGGTACTGCGGGCTGGACGAGACCGGGCAGCGTCTGATGCAATCGGCGATGAACCAGATGCAGTTGACGGCGCGCGCCTATCACCGCATCCTGAAACTGGCACGCACGATCGCGGATTTAGCGGGGAGCGAGTCGATCGGGCCGGCGCACC
Source organism: uncultured Anaerolineales bacterium (assembly GCA_937960595.1). GTDB lineage: Bacteria > Chloroflexota > Anaerolineae > Anaerolineales > Villigracilaceae > JAFGSI01. The sequence goes on along the minus strand of CALGPL010000040.1, from coordinate 12,394 downwards.
TGGCCGAGGCGCTGCAGTACCGGCCGCGGTTGATGATGGGGTGAGAAGAGAAATCGGGGACAGGGCTAGGCGCGCTGCACCTGAACGCGCACCAGGAAGCGGTCCACGGCCCCAAAACGGTATTTGTACTCCTCGTCGCCGCGCAGGAAATCAAACTCTGTACGCCCCTGCTCGTTGGCCCACTGCAACAGGCGGCCGAGCAGCACCCAGCCGGGGGAAAGATCCAGGAAGGCGCGGTCGAGGCCAGAGTTGTAGACCCAGATGCGGTTACGGTAGTCGAAGTTTAGGTACACTGCGGCCTTTTGGCCTTCGATTTCCATGAAAGCCAGTTGCAGCCAGCCGTGCTCGAAAGCCGCCCGGCAGGTGCGGCGCATCTGCTCGCGCATGGACGGCGTCAGGAAGGCGGCTTTCTCGGGGTCATGGGCCATCAGGTCGAGGAAAGCCTCGATTTCAGCCTCCAGCGAGTCGACCTGTGAGACGATGTACCAGCGTGTGGGCCGGCCGCTTTCTTCAACCCGGCGCATCTTGCGGCGGATCTCGTGACGCTGTTTCTTGTCGAGGCCGGCCAGATAGGCCTCGAAGTTGCCGGGCAGCGGAATGGCGGGGGAAGGATAGGTCCGCTCGAGGCGGAAGGTCCAGCCGCGGCGGGCGGCCGCGGACTGAAGGGCAGGCAGGCTGGGGGAGGCCTCGGGCAGGTTGTGCAGGTCGAGGGTCTGCCAGGGGAGAGGCAGGGCGGCCAGGAAGTCGAGCAGGGCGGCGGCGAAATCCGGCAGGTCGGCGGGACGGGCAATCAGATCGAGCAGGTCGGAAATTTCGATGCTGCCCAGCAGGAGCAGGGCCGGCTGGCCGGCGCGGTTTTCCGTGAAGAAGAGCGGGGCGATACCGGTCAGGCGCTCCCCCCGGCGGGCTGCCGCCAGGACGAGGCGCGCCGAAGCCGGCCATTCGCCACCGCCGCGCGTCGCCCACCAGGCTTGCAGGTACTCGTAGCGCAGGAAAGGCGCGTCGGTGGCCGACTCGGCCAGCAGGCCGTTCCATTCGGCCGGATCCAGGGCAGAGAAATCTTCGATCAGGCGGAAATTCACCCTAACACTCCCAAGAGGAGGCTTGCGCTTTTTGAGTGTCCATTTTACCAGTATAATGGGATTATGCCTGCCGAGTTAGATTTGCAATTGCTGCCTTTCAATCGGGTCAAGGGCCAGGAGTGGCCGCAACTGCCGGGCTTGCTGGCGATGAATCCGCCCCGGCGCGCTGCCCGTGGTCGGGAAAACGATGCGATTCTCATCTACTTGAGCCTGGCGGGAAACGCGCCCTTTACCTCGGCTGAATATGCCCAAATCGTCGCTCAATTGGCCGAGCGTTTCTATCAGACGGCCGGGGCGCTGACCTCGGCTATGCGCTTCGTGATCGAGGCGCTCAATCAGTTCCTGACCGACCGCAACCGCAAGTTGAGCGGCGTTTCACAGCAAGCCACCGGGCGACTGATCTTTGGCGTCTTGCGCGGGGCGCAGTTGACCCTGGCCCAAAGCGGCCCGACCCACGTTTTCCACCTGACGCCCTCGGGCAGCGAGCATATCCATGAGGAGACTTTGTCGGGGCGCGGACTGGGGCATGGCCCTGCCACGCCGGTCTATTTCTCGCAGGTGGCCCTCCAGCCTGGCGATCAGGTACTCCTGTGCGCCGAATTGCCGGCGGCCTGGCAGGCCTCGCTGGAAGCCGAACGCGGCCTGGCGGGGCTGGAAGCCATGCGCCGCAAACTCCTTTCCCTGACCGAAGAGGATTTGAATGCCGTCCTGGTGCAGACCCAGGCGGGCAGGGGGCGGATGGAAATCCTGCAGGCGATGAAGCCGGCGGTCGAAATTCCTGTGCCATCCCCCGAGCGTGTGCCTGCGGCCTCGGATGCCGAGCGCCCGCAGGCCGGCTCCTCCTCCTTGCCGCCCGCCGAGCGTCCTGCCAGCCGTTTCACCCGCCTGATGGGAGGCGAGGAAGATGCGTCTGCTGGGTCTGCAAACGCGGCCGCCCCCGCCGCGCAGCAGATTGCGCGCCCGCGGCCGTTCGTCTCGCCGCGGCGGGTTTCCCCCCTGCCGGAGATCGAGCGTCCCTTGCCGGAGCGCCGCCGCCAGGTCTATGGCGGCCTGGCGCGTTTCTTGCGCAGCGTCCGCACCTTGAACGAGCGGATCGCCGGGGCGCTGAACAGGGCCCTGCCGCGTCAGGATGCGCCGCCGCTTTCCCATACTTTTCTGGCCTTTGTGGCGGTCGTCGTGCCGCTTGTGCTGGTGGTGGCGGCCAGCACCGTCTATATTCGTCATGGGAAGAGTTCGCAGTACGAGGAAAACTATCAACTGGCGGTCCAGGCGGCGGTGGGCGCCATCGGGCAGACCGATCCGGCGGTCGTCCGCCATGCCTGGGAGAGTTGCCTGTATTATCTCGACCGGGCGGAGACCTATCTGATCACCCAGGAATCGCGCGAACTGCGCCGGATTGCCCAGTCGGCGCTGGATGGTTTGGACGGCATCGTCCGTCTCGAATTCCAGCAGGTGGGAGGGTCATTGGGCGACGAAGTGCGCGTCACCCGCATGGTGGCGACCGAGGAGGGCCTCTTCCTGCTCAACGCCGGGCGCGGCAGCGTCATCCATGCTTTGATGACCGATCAGGGCTTGCAACTGGATCCGTTCTTCAAATGCGAGGCGGGGATTTACAACGGCCTTCAGGTGGGGCCGTTGATCGATATCGCCGCCCTGCCCGGCATCAACACCCGCAATGCCGATCTGCTGGGGATGGACGGCAGCGGTAACCTGCTGTATTGTGCCGTCGGCGCAGAGCCGGTGGCGGTGGCGCTGGCGGCGCCGTCCGTCGGTTGGACGGGCGTCCGCAATTTCACGCTGGATCTCGACGGCCGCAATTTGTACCTCCTGGATCAAAACGCCGTTTGGGTGTACGCCGGCACGATGGGCGAGTTCACCGAACTGCCGATCAGTTTCTTCAGCGAGCAAGTGCCGCACGACATGAGTCAGGTCATCGACCTGGCCGTCAGCGGGGATGATCTCTACCTGCTCTTCCAGGATGGCCACATGACGGCCTGTACCCTCAGCCGGCTGAGCGTGGCGCCGACGCGCTGCATCGACCCGCTCACCTACGAGGACAACCGTCCCGGCCATTCGTCCGGCTTTGTGATTACGGATGCGGTTTTCTCCCAGATGGTTTTTGGGTCCGCTCCTGATCCATCTCTCTACCTGCTCGAACCGCTGACACAGGCGGTTTACCGCTTCACCCCGCACGCCGGTTCGTTGACGCTCCAGGGGCAATTCCGCGCGGCTCCTGCCGTTGTTCAGGCTCATTTTAGGGGGCAGCCGGCGACGGCCATGGCGCTCAGTCCGAATCGCGCCCTTTTCCTGTGTGTGGGGAACAGAATCTATTATGCCGGCGCGCTCCCGTAACGGAGGAAGTCGTATGAGTCATTCGTCGGGTAGTTTCTTTGCTTCTCTGCTCGATTTGGTGCAAAAAGTCTTTCGGCGAGGCGCGGCTCCCCCGCCGACTCCGCCTGCTGCCCCGCCGGATAACCTGACGGATCCGGCGGTCATCGTCACCAACCGTGTCTTGCAAATCGTCTATGATCCGATCATGGATGCGGCCAGCGGCGAGCGACTTTCCGAGAAGATGAAATGGAATCGCGTCGACGATCTGGTCGGCGGGTTCATCCAGGATATTCTCGAAACCAGCGGCGGACTGGCCCGCTATGAAGTGGTCGAGCGCGTCCTGCTCAACGAGTTCCCGGCCAAGGTTGACGGCTATCGGTACACACCGGCGGCTTATCTCGAGGTGATACATGGCGCGGCGCCGTACAAGCCGGAGACGATCGATTATCGGGCCATTCTCACGGGCTACAACGTCCTGTCGCGGGTCGCCAAGGGCGAAATTGACGAGGTCTGGCTGTTCGGCTTCCCCCACGCCGGCTTTTACGAATCGTGCATGGGCGGGGCCGGGGCTTTTTGGTGCAACGCCCCGCCGCTGACGGGGACGGCCGGCTGCCCGCGCCGTTTCATCGTCATGGGCTTTTCGTTCGAGCGCGGAGTTGGGGAGATGCTCGAGGCGTTCGGACATCGGGCCGAGTCGATCCTGACCAAGGTCTTCGAAAAAGCCAGCGGGGAGGCCAATTTCTATGCCCGCTTCAGCCGCTGCGAGAAGACGGCTCCCGGCAAGGCCAGTGTGGGCACCATCCATTTTGCTCCCAACAGCCAGCGAGAGTACGATTGGAACAATCCTGCCAAGGTGATGAGCGATTGTTATGACTGGCTCAATTTCCCGAAATTCCAGGGCGATGTCCGTGAAGTCGATGCCGGCGAGTGGGGCGGCGGCGACATCCGCGCCCATCACCGCTGGTGGCTGGCGCATTTGCCCAAGGTGGCGGGACGCACCGCGGGGGTGGCCAACAACTGGTGGCAGTACATCATGGATCCGAATCGAGTCGGCTTGTAATGTCGCTGTAAGTCGCTTGATCCATTTTTCTGGTATACACTGGGGGTACGAGCCTCGCGTCGCGAGGGCGGGAGGACAGGTTTCCCATAGTCATCCTTCTTACCCTGGCATAGAATGAAAGTACCTGGTTTTTGTCTGCCGCCGTCTTTCTGCGATCCTCGTGTCGCCCATCGATGACCGGAAACACTTTCCCTTCCTCTGCGCGTGTACATTGGCTGTTCTTGGGGATATCCTCTTTCCTGATCCTGGCGGCGGTGGCCGTCCTGCGCTATTTCTTTGGCGCGCCGATCGGAATGGTGATTGCTTTCCCGATCCTCCTGTTTGCCTGGTACCTTGGAGGCGGCTGGGGAATCTTGCTGGGGGTGGCCGATTTTGTTCTTCATCTTGCCTTTTCTTTCCTGGTCCAAAACGGGAGGGATGCAAACCAAGCCTTTTTCAGCCACCTGATCGGGCTGGTCGTCGTCAGTGCCATTGCCCTGATGGTTGACCGCATGCGGCAGGATCGCCGCCGGACGCAGGAGACCATCCTTGTCCGTACCGAGCAGGCCGAGAAGCAGCAGAACCAGATCGAGTTTCTTTCGATGTTGAATGAAATCGTCCGCGCTGCGCTGGAGGCGGACGATATGCTCTCGATGCTCAAGATGCTTGCTCAGCGGGTCGGAGAACTGTTTCATGCCGATGATTGTTTCATCACTCGCTGGGACGAGAAACGCGGCGTGCCTGTCCCAACGGCTGCCTACGGCCAACTGCGGGAGGTGTACGCCGGCGTGACGCCGCGGTCGGGCGAGAAGACTCTGACGCAGGCAGTTCTGGAGGCCGGTCAGCCGCTGGCACTCGAGGAGGTGCGTCGCGCGACTTGTATCGGTCAGCAACTGGCGCGCGAATTTCCGAGCGTTTCGGCGCTCGGTCTGCCGCTGATTTCGGGAACGCGCTGGCTGGGCGCGGTCATCCTCGGCTTTCGTCAACCCCATGCCTTTACGCAAGAGGAAATTCAGCAGGGGGAAATCACCGCCCGCCAGATTTCCCTGGCCATGACCAAGGTCATGTTGCTCGAAGAAGCCCGCATGCGGGTGCGGGAACTGGCCGGCCTGCACATGATTTCGCAAACCTTCAGCATGCACAGCGAAGACGAAATCTATGGCCCGCTGACGGACATCCTGGCCGATCTGTTCCAGGCCGAGATTTGCGCCATCGGCTTGCGCGACGAGAGCGGACAGTTCATCCGGTTTCAAGTTCCCGGCCATGGCTTGAGCAACGAAGTGCTTCAGATGCTCCGTTACTCCTCCCAAATGGGCAAGCAAGCCTGGGATTTTGAGCGGGGGGGGTTCCGGGCCAATTCGCCGGCCGAAATCCCGCCGGTTTTTGCAGAGATGGCTGCTTCGCTGGGGATTCATTCCCTTCTTGTCTCTCCCTTGTGGGATCTCGAACACCGCCTGATGGGGGCTATCTACCTCGCCAATCGGCCCAACGGTTTCGATGATCATGATCTCCACCTGGCCGAGGTTCTGGCCGAGCAGGCGGCCGGCGTCATCCGCAATAGCCGCCTCTTGGCAGCCGAGCGTCGGCGCGCCCGCGAACTGGCCGTGCTGCATGCGGTCGCGGCGGCGACGACCGAGGCCGACGACGAGGATGAACTGCTCGAGCGCGCCGTCGAGTTGATCGGGGCCGGCATCTTTTCGGATTACTTTTCCATTCTCCTGCTGGATGAAAGCCGGCGAGAACTCTACCTCCATTCTTTCTATTGCCAGTCGAAACGCGAGAGCCTAATCCGGATTCCCCTCGACCTCGGCATTGTCGGATCGGTCGCCAGGTCGGGGCGGTTGCGCAACGTGCCCGATGTCAGCCAGGCCCCTGACTACCTGAACATGAATCCGCCTACGCGTTCCGAATTGTGCGTGCCGCTGAAGGTGGGGGACGAGGTGATCGGCGTCCTGAATGCCGAGAGCCGCGAATTGAACCGTTTCCGACGCGAGGACGAGGAACTGCTCGGCATCCTGGCCGGACAGTTATCTACGGCCATCCAGCGTTTGCGGGTGGCCCGCGCCGAGCAGCACCAGAAGATGCAGATGGAACGTTCCGCGGCCCTGTTCCGCGCCCTGGCTCAGGTCGGCGCCAAAGCCGCGGCAGTTTCTGACCCCCAGGGCGTCTTCCGCACGCTGGGGAGCGAACTGGCCAAACTTGGGCTGCACTGTGTGGTGGCGCTGGCCGACAGTGATGGGAAGCGCGTTCTGATTCGGTATACCTCCCTTTCGGCCCGGCTGGTCAGGCTGACCGAGCGGCTGAGCGGACTTAAGATGAACAAGTATGCCATCTGGCTCGAGGTGTTGCGGCCCTTCATCGGCGACGGGACAGAGTCTGTATTCGTTCGGGATCCTCTCTCGATGGCGGCAAGCGTCGTCCCCGATTTTTCCCGCCGCACGATGCTGAAAATCTTGAACGCTCTCGGCATCCAGGAGAATGTGATCGTCTGTCACTTGCCGTTGATCAGTGAGGGCCGCTTCACGGGCGTCATCTGGTTATGGGGAGAAGGATTCCGCGAAGGGGATTTGCCGGCCCTGTCGCTCTTTGCCCGTCAGGTGGCGGCTGCTTTGCAAAATGCCCGCCTGCTGGAAGAAGTTCGACGGCTGGCAGTGACGGACGATTTGACCGGCCTTTACAACCGGCGATATTTCTTCGAGCAGGCCGAGAGGGAATTCCGCCGGGCGCAGCGCAGCCATCAGCCGCTTTCTGCTCTGATTCTGGATGTGGATTATTTCAAGCAGGTGAACGATCAGTATGGCCATCTGGTGGGAGACGCGGTCCTACGAGCCGTGGGCCAGCGGCTGAAGAAAGCGCTGCGCGAGACCGATCTGCTGGGCCGCTATGGCGGCGAGGAGTTCTCCGTCCTCCTGCCCGAGACAGACCTCGAATCGGCCAGGGAGGTGGCCGAGCGGCTGCAAGCCTGTATCGCCGGCGAGCCGATCCCGACCGAAGCAGGTCCGCTCTCGGTGCAGATCAGCATCGGCGTGGCGGCCCTCGACGGGCGCACCCCCAACCTCCAGACCCTCATCAAGCGCGCCGATCAGGCCATGTATCGGGCCAAAGACGGCGGGCGCAATCGTATTTCGATCCAATAACCTCTGTTTTTCCTCCCCAAGGCCAGCCCTCTTCCCTGGCGCCCGGCAGCAGTCGCAGCCGCACTGACGATTATACGAATGACTGCACGGGCGGCTGCAGGCACACGGCGCTCCCCGTTGCCGTTTTGATGCTCGCAATCCCAGAGTTCAAAAGAGGTTCGATTTTTCTTTGAACCGATTCAACCTTTTGGCTACAAAGGTTGGCCGGAAGGTGGAAGTATCGAATTCTGAGAATGTCCGAAATCTTTTTCGTAGAATTCGTGTCATTCGAGGCTGAAAAACAGCAGCCTGCCGACCGCAGCGAAAGTTCGAATCACCTCTTTCTCGACCGAATCGGGAAGGTTCATGCTTTTTGCAACACCCGGTCGGCGGCTTGCCAGCCCGAGGCCAGGGCCGCGCCGGTCGAACCGGTGATGAAGTAGTCTCCGCAGAAATAGACCGGCCCTTCCTGCGGGTTCTCCCAGAAAGTCTTGAGGGCGGTCAGGTAACCGGGCGGCATGGCCGGCACCTTGCGCGCCCAGCGAAAGACCAGTTGATCCACAATGCGGCCCTCGAAAGCCGGCACGGCGCGGACGACCTCTTCGGTGATGACTCGGCGCAGTTCCCCGTCGCTCATCTGTGGGTCGTACAGGTGCGCCTTCAGGTCGCTCATGGCCAGCAGGCGGCCGTCCGCTTTGCGGCTCCAGCCCAGCGCCGACAACTTCCACGGCTCTTTGCGCGGGAACATGATGCCGCCGCTGTCCAGCGCCGGGTCGTCCTGTTCGATGAGGTGATAGACGATGGCGACGCGCGAATAGCGCACCCAGGGGAAGAATGCCTTCCAGGCCGGGCGCGGCTGCTCGAACAGGCCCAGCGCCAGGTCGCCCGGCACGGCCACGACGGCCAGGTCGGCTTCCAGGGAGGCAGTCTGTCCGTCTTGCTCGTAGGTGACCCGTACTCCGCCCGCGTCTGAAAAAGCGACGCGGGTGACGCGCGCGCCGGTCAGCACATCCAGGCGGCCGGCCAGGGCTTCGGGGAAGAAGCCCAGGCCACCGGCGAAGGAATACAGTTTGGTGTTCAGGTAATTGCCAAAGAGCAGCAACATCATCTTGGCCGAGAGGTCGTCCGGCGTGTAACCGCAAAAGACATCCATCATCGGCTCGACCCAGTACTCGAACAATTCGGCGTTGATTTTCCGGTAGAAGAACTGCTCCATCGTCTGGGTGTCATCGCCGGGAGCGGCTTCGGGATGATAGGGATCATAACGCCCGTAGCGCATGATGTAGGGGAGCAGCCTGAGCAGGCTGAGACGGGCCGGCAGCGAGATTCCTTTCCAGGTCAGGTATTCCAGGGGTTTCATGAAGTTGACCGTTTGCACCCGGCCGCCGCGCATGACGCCGACCTCGAAGCCGACCTGTTCTTTGCTGTAGTCAATCAGTTTGTCCTGAACGCCGAGTTGCTGGGCCAGTTCCAGCAGATGCCTTTCCGCGCCCGAAATGAACTCCGCGCCCGGGTCAATGGCGTGTCCGCGCCAATGGATGGTAATCATCCGTCCCCCCACCTGAGGCGCGGCTTCCAGCACGCGCACTGCAAACCCGGCCTGCTGCAAACGATAAGCAGCCGTGAGACCTGCGATTCCCGCCCCGACAACGACGACCTGTTTGGCAGACATGGAAGTTTTCTCCTTGGAATGTGTGTTTGTTAGTGGAAGAAAGTGTATAATGCCACTACACCACCTGGTAAGATTATAGTACAAACGTATCGAAAAGTCACAACTCAGTGTAGATGAGGCATTCAACATGGCTGTCCCCCCCTCCTCTCGAGCAAAGCGGCGTTGGTTGTCGATTTTTTCGCTTTCGGCGGCGGCTTTTGTAGATAGCAGCGAGAATCAAGCCATCTCCATCCTCTGGCCCAAAATGTACCCGGCCTTGGGGCTGCGGGAGGGGCAATTGGGCCCCGTGCTGGGCATCAGCGACCTGATTCGCACCCTTACCCTGCCGTTCTGGGGCTGGGCCGCCGACCGCTTCTCGCGCAAGGCGCTCCTGGTGGGCATCACCGGCTTGTGGGGCGGCTGGACGCTGGTGATTGCGTTCGTCCAGAACTTCAGTCAACTCCTGACGGTGCGCATCCTTTCCTCGCTGGGGCTGGGGGTGCTGTGGCCGACGGCTTTTTCCCTGCTTAGCGATCTGTTCGAAAGCCGCCGGCGCGGCATTGCCGCCGGCATCATGACCGCCGTCAGTTACTGCGGCACGCTGGCGGCCTTTGTGGTCTTGCCCATCTTAGGGAATATCAATCCCGATTCGTGGCGCTTGGGTTTTATCGTGATGGGGGTTGCCAGCATCCTGACCGGCTTCCTGTTGCTGGTCATTGACGAGCCGCCGCGCGGCGCTGCTGAGCCAGAACTCAAAGAGGTCATCAGTGAGGAGGCTGCCGCCCGCTATGCTTTCCGCTTGGGCGACTTGCCGGCGATTGCCCGCGTGCGCAGTTGGTGGGTGCTGCTCTTTCAGAACTCGGTGGACAACATCGCCATGGCCGTCCTCTTCGGCTGGTCTTTTGTCTGGCTGAATAGTCTGGGGCTGGGCGATCGGGCTTTCATTGTAGTCGTCCTGCTCACCCTCGGGACGCTGACCGGCCACCTGTTCTTCGGCTGGCTGGGCGATCGGCTCGAGCGGCGCTTCCCGACCTACGGCCGCGCGACGATGGCGCTGGTCGGCCTGACGCTCACCGCCCCGGCGCTGGCCGCTTTCATCAGTCTGGGGTCTCGTGGACTGGTCCCCCTGATGTTATTCGGCGCGCTGGCCGGGCTGGGCATTAGCAGTGTGGACACCGGGGCGCGCTGGCCGATGGCGCAGGGCATCTTGCGTCCTGAACTGCGCGCCACCAGCCGGGCGGCGCTGGATATGGTCATCGGCGCGACCGGTTCGCTGTTTATGACCCTGTCCGGTTTGCTGGTGGACGTTTATGGCGTGACTACCACGCTGCTGCTGCTGGTCCCCCTCCCCAAACTGATCGCTGCCCTTCTGTGGCTGCCGATGTTCCGCACCTACCCGGCCGACCGCGCTGCGCTGCATCAAGTGTTGACCGGCCGGCGTCGGGAGATGGCCGGTCAGGACAGAGACTAGGGCAAATTCGAGACGGTGCCGGGGTTCGCTTGTGGGCCGAGGAGGGGAAAAGAAACGGACGCCTCGGCTGGGGGGCAAGTCCCTGGCCCGTGACGGTGGCCAATCCTGGGTTTCGCCTCGTTATCCATGCTGCTCGCCCTCGACCTGATGGCGGGCGCGCAGACGCTCGGCCCGCGCCGACTCACCCATCGTCGCGCGCTTGTCCAAACTTCTGATATAGTTGCCCCATCTCACCCCTCCCACAGGCACACATGACACGCATCGTTCAACGTCTCACGCATTTTTCATCCCAATCGCTGCAGATGGGCGCGCTGGCGGCGCTGGTCGGGCTGACGAGCGGCGCGGCAATCTGGCTCTTCAAGCGGCTCATCGAGGCGCTTCACCACCTGACCTTCGGCATGCTGCCCGGCTGGACGGCGTTCTTCATCCCCATCGCGGGCGGGCTGCTGGTCGGCTGGCTGGCGGGGCGCTTTTTGCATGACGAGAAAATTCACGGCACGGCGGCAGCCATGCAGGCGGTGGCGCTCTTTGGCGGACGCCTGCCCTACCCCAAACTGCCGGTCAAAACGCTGGCGGCGATTCTCTCCATCGGCATGGGCGCTTCGGTCGGACCGGAAGACCCCTCGGTGCAAATCGGCGCCAATCTCGGCTCGATGTTCGGACAAAAACTGCGCCTTTCGGAAGAACGCATCCGCACGCTGGTGGCGGGCGGGGCGGCTTCGGCAATTGCCGCCGCCTTCAACGCGCCCATCGCCGGGGTCTTCTTCGCCCTGGAAATCCTGCTCGGCGAGGCGGGCGGCGCCGGCGTGGGTCTGATTCTCGTGGCGGCGGTCACGTCTTCGGTCTTCACGCAGGCGGTGGAGGGCGCTTCGCCCGCCTTTCCCGTGCCGCCCTATGCCCTGCACTCGGTCTGGGAGTTGCCGCTCTACCTGCTCTTGGGCTTGCTGGCGGGACCGGTCGCCGCCTTCTACGTCCGCCTGCTCTATCGGATGCAGGATTTCTTCGGCGGCTGGACTCTGCCGCGTCCGCTGCGGACAGCCATCGCCGGGGCGCTGGTCGGGCTGACCGGGCTGTTCCTGCCGCAGGTTTTGGGCGTGGGCTACGACACCATCGGCGCGGTGCTGACGCGCGGCGGCTTCAGCCTGGGGCTGCTCGCGGCGCTGCTGCTCGCCAAACTCGTTCTGACTCCGCTCAGCCTGGGCGGGGGCTTCTTCGGCGGGGTGTTTGCGCCGTCGCTGTTTGTCGGGGCGATGCTGGGGGGCGCGTTTGGGCTGGGGGCGGCGGCGCTGTTTCCGGGTCTGGGAATCGAACCGGCGGCGTTTGCCCTGGTGGGCATGGCGGCGGTGCTGGCGGGCGCGGTTCACGCCCCGCTGACGGCGGTTCTGCTCCTGTTCGAGATGACCGGCGATTACCGCATCATCCTGCCGCTCATGTTCAGCGTGGCGGTCAGCCTGGCGGTTTCGCAGCGCATCTCGCGCGATTCGGTCTATAGCCTGGGGCTGGCGCGGCAGGGCATTCGCCTGGAGCGCGGGCGCGCCGTGGACGTGATGAGCGCGCTGACGGTGGGCGAGGTGATGGAGACGAACTTCCCCGCCCTGCGCGCATCCATGCCGCTGGAGGAAGCCGCCGACCTGAGGCCCCGCCAACGCCGCCAGGGGCTGCCGGTGCTGGACGAGTCGGGCAGCCTGCTCGGCATTCTGACCA
>CALGPL010000039.1 GCA_937960595.1 uncultured Anaerolineales bacterium | reverse complement strand
GCGACGCAGTGAAGGGCCGGCGACATGCTGACGCTGACGGCAAAGCGCGCGGCCCTGCCCGAATCTCTGCGCGAGTTGGTTGAGAAACCGCGCGAAGGCAGATAAAACAAAAACTCCAATTCTGTGAAGAGCAACAGCAGGTCATCGCCGCCCGTCTGCGGGGCGCGTCGAGATTGCCCAAAGGAACGCTGCTCAGGAGCGGGCAAAACTCCGCATCGTCTATCTCCCTGACCGGCCGGACGAGGTGATGCCGACAGCCGCGCTGGAACGCGCCGGGGAGGAAATCGGACAGGCGCTGCTGGTTGGACTTGGCCTGCTCATCACTCCCGGGGCGGGACTGTTCTACCGGCTGAAGCGGAGCGGGCGGTTGGGTCGTTGAATGTGAAAACTGTTTAGAGATACTCTCTTACTAGGACAGGTACGCCCGGCGGTGTAAGAAGCATCGCTCCCCGACATATTACCATGTAACGACAAAGAAACTGCGGGGCCGGTGGCCCCGCAGTAAAGGGTGGATCACAGGGGATGATGATGGGCCGCTGAGATGAAGTCGCAATGCCGGCGGTCCTTCGATGTGTGAACCGCTTCACATTCTACCGGCAGAAGCCCAAAAGGACAAGGCTTCCGAGTTTACAGAATTATTAGCCCGCCGACTCTGCTTCAGCGAACCGTGACTCTCACCGTGAAGGTGTCGAGCGGCTCGATGTCCGTCTCCCACGGGCGGTGATAGACCAGCACCAGGGTCGTCTCGCCGGGCTGGACGGCGCGGAAAGTCAGGGTCAGGGTCCCGCCGGCGCCGACCAGAGCGGGGTTGTCGCTGGTGAATTCCGGCTCGCCCAGCAGTTCCAGGACGGGAGCCGCGCCTTCCTTCACCTCCCAGGTGTAGCCGGTGGAGGGGTTGCCCGGCAGGGCGATGATCAGCCGCGCTCCCACCGCCATCTCGGCCATCCTCCCGTTCCCTCCCGCGTCCAGGCGGACCGTTTGCGGGCTGCAGCCCGATGCTCCGGCCAGGAGGGCCAGAGCCAGAATCAGTATGGATACCCTGCGGAAATTTGCCATGATTGTCTCCTTTGGGATTGAAGGTTTCTCGTTCCAGACGGCGGAAGGGGGCCAAAAGTTCCGCTTCAGCGGCTGATATCCTCCACATAGTCGATTGCCCCCCGGCAAACGGGCGTCAGATGGGCCGAAACGTGTTCCCAGTCGAGCGGTTCTCCCAGGCTTTCGGTGCTCTGAATGGCCAGGATGAGGCAGCCCGGCCCGGCGTTGTAATTGACCAGCGTGAAGCGCCACAAATCCTCGTAACTGGCAACCCGGCCCGGCGGCTGGCGGTAGGTGTTGTAGACGATCATGCCGGTCTGCTCGCAGTTGGCCAGCAGGGTTTCAGCAAAGATGGGCACACTGAAATCGGCCTGCTGCAAGTCGATGCGCAAGGGGCAGTCGGGACAGAAGGCGTCCACGTCTCGAACCAGGGCGCCGCGCAGCATTTCCTGTTCTTCTTCTTCCAGGTGGGCATAACCGCCGGCGCAGGTGTCGAGGCTGAGGACGAGTGGACAGAATTGTTCGTAGAAGGAGGGATTCCACAGGAGGGCGGTGTCGGCGCCGTTCTCGGTCATCTGTCCTAACCCGACCTCGGGCCGGGCGGTGTACACGCCGGGCCAGAACTGACTCTCGCGGCTGAACAGATTCTTGAGCAGTTGCGCCGGCACGCCGGTTTCGAGGGCTACCTCGAAGATGATGGCGTCGAAGCGGTTTTGCCAGGCGGTCACCGCCGGACGGGCCTCGCGCAGGCCGCACTGACTCAGTTGACCGTTCGGCAGGAAACCGCCGTCGGGACAGCGGCTGACATCGGCCACCCCTTGCAGGATCAGGTTGGAGGCCAGGTATTCGTAGGGGATGTCGGAGGCCAGGTCGGCAGGGGAAGCAGGGGTGGTCAGCCAGGGGGGCGGGCCGCCGACGGGCGGAAAGGCCTCCCAGGTCTGGGCGCAGCCGGCGGCGGGCGCGCCGCGCCACTGGCTGCTGAGCACATCCACGAACCAGCCGTCCTGACCGGTCTCCGGTTCGGCGTCGGCCACGCGCAGGAGGGCCTCGAAGGCCATGCTGCTGTCGCCGTAACTCGAATAGGCCCAAAACTCGAGACGGATGCCTGCCGGGTCGGTGGGCAGCAGTTCGATGGAACAGCGCGGTTCGCAGACGAACGGTTCGCCGTCCAGGCGTCCTTCGAGACGGGTGATTTGCTCGTTGGGGAGCGGCTCCTCGCCGGTCAGCACCAGCAGGGCGTCTGGATCGCACCAATGGGTGCCGGCCAGACTGGTACAGCCGTCCAGCGTGACCCAGACCACCGGCGGCGGCAGACTGACGACCACCTCTTTCTGCGCCGGGCCGGATTCCCAGAAGAGCAGATAATAACCGCTGCACAGCGAGGGGTCGTCGCTTTCGGCATATTCGCAGGGGCGAGTGGCTGCCCATTTGGCGTACAGATCGGCCCCGCAGGCGTAATAGATTTCGTTCGGGCGGGGCAGGCCTTCGTGATCGATGTAGATCTGGCAAACGACGGCATTGTCGAAGAAACGCACCAGCCACCACTCGTAGGCGATGTAGTCCACCGTGATGACCGCTGCCCGGTCTGGACCCGGCGGCTGTTCCTCCGCAGCGTGGGCAGGAGGCGTCCACCTGCCCGGCAGTTGTGCCAGCAAGACGAGAATCACGAGAGCGATGGCCGCCCCGGCGGCCCGGAAGGAAGGTCGCATCATCCCTGAGACGAGAAGTCCGCTATGATTATAGCGGACTCGAGGTGATTTGGAATGGTTACTTTGATTGCAATTCTTCCAGGGTCTGCAGGTCGCGTTTCAGCCTGCGCCAGCGCAGCAGGAGGCTGACCAGGTAGAGGGCCAGTACCCCCAAGGCGGTGCCATAACCGGCGATCATGTACTGGATGGAAATGTCATAAGCAATCATGGGCGGCCTCGCTCATTTGAATTCCTGCAATTTTCGCTGCTCGACTTTCTCGGCCAGCCTTCCCAGGCGAACGCGGTGCCAGAGCAGGGTGACGAAGATGACCGAGAAAGTGAAGAGGGCGAAGAACATGGTCTGGAGCATGGTAGGGGCCATCGCGAAGCCGCCCTGGGCCTGGGCGCTGGCCGTGCCGATGATGGCCGGGTGGATGGTCTGCCAGAGGCGGATGGACAGAAAGGTGACCGGCACGCTGAGTCCGCCGATCAGGGTGTAGACGGCCCCGAAGCGGGCGCGCCGTTCGGGGTCTTCGATGCCCTGGCGCAGCAGGAGGTAGGCCAGGTAGATCATCTCGAGGATGGCGGCGGTGGTCAGCCGCGCATCCCAGGTCCACCAGGTGCCCCAGGAGGGCTTGGCCCAGATCGAGCCGGTGACGATGGCAATGAAGAAGAAGACCAGGCTGATTTCGACGGCGGCCACTTCGACGATGTCCCATTTCAGATTCTTGGTGGCCAGGAAGGCAACGCCCGCCGCCGCGGCGGCCAGGAAGCCGAGCATGCCCACCCAGGCGGTGGAGATGTGGATGTAGAAGACCTTTTGAACGTAGTTCATCCTCGCTTCGAGCGGCGCGTACAGGAAGACGACGGCCAGCGTGGCCAGAAAGAGGAGGACCGAGAGGCCGGTCAAAAGCGAAAGCAGTTTGGGTCGAGGTTCCATGTGCCTCCTTTCTTGCAAGCAAAACTAGAAGTGTTCCTATTCTTCGACGATGAAATCGAAGACCATGTAGGCCACGGCCAGAAAAATGACATCGTAGCCGATCAGCAAGTTCAGCCAGGGCAGGATTTGCTCGAACGGGGCAGACTGGAGGAAGCCGCCGCTTGCCCGCACGGCTGCCAGCAGCACCGGCACAATGACCGGGAAGAGCAAAATCGGCAACAGCACCTCCCGCGTGCGGGCCTGGACGGCCATGCCGGCCAGCAGCGTCCCGACGGCGACGTAGCCGAGCGAGCCGAGCAGGATGACCAGCAGGAGGCCGGGCCGGAAGAGGTTGATATTATAGAGGAGGCTGTAAACCGGCAAGAGGATGGCAGCGACCAGCAGCATGAAGACCAGGTTGGCAAGCATCTTGCCAAAGAAGATGGCCGAGCGGTCAACCGGCGCCAGCAGCAGGCCATCCAGGCAGCCACGGTCCTTTTCGACCGCCATCGAACGGTTCAGGCCGAGGGTGCCGGCAAAGGCCAGCGTGACCCACAGGACGCCGGGGGTGATGGTGGAGCGCAGGGCGGGGGCCAGTTCGATGGCGAAGTTGAAGATGAGAATGACCAGCAGGGCGAAGACCAGCATGGCCGAGAGCAGTTCGCGCGAGCGCATCTCGGCGGCCAAGTCTTTCCACAAGATGGCCAGAACGGCGCGCCCAAATCCGCCGCGTGGACGAGGCGGGAGGGAGGGCGGCCGGGCAGCGGGCGGGGAGGGACGGTTGCGGGTCATTTTGCCAGCGCCTCGCGGTAGAAGTCGAGCAGGTTGCCGCGCAGGTCGCGGGGCGCGGCCGAGGCGCAGATCAGGCCGCGGTCGAGCACGTCGAAGCGGGTGGCCAGGGGTTCGACGCGGCTGAGGTCGTGCGAGGTCATCACCACCGTCCGGCCGCGGGCGGCAACATCGCGCAGGACCTGGTCGAGCATGTCGCAGGCGTTCTGGTCGAGGCCGGTGTGCGGTTCGTCGAAGAGGATCACCTCGGGGTCGTGCAGGATGGCCCGTCCGATGGCCAGGCGCTGCTGCATGCCGCGCGAGAAGGTGCGCACCAGGTCGCGCCGGCGGGGGGCCAGCCCGATTTGTTCGAGCACGGCCTCGATGCGTTCGCCGGGGTCGGGCAGGGAGTAGAGGCGGGCAAAGAAGCGCAGGTTCTCCTCGGCGGTCAGGTCGCCGTAGAGGAGCGGCTGGTGCGTCACCACGCCCAGACGGGCGCGCAAGGCAACCGCCTGGGCGGGCAGGCGGCAACCGGCGATGACAACTTCGCCCAGCGAGGGCCGGGAAAGGGAGGCCAGGATGCGCAGGAAGGTGGTCTTGCCGGCGCCGTTCGGCCCCAGGACGGCGACGAATTCTCCCTGCTGAACGTCGAAGTCCAGGCCGCGCAGGACGGTCTTGAGGCCAAAGCGTTTGACGAGTTTCCGGACGCGGATCATTGCAGGGGCGGCTAGAGGAGGTCTCGCAGGCGCTTCTTGAGGGCGCGGCGGCGTTCCTGGTAGGCCTGCTCGGCCAGATGACCGGCCCGATGCTGGTCGTCCAGGGCCAGGATGGCGTCCATGATGGCTTGCGGGTCATCGCCCAGAGCGTCTTCGCTTTCTTCTTCATCGCTCGTCTGCCGGGCGCGATCGCGCAGGAACAGGTAGACGCCGATGACGATGAAGACGAGGCCCAGCGCGCCCATGCCGAGGATCAGGCTGCTTTGCTCGCCCAGGTTGAGGAGAGGGGTCTCGCCGGGCAGGCCGCGGATGGTCAGCGCGAGCGGTTCGCCGGCCGCCAGGGAATCGGCTTCGTAGAGATGGTATTCGATGCCCTGGATATTATTGAGGCCGCGGTCGATCAGACGGTCGGCGCGCACCTTGACGCCGGCCGGAACGAAAATGTCGAGCGAATCGACCGGCAGGAGGAAGGTGTGATCCCATTCCAGGCGGCTCTCGTAGGGCAGGGAGAAGATGGCGACGATGCCGTATTGCAGCCCTTCGCCGGGCAAGATCGCAAAGCCGTTCGTGGCCGGGTAGAGCGGGGCGCTGTCTGGACTCAACTGGAAGGTGACGGCCGTCCCGGCTTGGGGCGGGATTCGGATGAAGGGGATGCTGCTGCCGTCGGTCTCCACGATGACGGCGGTCTGGCCGGGATTGGTGAAGAGGTAGATTTCGTTGACCTGCACCAGGCCGCGGGTGGAAAAGTCCATGACGGTGTGAACCTGCCGGAGCCGCAGGAGGGTGAAGTCGGTGGTCGATTCGTAGAGGGTGACGGGCAGGTCGAATTGGGCCAGAGTGCTGTCGTAGAAGGCGGGGGCGGAGGAGTAACTCACCCCGGCATATTCGACAGTGACCAGGTAGCCGCCCTCCGGCATGGGAGGAACGTCAAGGAAGAGGAAGGCGCCGTCTGGCCCGACCGGGGTCGTGCGCTGCTCGACTTGCCGGGTGGCGTCGTAGATGCGCAGCGTGACGGGCAGGCTGGGGGGCAGCGGCAGGCCGGCGGCGTGGATGACTCTGCCGCTGATGAGGACGGTTCCGGGGACGGGAGTCGGGCCGACCTCGGCCGGCGGGGTCTCGCTGACGGCGGCCTCGGCGGGCGTGGGGGCGGGGGAGGCGGCTGCGGGCGTCCGGTCGAAGGCCAGGGTGCGCAGGTAGGCGGCCAGGAGACGAATCTCGGCCCCGGTCAGTCGTTCTCCGAAGGCCGGCATCGAGCCGGGGATGCCGTTGGCAATGGTGCGGCTGACGGCCATGCCGCTCGTTCCGGCCAGACGCGCCGGGTCGCTGAAGTCGGCGGCCGCCAGGCTGTGACACTCGGCGCAGTGTTCGAGATAGAGGCTTTCGGCCTGGGCCAGCCGTTCGGGCGGCAGGCTGAGCAGGTAAACGTAGGCGAGGACATCCCAGCGTTCCTGCTCGCTCAGTTGCGGGAAGGCGGGCATGCCGCGCTCGGGGCGTCCAACCGTCACGGTATGGTACCAGTCGGCCGGAGCGCTCTGGCCGGCGATTTCGGCCAGGCCGATGGCCGGGACGGCTACCGGCAATTGGGCGGCCTGCGGTCCGTTGCCCAGGCCGGCCTCGCCGTGGCAGGGCAGACAGTTGGCGGCGTAGAGGAGGGCGCCGCGCGCCGGCGAAGGCGCGGCAGACGGCA